>DATBPG010000038.1:0-8841 GCA_036561485.1 Steroidobacteraceae bacterium | reverse complement strand
GATCAGCGGTCTGCCGCTCAGCGCCGTGGAGCTCGAGCAGCTCGCGGCCGAGCTCAAGCGTCGCTGCGGCAGCGGCGGCACGGTGCGCGAGGGCAGCATCGAGATCCAGGGCGAGCACCGCGACATGCTCGTGGCGGAGCTTGCCCGGCGCGGCTTCACGGCGAAGCGCGCGGGCGGATAGTCCCCGTCAGCTCGTCTTCGCGCTGTTGCGCGCGGCCGCTGCGGCCGGGGCGATGGCCGCGGCCGCCTCGACGGGCGCGATGGGCGGGGCGGGCAGCACCTTCACGGCATCCGGCAGCGTCGAGTGGCGTACCGCCACCTGTGGCCAGCGCGTCGCGATGCGCGCGGCGAGGCGCTCGGCGAGGAACACCGAGCGATGCTGGCCACCGGTACAGCCGATCGCCACGGTGAGATAGCGGCGGTTGGCCGCCTGGTGCTCCGGAATGCGCGCCTCGATGAACTGCGCCACCTGGTCGATGAACTCGGCCACGCCGGATTGTGCCTCGAGAAACCTGACCACCGCCTCATCGCGTCCGGTCAGCGGCCGCAGCGAGGGCTCCCAGTAGGGATTGGGCAGCGAGCGGGCATCGAACACGAAATCGGCGTCGCCCGGAATGCCGTTCTTGAAGCCGAAGGATTCGAACAGGATCGACATGCGGTCGCGCGGGCGCCGCCCGATACGGCGGCTGATGATCTCGCGCAGCTCGTGCACGCTCAGGCGCGAGGTGTCGATGACCAGATCCGCGGCATTGATGACCGGCTCGAGCAGGCGCCTCTCCTGCTGGATGGCCGCCTGCAGGTCCGCTCCCTGGCGGCTGAGCGGATGCTTGCGACGCGTCTCGGCGAAGCGGCGCAGCAGCTCCTCATCGCTGGCCACGAGGAAGATCAGCTCGCAGTGGATGCCGCTGCGCTTGAGCTCGGCGATGAGGTCGGGCACGGTGCCCAGATCCGCATCGGGATTGCGCGCATCGAGGCCTATGGCGGTGAGCTGATAGACATCCGAGCCGCTGCGCACCGTGTGCGCGATGAAGGATTGCAGCAACGTCGCCGGGATGTTGTCAACGCAGTAGTACTCGAGATCTTCGAGCGCGTGCAGTGCGACGCTCTTGCCCGAGCCGGAGAGGCCACTGAGGAAGATCAGGCGCACGGCCGCCCTGCGGGCACGTGCGCCGTGATGTCCGGACTACAGGCGCGCGGTTTTTTGTGCCTGCTCGGCATGGTGGTCAGTCAGTTTTTCCTTGTGCTTGCGCACCTGCCGTTCGAGTTTGTCGGCCAGCGCGTCGATCGCGGCATACATATCCGCGTCGGTCGCCAGCGCATGCAGACTCTCGCCACGCACGCGCAGCGTCGCCTCGGCCTTGTGCTCGAGCTTGTCGACGGTCAACACGATATGAGTATCGATCACCTGATCGAAGTGACGCACCACGCGCGCCAGGCGCTTTTCAACGTAACTACCAAGGGCCGCAGTAACTTCGATGTGATGACCCGTGATACTCATTTGCATGATGGATCTCCTTCTCGGTATGACTTTTTCCGATTTATCTGCCGTTGCCGCGTCGCCTTTCATTGGATGGAGCGAGGCCCATCGTTTCGCGATACTTGGCGACCGTACGGCGCGCGACCGTGATGCCCTCGCCCGAGAGCATCTCGGCGATGCGACTGTCGGACAAGGGCGCCGTGTGATCTTCCTCGCGGATGAGCTTGCGGATCTTGGCGCGAATCGCGGTCGAGGAGGTGCCCGAGCCGTCGCTGCCCTCGACCTGCGAGGAGAAGAAGTAGCGCAGCTCGAATACCCCGCGCGGGGTGTGCATGTATTTGCCCGAGGTGACCCGTGACACGGTCGACTCGTGCATGCTGATGGCGTCGGCGATGTCGCGCAGGATCATCGGCCGCATGAATTCCTCGCCGCGCTCGAGAAATTCCGTCTGCCGCTCGACGATCGAGCGCGCCACCTTGGTCAGCGTGTCGTTGCGGATCTCCAGGCTCTTGAGCAGCCAGCGCGCCTCCTGCAGCTGCGTACGCATGCTCGCATGGCTGGCGCCGCGGCCGACGAGGCTTGCGTAGGAATGGTTCAGACGCACGCGCGGAAGCGTTGCGGCATTGATCTCCACCGACCAGCCGCGCGGGGTGCGCCGTACGAACACGTCCGGGACCACGTACTCGGCCGACGCGCCGCTGACGGCCGATCCCGGACGCGGATTGCAGCTGCGCACCAGCGCCACGGCCGTGTCGAGCTCGCCGTCGGAGGTCTTGAGCTCGCGGCGCAGCGCCGTGAGCTCGCGCTCGGCAAGCAGCGAAAGGTGGCTGCGCGAGATGGCCTTGGCCAGCGACAGCCCCGGCGTGGCGGATTCGAGCTGTTCGAGCTGCAGCAGCAGACATTCGCTCAGCGAACGGGCCCCGACACCCGCCGGATCGAGCAGCTGCACGATGCCGAGCACCTGCTCGACTTCCTCGACAGCCGGATCGATTTCCGGCTTGAGGCTTGCTCCAATGACATCCAATGGCTCGCTCAGGTAACCATCGTCGTTGATGGCATCGATGATGGCGCGGCCGATCGCAAGCTGGCCGGTCGCAAGGTGCGCCAGCTCCAGCTGCCAGAGCAGATGATCGCGCAGCGACTGACCGCTGGCATCGGCAAATTCCTGCTGTCGATCCTCATCTGCGCCGTCGCCGCCGCTCCAGGGATTTTCGGCCGCGCCCACCGGCTGATCGGCCCAGCTCTCATCGACCACCTCGACCTGCGAGTCCTGTGGCGGGGCCGCGGTCTCCGGTGCAGTCTCGGTGCTCGGCAGGTTCTCATAGGTGCCACTCTCGGCATCCTCATCCTGCTCGAGCATGACGTTGGACTCGAGCAGCTCGCGGATATGGGCCTGCAGTTCGATGGTCGGCAGTTGCAAGAGGCGAATGGCCTGTTGCAGCTGCGGCGTCATCGTCAGCTGCTGTCCGAGTCTCAGTTGTAGCGAGGGCTTGAGCATGAATCGTGCCGGATGGCATCCCGAAGCGTCTGTGCGAGGACCTAGCCCTCGAGCAACCCGCTGAAAACTAAGGATTTCCGGCTCAACCACTCCGTTACATGCGGAAGGACTGACCCAAGTACACCTCACGGACTTGGGGGTTGGCAAGGACTTGCTCGGCGGAACCGGAGGCGATGACCACGCCGCGGTCCACGATGTAGGCGCGCCCGCACACCCCGAGTGTTTCGCGCACGTTGTGGTCGGTGATCAGCACGCCGATGCCGCGTGCGGCCAGCTCGCGGATGATGCGCTGGATGTCGAGCACCGAGAGCGGATCGACGCCGGCGAACGGCTCATCGAGCAGAATGAAGCGCGGTTCGGCCGCCAGTGCCCGTGCGATCTCCACGCGCCGGCGCTCGCCGCCCGAGAGCGCGATGCCGCGGGTATCGCGCACATGGCTCACGCGCAGCTCCTCGAGCAGCTCTTCCAGGCGCTGCTCGCGCCCGGCGCGATCGAGCTCGCGTCGCAGCTCCAGGATCGCGAGGATGTTGTCCGCCACCGAGAGCTTGCGGAACACCGACGCCTCCTGCGGCAGATAGCCGATGCCCAGGCGCGCGCGCTGATCGATCGACAGGGATGTCAGATCGCGATCATCCAGGCAGATGCTGCCCCCGTCGGCCGGGACCAGCCCGACGATCATGTAGAACGCGGTGGTCTTGCCGGCGCCGTTGGGTCCGAGCAGCCCCACGACCTCGCCGGTGCGAATCTCCAGCGACAGATCGCGGACCACCTGGCGTGAGCGATAGGTCTTGGTGAGATGATCGGCGGCCAGCCGCGTCATGAGTGTCCCGAGTCCGCCGTGCAGCCGCTGGAGCTGCCGGGACGGGTATTGCGGATCACGCCGCGCACACGCCCGTTGCCGCCTGGTTTGGCACCGGCCTGAACGGTCTGGGTCTGCATATCGTAGGTCACCAGCTGGCTGGTGAGCTCGTTGCAGCCGTCGGTGAACCAGCTCTCGCCGCTGAACTGCACCCGATCGTGCGCCGCATCGTAGGTGATCGAGTCGGCGTGGCCGCGCACGGTGATGTCAGCCAAGCCCGCCTTGCCGGCGGCGCCTTTTCCCGCGCCGGTTGCTGGCGCGCCGGGGGCGCCCGCTGTCGAGGGGCCCGTGGCGTTGCGCGCTGCGCTGGCGGCGCTGGCGGCGCTGGCCGGGCGCTGAAACAGTGCCGGACTGCCCTGCGCCGCGATTGACACGATGCGTCCATCGACGATCTGCACCGTGGCCATGTCGGCCCGCAGCTGCCCATCGCTCATGTCGGCGCGGATGTGTCCGGTGAACACCCATCGGCTGTTGCCCACTTCGGGGCCGCTCTCCTCACCGCGATCGGCGGTGATGTGGGCGATGCCGCGCGTGGTATCGACGATCTCGGGATTGATCATCACCATGTGGGTGCGCGAGAGGGTCAGCGATGCCCCAGGCTCGTCCGAGTTGGCCCAGAAACACAATGCCTCATGGCAGGCGGGCGCCGGTGTGACCGTGAACAATGGCGTGGCTTCAATGCTCAGTTGAGCTGCGGCGGCTGCCGGTGCCGCCGGCCCGGCGGATGGCTCTGTGGAGCCCGGCGCGGCCGGGGCCGCGAGCAGCGCGCTTGTGGCCGGTGCAAGCAGCGCCAGCAGCGCCGGGATGAGGCGGGAGGGCACGCGCATGTCAACGCACGATGGCGCCGTTGACGGCGTGGAAGAGCTTCACCGCGCCGCTTTTGAGGTCCGCGTTCATGCCGTGGCCGTTGACCACGCTGCCGCCCCAATCGATTTGAACCACGGCCGAGGTGGTGGCCAGTTGCTTCTGCATGTCGACATGGAGTGTGCTCGTCCGGAAGCGGATCATGCGCCGTGATCCCTGCGGTATACCACTGACATTGACCGCTCCGGAGAGGTCTGCGTTCTGCGCGCTCTGAGGCAACTGTCCCTGCTGCGCCGTGAGCACCCAGGGATTGGCACCGGGCGGCTCGTAGTGCAGCACCGGAGCGGTGAGGTAGATGATGCCGTCGGGGACCGGCTGCTCGATGCGCTGCGCATCGAGCCTGTAGAGCGGCTGCCCGTCGTCGCCAGTCTCGATGATCTGCGCGCCCAGTGCCACGAAGCCCGGCTCGCCCGCGGCAGTCTGCGCGCGCGTGGCCGCGGTATTGCCGCTCTCGGGCTCCTGCATGTAGAGCAGCGCCGCGAGCACCGCCACGGCGAGCAGCAAAAAGATGATGCGGCCGATCATGGCTCGCGCCTCGCCGCCAGCAACCAGTCACACACTTCGCGCACGGCTCCGAAGCCCCCGAGCGCCCGGGTGCGCCGGTGTGAGGCGGCGAGCGCCGTGGGATGCGCATCGGCCACGGCGACGGCAAGTCCAGCCTGCTGCATGATCGGCAGGTCAGGGACATCGTCGCCGATGCAGGCACACTGCCGTGCCGCAACGCCCAGGCGCTCGATCAGCCTCGCGAACGCCGCTGCCTTGTCCTCGATCCCCTGCAACAGGTGTTCGATGCCAAGCTCGCGGCAGCGACGCTGCACGGCGGGGGAGCGGCGACCGGAGATGACCCCGACGTCGATGCCGGCGGCGCGCAGCGCCTTGATGCCATGGCCATCGCGCACATGAAATACCTTGTCGCGCTCGCCATAGGGGCCGTAGCGCAGACGACCGTCGGTGAGCACCCCATCCACGTCCAGCACCAGCAGGCGGATGCTGGCGAGCGGCACACCGCGGCGCTGGGAGGCGCTCGCGTGCGCGCGCCGGCGCTGTGCCTTCGGACCGGCCGCTGCCATCAGACCACTCCCGCACGCATCAGATCGTGCACGTTCAGGGCCCCGATGAGGCGCCGTTCGGCATCCACCACCAGCAGGGCCGTGACCCGGTGGCGCTCCATGAGCTGCGCGGCCGCGCTCGCAAGCTCCCGCGGCTCGATCACGCGGCCGCCGCGCGTCATGACCTGGCTCATGCTGGCACTGTGTACGTCGATGCGGCGATCGACCACGCGCCGCAGATCCCCGTCGGTGAACACCCCGATCACGCGTTCCTGCTCATCGAGCACGGCCGTGAGGCCCAGGCCCTTGCGCGTCATCTCCAGCAGCCCCTCGGCGAGCGGTGCATCGGGGCGCACGCGCGGCAGTGCCTCATCGCGGCGCATGATGTCTTCCACGCGCGTCAGCAGGCGCCGTCCGAGGCTGCCGCCCGGATGCGAGCGGGCGAAGTCATCGGCGGAGAAGCCGCGGGCCTCGAGCAGCGCGACCGCCAGCGCATCGCCCATGGCGAGTGTCGCCGTGGTGCTCGCGGTGGGGGCGAGATTGTGCGGGCACGCCTCCGCGGCGACGCCCACGTTCAGATGCACCTCGGCGGCGCGCGCCAGGGTCGAGTCGGGATTGCCGGTCATGCCGATGAGGGGCAGGGCGAGCCGTTTCACGTAGGGCAGCAGCCCCAGCACCTCGACGGTCTCGCCGGAATTGGACAGCGCCAGCAGCACATCGCCCCGCGTCAGCATGCCGATGTCGCCATGCCCGGCCTCGCCCGGATGCAGGAAAAAAGCCGGCGTGCCGGTGCTCGAGAGCGTCGCGGCGACCTTGCGTGCCACATGACCGGACTTGCCCATCCCGGTGACGACGACGCGGCCGACGCAGCCGAGGCAGACGTGACAGGCGGCGGCGAAAGCGCCATCGAGCCGCTCGCGCATCGCGGCGAGCCCCTGGATCTCCACGCCGAGCGTGCGGCGGGCCGAGGCAAGCAGGGTACTGTCTCCGGTCAGGTTGTGCTGCGGCTCGTTCATCCTGGAGCATCGTTGCGGAGTGGTCGCGGAACTGCCATGGGCCGGTGAGCGTTTCCCGGAGCGTAAGGTCGGCCATGATAGCGCCAGCGGCCGCGCTAAGCAGTCGTGTGCCCATCACTGCCGCCGACGATGCTGTCCGCGTGCCAGCCTGCCGATGCCGCCTGTCAATGCCGTAAGATGACCGTCATGGACTCCAAACTGGTGGCGGATCTGATCCGCCAGCATCTGCCCGGGGCACGCGTCGACGTGCGCTCCGAGGACAATACCCATTACGCAGCGCTGCTCGTCAGCACGGCATTCGAGGGCCTCAGGCCCCTGGCGCGTCACCAGCTGGTCTATCGAGCTCTGGGTGAGCGCATGGGCCGCGAGATTCATGCGCTCTCGATCGAGGCCTATACGCCCCAGGAGTGGCAGGCGCAAAGCCAGAGCGCCGGCGGCGGTGCGCATGGATAAGCTCACCATCAGCGGCGGCATTGCCCTGGAGGGGGAGGTGCGCGTTTCGGGCGCCAAGAACGCCACGCTGCCGATCCTTGCCGGGGCGCTGCTCGCCGAAGGACCGGTGAGCATCGGCAATGTGCCGCACCTGCAGGACGTCACGACCACCATCGAGCTGCTGGGGCGCATGGGGGTCACCGTGACGCTCGATGAGCACATGCGCATCGAGGTGGATAGCAGCTCGATCCGCGAGTACTTCGCGCCCTACGACCTGGTGAAGACGATGCGCGCTTCGATCCTGGTGCTCGGGCCGCTGCTGGCACGCTTCGGTCGTGCGGACGTGTCGCTGCCCGGGGGCTGCGCCATCGGCGCGCGTCCGGTCAACATCCACGTCGCGGGTCTGCAGGCGCTCGGCGCGTCCATCCATATCGAAGGTGGCTACATCCGCGCGCGCGCCGAGCGGCTGCGCGGCACGCGGCTGGTGCTCGATACGGTGACGGTGACCGGCACCGAGAATCTCATGATGGCCGCGGCGCTCGCCGACGGCGAGACCATCATCGAGAACGCTGCGCGCGAGCCGGAGGTGGTCGATCTGGCGATGTTCATGAACGCGATGGGCGCGAAGGTCAGCGGCGCGGGCACCGACCGCATCGTCATCGAGGGGGTGCGCAGGCTGCACGGCGTGCACTATGACGTGTTGCCCGATCGCATCGAGGGCGGCACGTATCTCGTGGCCGGCGCCATCACAGGGGGTCGGGTGCGCATCAAGAACACGCGGCCCGATCATCTGGAATCGGTACTGGTGAAACTGCGCGAGGCCGGTGCGCGCGTGGACAGCGGCGAGAACTGGATCGAGGTGGACATGCGCGGCCGTCGTCCGCGCGCCGTGGACGTGCGTACCGCGCCTTACCCCGCCTTTCCCACCGACATGCAGGCGCAGTTTGCGGCGCTCGATGCAGTCGCCGAAGGCGTGGGCACGGTCGTGGAGACCATCTTCGAGAACCGCTTCATGCACATGCTGGAGATGCGCCGCATGGGCGCCGAGATCCGCCTGGAGGGCAATACCGCGATCATCCACGGCGTGCGCCGGCTGACCGCGGCGCCCGTCATGGCGACCGACCTGCGAGCCTCGGCGAGCCTGGTGCTGGCGGGCCTGGTCGCCGAGGGCGACACCGAGATCGAGCGCATCTATCACATCGACCGCGGTTACGAGACCATCGAGGAGAAGCTCGCGCAGCTCGGGGCACGCATCCGGCGCATCCCGCAGGAGCCAGCGGTACGCAACGGGCCCAGGGGGGTCAGCACCTCGCGCAGTACGCTTACCGCGGAACAGTGAGGACACCCAAAAGGCGTTTCATCGGGCGAAACGCATTTTGGCTGTCCTCATGGTTTTCATGGCATGCATGCGCCGGACGGCGCACCTTCCCCTGGCACCGTTGCGTCAGCGCGCGGCTTGAAGGTTGCCCGGGCGCTCGGCGACCTGAAGGTTGGCATCGAGGCCGGCGCTGCCGCGGATCAGGTGCAGTGTCACGTGGCTACCGGGTGTGCGGGTGGCAATGAGCTGCAGGCATTGCTGGGAGTTCTGTACTGGCTTGCCGTCAATCGCGGTGATGATGTCGCCGATGCGCAGGCTGGCGGCCACG
>DATBPG010000037.1:0-9700 GCA_036561485.1 Steroidobacteraceae bacterium | reverse complement strand
GTCACCGGCCTCATCCCGCGGCTCTCCACCGGCGGGGGCACCTCCGACGGCCGCTTCATCGCCCCGCTCGGCGTGCAGGTCGTCGAGCTCGGCGTGGTCAATGCCAGCATTCACAAGGTCAACGAGAGCGTGAGCGTCGGGGACATCGACGTGCTGCACGCCATCTACCTGCAGACGCTGCGCAACCTGCTGCCCTGAAACCGCGTCAGGCTCGGCGGGTCCTGCTGCGTGCGGAGAAGTTGGCGATGAGGTCGATGAATCCGAGGATCACCGCCCAGATGAGCACCCAGGCGGGCATGGTCAGGCCGAGAAAGCGCCAGGTGACCTTGGCACATTCGCCCGAGCCGGTCAGCACTTTGCGGATCACCGTGCCGACGGGGAAGATCTGCACCATGTAGCCGAGGGAGGCGCCGCAGCTGGCCACGGTGCCCGGCGGCTGGCTCTGGATCCAGACGTGGCGCGCCGCGACCCCGATCGTGGCCAGCACGGCCAGCAGCAGCAGCACCCCATAGACGCGCGCGCCCCAGCGGCGCGGGTTGTGCACCCCTGCCAGCAGGAACAGAAAGCCGATCAGGGCAATGCCGATGCGCTGGAAGATGCACAGCGGGCAGGGCTCCAGGCCCAGCACGCCCTGTGCGTACAGGACGGCATACAGCAGCAGGCCGAGGCACACGAGCATGCCCAGCAGGTTCAGGCCACGCGACATGAAAGACCCCTCTCGGCTCAATGGGCGGGTCGCAGTGTACAGGCTGGCCGCGCAGCGGTGGCAGGGGTCGGCGACGCGCAGCGGACCGATTCAGCTACGGCGCGCCCGCTCCGCCAGCTCGATTTCGACGCTGTCCAGCGAGGTATGGCGCACATCCTTGCCGTACACCATATAGATGATGTACTCGCAGATGTTCTTGGCGTGATCGCCGATGCGCTCGAGCGAGCGCACGACCCACATGATGTCCAGCGCACGGCGGATGCTGTGCGGGTCTTCCATCATGAAGGTGATGCACTGGCGCTGGATGGCCTCGTACTCCTCGTCGACCTGCCGGTCTTCCCGGCAGGTGCGCAGCGCCGCCTCGGCATCGAGACGGGCGAAGGCGTCCAGGGTGTCACGCACCATGGTCTGGACGATGCGCCCGATGTGGCGCACCTCGCGGTAGCGGTCGGCCGGACGGTCGACGCTCGCCAGACGCGCGGCGATCTGGCCGATCTTCTCGCACTCGTCGCCCACCCGCTCGAGGTCGGTGATGGTCTTGATGGTCGCGACGATCATGCGCAGGTCGCCCGCGGCAGGCGCGCGCGTGGCGAGGATGCGCCAGCACTCCTCGTCGATCGACACTTCCATGCCGTTGACCTTGGAATCGTCGCGCGCGACCGACTGGCCGAGCTGGCTGTCCCCCTCGGCCAGCGCCGTGAGACTGCGGCGCAGCTGCTCCTCGACGAAGCCGCCCATGGCCAGCACCCGGCTGCGAACACGCTCGAGCTCCGCGTTGAAGCGCGTCGAGGTGTGGTGGGAAAGGTCAGCTGCTTCCATGTCCGGCTGTGCTCCCGTGGCGCCGATGCCGCACTCAATCAACTATAGCGTATAGCGCACGCGTGTCACACAGAGGGCGAACCACTTCGCAGGCGTGGAAAATTCCTCTTCGGTTGTCGCCGTCAGTCCGTAGTCTGCGACTCTGCGGACACTGCCGTCGCCCGCACCCCTGCAGCGTCCGTCATACCCGGCGTTGCCGGTGCGGCAGGCACGCTCTGCTGTTGATCTGGAGTGCCGGCGGGCCCTGGCGGTTCCGCCGCCCAGCTCAGCCGTTCGCGCGGGAAATGGCAGATGAAACGGCTGCCACGGCCCTCCACGCTCTCGATCGCGAGCCAGGCACCATGGCGTTGCAGGACGTGCTTGACGATGGCAAGTCCGAGCCCGGACCCGCCGGTGCTGCGGCTGCGGCCCGCATCCACGCGATAGAAGCGCTCCGTGAGCCGCGGCAGGTGCTCGCGCGCAATGCCGATACCGGAATCGGAGACGGCAAAGTGCCCGCCGTCCGGGTCGCTCCACCAGCGGATGTGCACCGAGCCGCCCGGTGGGGTGTACTTGGCGGCATTGTCGACCAGGTTGGCGAACGCCGAGTGAATCTGCAGCTCCTCTCCCAGCAGCAGCGCGCGCGAATCCACGTCGAGGGCAATGGCGGGGTGCAGCGGGCGGGCGAGCACGTCCTGGCGCAGCTGCGCCATCAGTGCGACCACATCGATGGGCCGCGAGGGGGCGTCGCGATCAGAGGACTCCAGGCGTGAGAGCTCGAGCAGATCGTGCACGATGCGGCTCATGCGCTGCGCCTGGCGCTGCATCTCCTGCAGGGGGCCGGCGAGCATCGGCTCCACCCCCGGATCCTGCGCGATCGTCTCCAGATAGCCGGCAATGACGGTCAGCGGCGAGCGCAGCTCATGCGAGGCGTTGGCCACGAAGTCCCGCCGCATCGCTTCCAGGCGCGCCTCGCGGGTGACGTCGCGCACCAGCAGCAGTCGCTGCCCGGCACCATAGGGGACGATCTGCAGGGACAGATGCTGCTCGACGTCGGCGGCAGAGCGCACCGTGACCGGCAGCGCGTACTGTGCGCCGCGCAGGTACTGCCCGAACTCGGGCTGACGCACCAGGTTGTCGATGCGCAGACCCACATCGCCCTTGCCGCGCAGGCCGAGCAGCCGCGACGCCGTGCGATTGAACCAGAGGATCTCGGTCTGGGCGTTGAGAACGACCACTCCGTCGGGCATTGCCGTGGTCGAGCGGCGCAGCTCGCGCAGCAATCGCAGCAGTCGCTGCTTGTGAAACTGCTTGCGCCGATCCAGCCGCGCCACGCGCGCGACCAGCAGCGCCCATGGCTCGGGCAGATCCGGCGCCTCGTCCTGGCGCTCGCCCTGCAGCCAGCGCGTCAGGCGCATGAGATGGCGCAGCTGCAGCACCAGCGCCGCCGCGAGCACGATGGCGATGCCGGCCCAGAGGGAACCGAAGAGCTCCCCGACGCCAGCCCCGATCAGCAGCGCGACCAGCAGCCGCCCGCCAAGCTGCCACCAGCCCGCGGATTTAGTCATGAAGGGTCCTGCGCTGTCTCGATCAACTCACCGCTCTGCCGGAGAACCGGTAGCCGGCGCCACGTACCGTCTGCACCCAGTGATCATACCCATGATCCTCGAGTGCCCGGCGCAGGCGACGGATGTGTACATCGATCGTGCGCTCCTCCACGTACACGTTGCCGCCCCAGACACGATCGAGCAGCTGCTCGCGACTGTACACCCGCTCCGGGTGGGTCATGAAAAACTCGAGCAGGCGGTATTCCGTGGGCCCCATGGCGACCGGGCGCTCTGCGACCATGACCCGATGGCCGGCCCGGTCCAGCGTCAGCTGCTCAAAGCGCACCGTCTCGTCCTCATCCGCCGCGCCGCCCCGGCGCAGCACCGCATGCACGCGCGCGATCAACTCGCGCGGTGAGAAGGGCTTGGTGATGTAGTCGTCGGCCCCGCCCTCGAGGCCTGCGACCTTATCGGCCTCCTCGGCCCGCGCGGTCAGCATGATGACCGGCAGGTCGCGGGTGCTGCGCTCGCGCTTGAGAGCGCGCGTCAGCTCCAGGCCGCTCTGATCGGGCAGCATCCAGTCCACCAGCAGCAGATCGGGCCGGTGATCGGTCAGGGATGCCCGGGCACTGCGGCAGTCTTCGGCCTCGCTGACCTCAAAGCCGGCGCGGCGCAACGCGAAGGCGATCATCTCGCGAATCGAGCGCTCGTCCTCGACGATCAGAATCTGCCTGGCGCTCATGTGCTTGGCGTGGAGGGGCCAGCGGGCATATCGGGCAGCGCGGGGTTCGCCGTCACCCGGTCGCGCAAGTACACCGGCAGGGCCTCTTCGGCAGCGATGGCCGCCGCCATGCCATCCTCAGCGGCCAGCCCGGCAATCTCGCGGGCGCGTGGCTGCAGGTGCGGCAACGTCTGGGTGAGTCGCTCCTGCAGGCGCCGCGGCAGTTCCGGATAGGCCGCAAAGCCCGATCCCGCCCCGAGCACCCTGACTGCGCGGGCCCACTGCGCCGGCAGCGCCACCCTGGCAGCGGGGGCCACGCTTTCCGGGCCGACACTGATCACCGCCCCGCGGGGCGCGGCGCCGCGCTCGAAGCAGCCCCAATAGACCTCTTCCATGCGCGCGTCCTGGCAGACGAGTACTCCGTGGATGTCGGGGGCCTGCTGCAGGGCCTGGGCTGCCGTGGCGCGCAGGTCGGAGATCGCAATCAGTGGGCGGCCGGCCGCGAAGCCCAGGCCCTGGGCGATTGCAGCCGCCAGCCGCACACCGGTAAAGGCGCCAGGTCCGCGCCCGAAGGCGATGGCATCGAGCGCCGTGAGGGCAAGTCCCGCCTCCGCGAGCAGGGCATCGATCATTGGCAGGATGAGCGCAGCGTGCGCGCGCGGCGCCAGGCTCTCGCGGGCGAGCAGCTGACCATCCAGCCACAGTGCCGCGGAGCAGAGCTCCGAGGCCGTGTCCAGGGCCAGCAGTTTCATCAGGCGACCTGCGCCGGGCGCTGCGTCGCCAGCCGCTCGCAGGCGCACGCGGATTCGTGCGTGATCGGCATCGGCGGCAGGCTCGCCAGAAACAGCCGGCCATACGCGCGCGCGCCCAATCGCGGATCGCCGATCATGACCACCCCGCAGTCGCTCTCGCTGCGGATCAGGCGACCGACGCCCTGCTTGAGCGCGAGCACCGCCTCGGGCAGCTGATAGTCGCGGAATGGGTTCTCGCCCTGCTCCTGCAGATATTCGACGCGCGCGCGCACCACGGGGTCCTCGGGCGAGGCAAACGGAAGCTTATCGATGATGACCAGCCGCAGCGCATCGCCCTGCACATCGACACCTTCCCAGAAACTGGCACTGCCCAGCAGCACCGCATTGCCGCTGGCGCGAAATCGCCGCAGCAGCAGCTCGCGCGGTGCCTCACCCTGCACCAGCAGCGGCAGGCGATCGGCCAGCGTGCGGGCAAGCCAGGCAGCTGCCTGACGCAGCGCGCGGTGGCTCGTGAACAATAGAAACGCGCCCCCACCGGCGGCCTCGATCAGCGGCAGGGAGGCGTGCATCAGCGCTTCGACATAGCCGGGCTGCGACGGCTCGGGCAGGCCACGTGGCAGATAGAGAAGCCCCTGGGTCGCATAGTCGAACGGACTTGGCAGACACAGCGTCTGGCAGTCGGAAAGCCCCAGACGCCCGGCAAAGTGCGCGAAGTTCTCGCCCACCGCGAGCGTAGCCGAGGTGAAGATCCAGGCCGCCTGCGTCTGGCGCCGATAACTGCAAAAGCGCTCGGCGATATCATAGGGCAGAAGCCGCATCGCAACGCCACGCGCATCGGCCGAGGCGCTGCGTGCGCCGGCAATCTCCGGTTGCAGAATCTGGCGCAGGGCAGCGGCGTGCGCGGCGGTGCGCGGTACGAGCGGCTCGATCGCAGGATCTGCCTCCTGCAGCTCGCTCAGCGAGCCCTGCAGAGCATCGAGCGCAGTCTGCAGATCCTGTAGCGAGCTCTCGGCCTGCGGCGGCAGATCCTGCCAGGCGACATGCCGCTCGCTTTCGCGCCCGGCACCCAGCACTGCGCGCGCAGCCTGCACCGCCAGCTGCAGATCCGCAGGCAGCTCGCGCGCAAGCCGCGCCAGCGCCGGGCTGTGGGCACTGGCAAGCCGCAGCGCCTGCTTCAGATCGGTCAGCAGCAGCTCGAGGGCCCGCGTACTGACGCTGACGCCAAAGAACTCACTGGCGAGGTCCGGCAGCTGATGGGCCTCATCGAAGATCACCGCATCGGCACTGGGCAGCAGATCGCCGAACCCGTCTTCCTTCAGCGCCATATCTGCCAGCAGCAGGTGATGATTGACGACCACGATGTCCGCATCCAGAGCGGCGCGGCGGGCGGCGAACACGTGGCAGCGCGCGTATTCGCTGCAGCGATTGCCGCTGCAGCTCTCGCGCGTGGAGGTGAGACGTGATCGCCAGGGATGCTCATCGCCGAGCTCGGGCATTTGCGCAAGGTCCCCGTCGCCGCTGGCCAATGCCCACTCGAGCAGCGATGGAGGCGGCATTTGACGCGAGTCGGCTGACACGGGCACTAGCTCGGCCTGACGTCCGACGTCGGCCAGCCGCGCCAAGCACAGATAATTGGAGCGGCCTTTGAGGAGTGCAACCCGCGCTGGGCGGCCGAGGGCGGCGGCGAGCAGCGGCAGATCCCGATGAAACAATTGGTCTTGCAGCGTGCGCGTACCGGTGGAGATGAGCACTCGCAGTCCCGAGAGCAGCGCCGGTATGAGATACGCGTAGGTTTTGCCGGTGCCGGTCCCGGCCTCCACCAGCAGCGTCGCTCGGCTCTGCAGGGCCGCCTGTACGCGCACAGCCATGCGCTCTTGTACCGGACGGGGACGGTAGCCTGGCAGCGTCTGCGCCAGCGGCCCCTCGCGCCCAAAGACAGCTTCGATTTCAGACATTTACAATATTATGGTCGGTACCGGGCAAGCTGGCTGCGACCGCGGCAGTCGGCTCGCTGATGAATTCACCCAAAAGACACGCAAGCAGCGGACCCGTCGGTATAATTCGCCCTCCCCGGCTTCCATCGCCCCCTCACGAGGATACGCTATGGCGACTGCTCCCCACACCCTCGCTCCACTGCCGCAAATTGCCAGAAATGTAGCCGAATGGGTGGACCAGGTCCGGGAGCTGACACAGCCTGATCGGGTGTATTGGTGCGATGGATCGCGCGCGGAATTCCAGCGCCTGCGCCGCGAGCTCACCAGCAAGGGCGAGCTGAAGGAGCTTAACCAGCGGACCTTCCCCGGTTGTTATCTGGCGCGCTCGGCCCCGAGCGATGTCGCGCGCGTGGAGCATCTGACTTTCATCTGCACGAACAAGCAGGAGGATGCGGGCCCGAACAATCACTGGATGGCGCCGGCGCAGGCCAAGGCCAAGATGCAGGCGCTGTTCAACGGCTGCATGCGCGGGCGTACGCTGTATGTGGTGCCTTATTGCATGGGACCGCTCGAGTCGCCCTATTCGCGCTGCGGCGTGGAGATCACCGACAGCGCCTATGTGGTGCTGAACATGGCCATCATGACGCGCATGGGCCGCGAAGCCCTAGAGCGCATCGCCACCGACGGCATTTTCGTGCGTGGCCTGCATTCCACGGGGGAGCTGGACCCCGGGCGACGCTTCATCATGCACTTCCCCGAGGAGCTGCTGATCCAGAGCTACGGCTCGGGCTATGGCGGCAATGCGCTGCTGGGCAAGAAGTGCCACGCGCTGCGCATCGCCAGCTGGCAGGCGCGCGATGAGGGCTGGCTCGCCGAGCACATGCTGCTGGTCGGACTGACCAGCCCGCGTGGCGAGACGCATTATGTCGCGGCGGCGTTTCCGTCCGCCTGCGGCAAGACCAACCTCTCGATGCTCATCCCGCCGGAGTCGATGCCCGGCTGGAAGGTTCACACCATCGGCGATGACATCGCCTGGCTGCATGTGGGCAAGGACGGGCGGCTCTATGCCATCAATCCGGAGGCCGGTTACTTCGGCGTCGCCCCCGGCACCAACACCAAAACCAATCGCAACGCTTACGAGACGATCCGGCACGACACGATCTTCACGAATGTTGCGCTGACAGCCGACAACGAGCCCTGGTGGGAAGGGCGCGAGGGCAAGCCAGTCATCGATTGGCAGGGCCGTCCCTACGATCCGGCCAATGGCCCCGCGGCCCATCCCAATGCGCGCTTCACCGTGGTTGCCTCGCAGAATCCCAACTACGCCAAAGTCGCCGACGCGCCCCAGGGCGTGCCGGTCTCGGCGATCGTTTTCGGTGGCCGCCGCCGCTCGCTGGCCCCGCTCGTATACGAGGCCCGCAGCTGGCAGCACGGCGTGCTGGTGGGCGCCTCGGTCGCCTCCGAGACGACCGCCGCCGCGACCGGACAGGTCGGCGTCGTGCGGCGCGATCCGATGGCGATGAAGCCTTTCTGCGGCTACAACTACGGCGACTACTGGGCGCATTGGCTGAGCATGGGCGCGAAGCTCCAGCATCCCCCGCGCATCTTCCACGTGAACTGGTTCCGCCAGAACGCCGCCGGCAAGTTCCTCTGGCCCGGCTTCGGCGACAACCTGCGCGTGCTGGCCTGGATGCTCGAGCGCTGTGAGGGGCGTCTTCCTGCCGTCGAGACACCGATCGGCTATATGCCGCGCGCCGAAGACATCGACATGCGTGGCATGGATCTGCCCCCCGGCACCTTCGAGGAGCTCACAGCCGTGCCGGCGGACGAATGGCGCAAGGAGATCGGCGAGTTTCGCCAGTACCTGCAGGGATACGGCGAGCGCATGCCCGCCGCCCTGCTCGGTGAAGTAGACGAGATCGAGAAGCGCTTCAGCACCCAACCCTAAGGGGCACCGTGCGGGGTCATGCCTGCGGGGTCATCCCTGCGGGGTCAATCTTCCTCGCACAGGAAGCGCAGCGTCAGGGGTGAGTCGCGATCGGGCACTCGCCCGAGTCCGATGAGCCCCGCGCCCTTGATGGGCATGCTGTCGCGGCGGAGGAAGGCCTCCTCCTCGCCATTGATCTGCACGAAGGTGCCGTTGGTGCTCTGGTCGGTGATCGTAAAGCGATTGCGGCTGAACTCGATGCGCGCGTGCAGGCGCGAGATCAGGTTGCCGCGCACCACCACATCGTTGTCGTCGGCCCGGCCGATGGCCACCAGCGGGCGGGCCTCATCCAGCACGAACTCCTGTTCTTCCAGCGTCAGACGCAGGCGGCGCGCGCGTCGCGGCTCGCGGCCGGTCAGCGCAATCGAGGGCAGCATGCTGGTGACGTCCTCGGTCTGCCAGAGCACCTCGTACAGGGCGACTTCCCCGCCCTGCCCGCGAATCGTCGCGACGTCGATCTGACGCACCGAGGCGCGCCACTCGGGCGAGAGCCGCTCGACGACCGCCGCCGTGGTGATGATCTGACCGGCCTTGGCCTGGCTGGTCATGCGGTTGGCCGTGTGGACGCTGGCTCCGAAGACATCGCGCGCTTCCAGCACGACGGGTCCGAAGTGGCAGCCGATGCGGATTGCGACCGGCATGCCCTCGACCTTGAGCTCCGTGTGGGCGGCGATCTGGCGCTGCATCTGCCCGGCGGCATTGAGCGCATCGTCCGCCGTGGGGAAGGTCGACATGACCTCATCGCCGATGGTTTTGATCACCGTGCCGTTGTGCTGCTCGGTGGCCTCCCGCATGACATCGATGCAGGTGGCGATCATGTCGCGGGCCCGCAGGTCCCCCATGGCCTCGAAAAGACGCGTCGAGCCGACGACGTCGGCAAACAGAATCGCAAGCTCGATATCTTTGCCCATGCTTTCCTGAGCTTAGCGCGAGACCCTTGAGCGCATTAGCGCGAAATCCATCCAAGTGGGCGTGGCGGCTAGATTATACCCATCGCGTCGCTGGCGTCTAAGCCATAGTGCAAGAGAACCGGTCCGCAGGAAGGCTGACAGGCTCTCAGCCGGTGGCGAGCGCCCCGGCGACAAGCGCCTCGGTGGCCTGGCGCAGCGGAAAGCGCGCGGGCGGCTGGGCAAGCAGCTGCCGAAAGCGCCGCGCCCCGGGACGTCCATTGGCGAGCCCCAGCATGTGGCGCGTGATAGCCCGCAGGGGCGTACCGAGCGCGCTCTCGCGCGCGGCGTAGTCGGCCATGCGCTCG
>DATBPG010000036.1:0-1832 GCA_036561485.1 Steroidobacteraceae bacterium | reverse complement strand
ATGAGCGCGCAGACGCTCGATCGCATCTCGGGCCTGGTCGCCATCAACTCACTGATGGCGATGGCGGGCGGCACACTGGCCGCGCTGCTGATCGGCCGTAACGATCCCGGCTTTGTACACAATGGGCCGCTCGCCGGCCTGGTCGCAATCTGCGCCGGCTCGGACGTGATGCATCCGCTGGGCGCACTGGCCACCGGCGCCATCGCCGGCGCACTGTTCGTCAAGCTGTTCACGCTGACGCAGAACCGCTGGCGCATCGACGATGTGCTGGGCGTGTGGCCGCTGCACGGTCTGTGCGGCACCTGGGGCGGAATCGCCGCGGGTATCTTCGGAGCTCGCGCGCTGGGCGGCCTCGGTGGGGTCAGCATCCAGTCGCAGCTGATCGGCACGGGCCTGGGTATCGTGCTTGCCTTTGTCGGCGGCGTGGTGATTTACGGGGCGCTGAAGCTCTCCATCGGGCTGCGTCTGACGCAGGAGGAGGAGTACAACGGTGCCGACCTGAGCGTGCACCGTATCGGCTCCACCCCCGAGCCCGAGACACGCTAGCAACCCTGATGTGAATACCTTGCCGTGAGGATCGCCGTGCTCTTCGGAGGCACGAGCGAGGAACGCGACGTCTCCATTGCCAGTGCCGCCCAGGTCATCCCGGTCCTGCGCGCGCGCGGCCACGAAGTTATCGCCATCGATACCGCCAGTGGGCGTCTCGGGCCGGCTGCCGAGCAACGGCTGCTGGAGGGCTTGGTTGCCAGCGAGCCGCCCTCGGATCGCGCCATCGCGGCCGTGCGCAGTCAGGCCATCACGCTCTCCCCTGAGGCCATCGACGTGCGCGACATCGACGTGGTGTTCCTCGCACTGCACGGAGGTGCCGGCGAAGACGGCCGCCTGCAGGCGATGCTCGACCTGTCCGGACTTGCCTACACCGGCAGCAATCACATCGCCAGCGCCACCGCCATGGACAAGGATCAGAGCAAGCGGCTCTTCGGCAGCGTACAGGTGCCAACGCCCGCGTGGATCATGGCCCCGGCCGATCCCGGCGCCCCGCTCGCTGCGGCCGAGATCGGCGAGCGGCTGGGCTGGCCCGTCATCGTCAAACCCAACAAGCAGGGCTCGACCGTCGGGCTGAGCATCGTGCGCGATGCCGGGGACCTTGCCGCCGCCGTCGAGCGGGCGCGTCTGTACGACACAGAAGTCATGCTCGAGCAATACATCGCGGGCCGGGAGTTCACCATAGGCGTTCTGCAGGGGGTCGCGCTGCCGGTGGGGGAGATCATCGCCGGCGGCGAAATTTTCGACTATCAGGCGAAGTACCAGCCCGGCGCCGCGCGTGAGATCTTCCCGGCAGACCTACCGGCCGCGGAAGCCGCCGAGCTGCAGCGCTTGGCGCTCGCGGCTCACGGCGTGCTCAAGCTCGGCGCCTACAGCCGCATCGATTTTCGTCGCGACGCGCGCGGTGGCTTCTGGTGCCTCGAGGCCAATTCTCTTCCCGGCCTGACGGCGATGAGCCTGCTTCCGCAGGCCGCGCGCGCCGCCGGCATCTGCTTCGCCGAGCTGCTCGAGCGCATCTGCAGAGCCCCCGTGCGCACGCGCTGAGGACACGGCGCGCTCAACGCGTTTTCAGCAGCTGCAGGGTCTGCGGATCGGCAACGCCGCTGAAGTACTGCTCCAGTGCCTGCCCAAATACGGCGCTGGCCTCGGGCATCTGGCTAAAAAGCGTCATGCTGGAGCGAAATTTCAGATCGTCGGGTGAGCCGAAGATCTCGTGGACGCTGCGGCCTGTCGCGGCATTGACCAAAGAGGTGCACTGCACCAGGCGCCGGCCGAGGATGGGGTGC
>DATBPG010000035.1:0-3149 GCA_036561485.1 Steroidobacteraceae bacterium | reverse complement strand
CTGTTGACCGGATGGGGGCAGCGCATGATCGCTGCCAATGACACCCCGCCGCACGTCAGCAAGGTGCTGGCCAAGCCACCACGGCTCAACGATCTGCGTGCGGCGCTCGCGGAGCTGGCATGAACGGCGCCACGACGACCGCCGCTGCGCCTCGCCTGCTGATCGTGGATGACGAGGCAGCGCAGCTGCGCGCCTTGTGCGACACGCTGCGGGCGGAAGGCTATGCAACAGAGGGTTTCGCGTCCCCCCAGCAGGCGCTCGCGCAGCTGCAGCCCGGCCAGCACGAGCTGCTGCTCACGGATCTGAAGATGCCCGGCATGGACGGCATCGAGCTGATCGCCGCCGCGCGCACCATCGATCCGTCCCTGGGCGCCATCGTCATGACCGGTCACGGTACGATCGATACTGCCGTGGAGGCGATGAAGGCCGGCGCCCTCGACTACATTCTCAAGCCCTTCAAGCTCAACGCGATCCTGCCGGTGCTGGTACGCGCACTGGATCTGCAGCGACTGCGGCGCGAGAACGCAGTTCTGCAGGAGCGCGAGCGTGTGCGATCCCAGGAGCTGGCAATCGCCTATCAGGACCTGGAGGCGTTTGCATACTCGATTTCCCACGACCTTCGGGCACCGCTGCGCGCGATCGACGGCTTTACGCAGATCCTGCAGGAGGAGTTCGCGACGCAGCTTGGGGCCGAGGGCGAGCGCATCACGGGAATCATTCGTGAAGGCAGCCGCAGCATGGACGAGCGCATCGTCGGATTGCTGGCTTTCTCGCGCGCGGGCCGTCAGCCGCTGGCGAGCACACAATTGGACATGACTGCGCTCGCTCGGGCGGCGGCCAGTGAGATGCTCGGCGCGTATAGCGGCCCCACGCCGGCGCTGCAGATCGATGAGCTGCCCTGCTGTGCGGGAGACGGTATCGTCATGCGCCAGGTGTGGTGCAACCTGCTCGGCAATGCACTGAAGTACAGTGCCAGGCGAGCCCAACCGCAGGTGCGTGTGAGCGGCCGCATTGAGGGGCCCGAAGCAATCTATCAGGTCGCCGATAATGGCGCGGGTTTCGATATGCGTCACGCCGATAAGCTCTTCGGCGTGTTCCGCCGGCTGCACGGCGCCGAGGAGTTCTCCGGCACCGGCGTTGGGCTCGCGATCGTGCACCGGATCATCGTGCGCCACGGCGGGCGCATCTGGGCGCAGGCAGCGCCCGACGCTGGTGCAAGCTTCTCGTTCGCGCTACCGCTCGCGGCAGCTATGGGCGCAGGGGCCGACACAAGGGCCGGCGCCGCGGATCCGGATCCTTCCCGGCAAGCAGGGATGGCAACGCAGATCTTCGGGCACACAGACGGCCCGGACCCCAACCGTGTCGGCAGCCCGGCCTGAGCCGGCCGAGCGGACCAGGGACGACGCATGAATAGCGAGGCCGCAACGCCCGTCCGCATCCTGATGATCGAGGATCTGGAGACAGACGCCGAGCTGGCGCTGCACTCGCTGCGGCGCGCGGGCCTGAGCGTGCTGACCGAGCGCGTGGACAACGAGGCGGATCTGCGCCGCGCGCTGGCTGCCTTCCAGCCGGCGATCATCCTGTCGGACTTCGATCTGCCAGGGTTCGACGGCTATGCAGCCCTTGCCTTGGCCCGCAAGTTATCGCCCGAAGTGCCCTTCATCTTCGTCTCGGGAAAGATGGGTGAGGAGCGGGCCATCGATGCACTGCATCGGGGCGCCGTGGACTACGTCCTCAAAAACGATCTGTCGCGCCTGGCGCCGGCAGTGCGCCGTGCGGTAGGCGAGGCTAGTGAGCGCCAGAGGCGCGAAGCGCACATCGTGCGACTGGATCGCTTGTTACGAATGCTCAGTGGCGTCAACGGTGCGGTCGTGCGCATCCGCGACCGCTCCGAACTGCTGCGTGAGACCTGCCGTCTGGCCGTGAGTGTCGGAAATTACACGGCGGTGATCGCTTGTGCGAAAGTCGGAGGCAACCCGCAGATTCAGCCAGTGGTCTGGCATGCGACGGAGGAGCCACTGGGTGAATCGCTGCGCAGCCTGTGTTCCGAGGCCCTCTCGCAGCCCAATAGCCTGCTCTCTCGTGCGCTTTCCCTGGGCCGTGCCCTCATCTGCAACGACACCGCGGCACGCGACAGACCCGGCTCGGTCGAGCATCTGTTGTGGCAGGTGGGGCTGCGCTCGATCGTCGCCTTGCCTCTGGCGGTCGAGGGCACCGCGTTCGGCGTGCTGCTGTTCGCCGCCCGCGATGCGCGGGTCGTCGCCGATGAGGAGGTGCGCATGCTGCAGGAGGTCGGCGGGAATTTGTCCTTTGCCTGGCAGTACATGCAGAAGGACAATACCGTGCGCTTTCTGTCGCTGTTCGATTCGCAGACGGCTCTCGCCAAGCGCTCGCTGTTCGGCGAGCGGCTGCAGCGCATGCTGGATCCCGAGGGCAAGCGGCGCCACGCACTGCTGGCGTTCGACATCGAAAAGCTCGGTCTCATCAACGACTCGTTCGGCCGTCGCACGGGCGATCTGCTGCTGCAGCACGTTGCCGCGCGACTGAAGCGGCACGCGTCTCGCGCCGAGCAGCTGGCGCATCTGGGTGGCGGCACCTTCGCGCTGGTCGAGGAGCGCGCCGCGGAATCGACCGAGGAAATTGTCGCCGCTGCGGCGGCACATCTGCGGACGCTATTCAACGAGCCGTTGCGGATCGAAGAGCGCGAGATTCCGGTAGCAGTGCGTTGCGGCGTTGCCTTGCATCCGCAGGATGCCGCCGACGCAGAGGCATTGGTGCAGCGGGCAGAGGCGGCGTTGCTGCAGGCACGGACCACCGGCGTGTCAGTGTTGCTGTACAACGCCGAGCGACATTCGCAGCGCGTCGGTCGGCTGGCAATGGAACACCGGCTGCGCCTGGCGCTGGAGCGCGGCGAATTCGAGCTGCACTATCAGCCGAAGGTCAGCGTCATTACGCGACGCATACGAGGCGTCGAGGCGTTGATCCGCTGGCGCGATCCCCAGGGTGGCTTGATCTCCCCGGGGGCATTCCTGCCGGTTGTGGAGTCGACTGGCCTCGGCGCGGCCGTGGGCGCCTGGGTCATCGAGCAGGCCGCGCGAGATTGCCGTGCCTGGCAGCACCTCGGACTGGCGCCCGTGCGCGTCGCCGTG
>DATBPG010000034.1:0-4535 GCA_036561485.1 Steroidobacteraceae bacterium | reverse complement strand
GCGATGTTGATCGTGTTGGCCACCAGCAGCAGCCCGACCAGGCCGTAGAGCACCGGCCGGGGGAAGACCGCCTTGACGTTGGCCGCAAGCCCGCGCCCCGTGATGCAGCCCAGCCGCGCGCTGACCATCTGGATGCTGACCATCAGAGGATAGGTGAGCAGTATCGTCCAGAGCATGCTGTAGCCGAACTGCGCGCCGGCCTGAGAATAGGTGGCAATGCCGCTCGGATCATCGTCGGCCGCGCCCGTGATGAGCCCGGGGCCGAGCTGTTTGACGCGCGGATCACCGGCAACTTTGGCAACTTTTTTGAGAAGTCTGACCATCGTCTTGCAGCTGCAGGGAAGTTACCGGGCGCTGCCGTGGGCAGCGGCTCGCTAGCGCGGCCGAACGATAGCCGCGACACTCTGGGGTGTAAAGGATCACCTCGACGTTTTCAGCATACAAAGATGATCGGCCGCGGGCACGATGGATCGGCCGCTGGAGGGACTCGGTCAGGCGGCGTCGTGAAAGATGATGCCCAGCGTATGGCGCCCGCCGCCCCGCAGGACGCTGACCCCGTGACGCAGTCTCACCTGATAGTCGCCGCGTGTGCCGCGCAGCGGACGGCGATTGACGGCAAACAGCACGGCATCCCCGCGCCCGAAGGGCACCACGTGAGCGCGTGACTGCATGCGCGGGCGCTGTTCGGTGATCACGAACTCACCGCCCTCGAAATCGCGCCCGGGCGCTGACAGCAGAATCGTCAGCTGCAGGGGAAACACATGCTCGCCGTACAAATCCTGGTGCAGACAGTTGTAGTCACCCGCCTCATAGCGCAGCAGCAGCGGCGTCGGCAGGCGCTGCCCCGCCGCGTGACATCGGGCCAGGAACTGCTCATGGGTCGGCGGAAAGCGCACCGGATCCGCCATGCGCTCATACCAGTCGTTCGCGATCGGGGCGAGGTGCGGATAGATGGAGCTGCGCAAGGCCTGGACGGCCGGCGGCAGCGGGTAGGCAAAGTAGCGATACTCGCCGCGGCCGAAGCCGTGGCGCGACATCACGACGCGGCTGCGAAATGCCTCATCGCGATCGTAGAGCGTGGCAAGAGAGGCACACTGTGCCGCGGGCAGCAGCGCCGGCAGCACGCTCCAGCCCTGCGCGTCCAGCTGCGCGCGCGTCGCCTGCCAGTCGAGTCCTTCGACCCCCGACACAGCGCGGCTCCTGCTCTGCAATTGGCCACCCTCGGCGCTGGTGCTGCGCCCCAGATGCTATTCTCACCTGAGCGACTGATGGCTCCAACCCGTACGATCCTCTGAGCGACTGAAGAGCGCCGCGGCGTGCAATCTCCCCTGCCTTCCCATCGCGTGCTCGTCTGGGAACTGCCCGTGCGGCTGTTTCACTGGATGATTTTCCTGCTGGTCGCGGCCGCCTATGTTTCCTGGCGTCTGAACCGGATGGACTGGCATGTCTGGATCGGCTATGCCGCCCTGACGGCCGTCCTGTTTCGGATTCTGTGGGGGTTTTTCGGCGGGGACTGTGCGCGCTTTGCGCATTTTCTGGCCGGCCCGAGCGCGGCCGTGGCGCACCTGCGCCATGCTCTGCAGCGCGAACCGGACCGGCAGGTCGGTCATAACGCGGCCGGCGGCTGGATGGTCGTGCTGCTGCTGGCGCTGCTGCTGACGGAGACGCTCAGTGGACTGCTGGTCAACAACGACGTGGCCGATGAGGGCCCGCTCACTGAGCTGCTGCCCGCGCCGCTGGCCAATGCCATCACGGCCACACACTCCATCGGCTGGGATCTGCTCGCCGGCGCGGCCTGCCTGCATGTAGCGGCGATCCTGCTGTATGCGGGCGTGAAGCGCCAGAACCTCGTCAGCCCGATGATCACCGGCCGCAAGGCGCTGCCACCCGAGGTCGCAGCGCCCCGCCGTGGCGGGGCGCTGCGTGCCATCGTGCTGCTGGCGATCAGCGCGCTGGCCGTAGCCGGGCTCGCGCGCTTTGTCTAGCTCTGCGGCGGTGTGACCTGTCCGCGCACCTCTCCAGCCGGATGATCCTTGGTATGCACGTTGATGTACCAGTCGCCGGCCTGAAACTGCTTGGCCTGTGCGGCAGTCAGCGTTGCATGGCCGGTGATCGGGCTGGACACCTCACCGCCCTTCTTCGTCAGCCACAGTACCGGCTTGCCGCTCTTGCCCTCGGCGCCCATATGAAAATGCGCCATCGTCACCGGGCTCGACAGTCCGCTGTAGCTCACCGACCAGCTCAGCGCCCGAGTGTCCGGATCGTAGGTCAGATCAGCCGTAGCGGTGCCATCGGTCTGCACCGCCGGCACCTGCTGGGCCCCGGTGAGCTGCACCTGGAAATTCTCCGGCGCAGCCAGTGCTGAGACCGACCAAAGCACGATGCCGGCCAGGCCGGCGGAAAGCATTAATCGACGTGACAACTTATTCATGTTCTATTCCTCATGGTCAGCGGCCGATGGATCAAACCGCGGCAATGATCCGGTGCCGCGGAAGGCCCCGAGTATTTGCCTAAACCTCCCGCCGCCGCAATCGGCATTCGTCCAGGAATAGGTCGGAACGCAGGCACGGCGGGTCAATATCCCGCTATCGACGGGGTCGCAGCGATAGCAGGGGTCGCAATGGGGGTCGGCACCGTGCGCACCAGGGGGTGGCAGAGGCTCATCGCGAGGTCGAGGGCTGGCTGGCGGCGGCGGGCCAGCTGTTGTTGCTGCGATCGGCGTCGGGCAGCAGGTGCTCGGGGTCGATGACCACCGCGGTCACACGCTGGTGCGTACGCAGCTGCAGGGAGGCACTGCCCTGCTGGATCCAGGTCTCCGCCGGCAGCTGCAGCTGGCGCGTGCTGCCATCCGCAAGGGTGATACGCAGCAGCGCAGGCAGGACCAGCGGCTGCAGGTTCGCCACCTCGATGACCGCGCCCTGCTGCCAGTCCCCGTCCAGCGGCTTGACATCGCGCACGGCCAGATCGAGCTGCCAGTTATGGAAGTACCAGCCGCGCCAGAACCAGGACAGGTCCTCCCCGCCCGCGCTGTCCATTGCCCGGAAGAAGTCCGAGGGCGTCGGATGACGGTACGACCAGTCGCGGATGAACTTGCGGAAGGCCCAGTCGAAGCGCTCGGGTCCGAGGATCTGCTCGCGCAGCAGCACCAGGCCGAAGGCTGACTTGAAGTAATTGAGCGGATGAGCGTCCTTCTGCGGCACCTCATCGGCGCGCGTCATCATCACCGGCAGCTTCGGATCGCGCAGCAGCGCTGCGATCTGATCGGCCGGCGCTGCGCTTCCCGGGGCGTATTCCTGGTCGCGCTTGGGTGCGAACTCGCCGTGATTGAAATCCTCCGACTCATAGACGTCGATGAAACTGTTGAACCCCTCGTCCATCCACTGATGACGTCGCTCGTTGAAGCCGACCACCATCGGAAACCAGGTGTGGCCGATCTCATGTGCCGTGATCCAGAAGAGCGTCTTGCCACGGTCCTTGTAGTCATTGAAGACGATGCCCGGATACTCCATGCCCCCGACTGAGCCGCCCACGGCAATCGCGGCCGGATAGGGATAGAGCGACCAGCGGCGCGAGAAGTTCTGTACCGCATCCTTCAGGTACTCGACGGTGCGCCCCCAGCCCCCGGGCCCGGCGCTCTCCATCGGATAGAACGCCATCGCCAGCGAATGCCCGCCCCCGGGCAGATCGATGCGCGCGGCATCCCAGATGAAGGCGCGCGAGGCAGCGAAGGACACGTCGCGGGTCTGCTTCATGCGAAAGTGCCAGGTGCGCGTGCCCGGCTGCGCCGGCCGGTGCGCGGACAGGGCGGCCTCCGCGGCGCTGCGGATCGTGACGGTCTGCTCGCTGCGGCGCGCGCGCGCCAGGCGCGAGCGCTGCTCCCCTCCCAGCACCGCGCCCGGATTCTGCAGCTCACCGGAGCCGGCGACGACCATGTCGCGCGGCACGGTGACGAAGTAGTCGAAGTCGCCGTACTCCAGGTAGAACTCGTTGCCCAGGTACGGCAGCGTGTCCCAACCACGCACATCGTCGTAGACCGCCATGCGCGGATACCACTGGGCAATGGCGTAGATGGGACCGTTGCGGGTGGGCATGTAGCCGGTGCGGCCGCCGAAGCCGCCGTCCGGCACCGTATAGTGGTAGCGGATATCGATGGTGAGCTTGCCGCCATAGGCCTTCAGAGGCTGCCGCAGGCGTATCTGCATGCGCGTATCGGAGATGAGGTAATCCGCGCGCGTGCGCTGAGCGCCCGTGTCGATCTGCACCGACTCGAGCACATAGCCGGACGTGGAAGGCGCGATGAGCCGGTTGTGGACGAAGCGCGTGCGCGCATCGGGCCGGTAGAGATTCTGATCGAGCTGCACCCACAGGCTCTGCAGAGCGGTCGGGCTGTTATTGGTGTAGTGAATGGCCTCCACGCCCGTGAGCAGTTGCTGCTGCGGATCCAGCGTCGCGTGGATGACGTAGTCGGCACGGTTCTGCCAGTAGGCGCCTCCCGGGGCGCCGTCGCCCGAGCGGTACGCATTGACCGGATCCGG
>DATBPG010000033.1:0-41087 GCA_036561485.1 Steroidobacteraceae bacterium | reverse complement strand
AGCCGCAACCGCAGATCGTCGATGCGATGAACCGCCCCGCCGAGAAGACGCTGCAGTGGTGGGAATATCGGTCCCGCATGCTGACTCCGGCACGCATCTCGGCCGGTGCGCAGTTGTGGCGCGAGCACAAGGAGCTGCTCGATCAGGTCGCCATCGAGTACGGCGTGCCACCGGAGTACATCGTGGCGGTGCTGGGAGTCGAGACGCTCTACGGCCGCATCACCGGTCACTACCGCGTCATCGACGCGCTGGCGACGCTCGCCTTCGATTATCCGCCCCGTGCGGACTATTTCCGCCATGAGCTCACCGACTTTCTGCTGTTGGCGCACGAGGAGCACCTGAATCTCTTTTCAGTGCGCGGCTCCTATGCGGGCGCGATGGGCGCGCTGCAGTTCATGCCCTCGAGCTACCGCAAGTTCGCGATCAGCGAGCGGCACGGCGGTCACAGCGATCTGTGGCAGAACTGGGGCGACATCTTTGCGAGCACCGCGAACTTCCTGCATCAGGCAGGCTGGCAGCCTGGAGAGCCGGTGCTGGCCGAAACGCACTTCAGCACCGATCCGAACCTGACGCCCAGCGAGCACATGCAGCTCTCCGAAACGCTCGGTGCGCTGCGCGCTCACGGACTCGGCGTCGAGAGTGATCTGCCCGACGCGACACCCGCGCTGCTGCTGGCCGCACCCGAGCCCGACGGCATGCGCTATCGCGTCGGATTCCGCAATTTCTTCGTGATCACGCGCTACAACTCCAGTCCCGCGTACGCCATGGCGGTCTATGATCTGGCCAAGGCGATCCGCGAGCGTGTGGCGCTGGACGCTGCGCTCTGAGCATGCGGGGCGCATCATCGCGCTCCGTTGTTCCCTGGATCGCTGCGGCCGCGCTGGGGACCACAGTGCTGTTGGCCGGCTGTGTGGCACCTCCCGTCTATCGCACGCGGCCGGCCCGGCCGGAAACGCTCCCGACGCCGCTGCCGGCAGCGCCGGCCGATATCGCCGCGATCCCCGATGCCGTTCCGCGCATCGAGCCGCGCAGTCTGCTCGGCAACCCGCCCTTCTACCAGGTCGCGGGACACCGTTACGTCGTGCTGCCCAGTGCCACGGGTTACGTCGAGCGTGGCATTGCTTCCTGGTACGGCCCGCAGTTTCATGGACTGCGCACGGCGACGGGCGAACCCTATGACATGTTCGCCATGACCGCCGCCCACAAGACGCTGCCGCTACCCTGTTACGCGCGCGTCACCAATCTTGCCAATGGCCGCAGCGTCGTGGTGCGCATCAACGATCGCGGACCCTTCGTCGGCGATCGGATCATCGACCTTTCCTATACCGCAGCCGCCAAGCTCGGCATGATCCGCAATGGCACCGCCTTCGTGCAGGTCGAGACGCTTTCCCCTGCGGCCACTCCCGCGGTGCCGCTGCCGGTCAGTACGCCCGCCGTCGCGGCCGCCACGCTCGGGCCGAGCCGCGTGCCGCCGCTGGAGAGCGCGCAAATGGCGGCGCTGCCGCCGAGCGGCGGCTTCTTCATCCAGGTCGGCGCCTTCGCCGCCGCCGATCGTGCGCAGCACGCCGCCGAGCGGCTGCGCGCCGCGGGACTGCCGCATGTCTTCACGCTCGCGCCGGATGCACATCATCGTTTGATGCGCGTGCGCATCGGCCCCGTTGCCACCGTGCAGCAATACGACGCATTGATCTCGCAGCTGGCAGGGCTCGGTTTTGGGGGCGCAAGGCTCGCACAAGACTGAAGCGAGCCGTTACACTTGCAGGCGCGCGCCTACAGCGTGCATTTTGCGAGGTCTGTGCAGCGCAATGAAAGTCCCGGCATTCCTGACCACCGTCCTGGCGGCGCTCGGCACGTTCTATGCCCTGCAGGCCCTCGCCGTGACACCGGCTCCCCTGCCTGCCACCAACGGTGCGCTGGAGGAGGCCACGCCGATCCCGGCGGCACCCGACGTTCAGGCGGGGGCGTACCTGCTGGTGGACTTTCCGAGCGGACAGATCCTTGCCTCGCGCAATGCCGATGCGCGCATGGCGCCGGCCAGCCTTACCAAACTCATGAGCAGCTACGTGGTCTTCCACGCGCTCAAGAGTGGCACGCTCAAGCTCAATGATCCGGTCACCATCTCCGAGCACGCCTGGCGCGCCGAAGGCTCGCGCACCTTTCTGAAGGTGGGCTCGCAGGTGCCCGCCGAAGTGCTCGTAGAGGGCATGATCGTACAATCGGGCAATGATGCAACCATCGCGCTGGCTGAGCGCATCGGGGGCACCGAGCCGGCCTTCGTACAGCTGATGAATGAATATGCCAGGCGCCTGGGCATGACCGGCACCCATTTCGATGACAGCACCGGCCTGCCCTCTGCCACTCACTACACCACGGCGCACGATCTGGCCCTGCTGGCGAGTGCGCTGATCCGCGATTATCCCGAGTACTACCACTGGTTCTCGATGCGCGAGTTCCTCTGGAACAACATCCGCCAGGACAACCGCAATGGCCTGCTCGGACACGATCCATCGGTGGATGGCATGAAGACCGGTCACACCGACGCCGCCGGCTACTGTCTGGTGACCTCGGCCAAGCGCGGCAACATGCGTCTGATCGCCGTGGTGCTGAACTCTCCGAGCACCAAGGGGCGCGAGGATGCCAGCGCGGCGCTGCTCAACTATGGCTTCACCTTCTACGAGACCGTCAGCGTGGAGCGCGCCGGCACCACGGTGCTGCGCCCGCGCGTATACAAGGCCAGCGAGGAGTACTACCCGGTAGGGCCGGCGCGCGATGTGAGCATCGTCATTCCACGCGATGAGGCCGGCAGCATCCAGACCAGCGCTCTGGTCAATCCGCGGCTGGTGGCACCGCTGTCCACGACGACACAGGTCGGGCAGTTGCAGATCGTGGTAGGCGGGCACCCGATTCAGTCCGTGCCGCTCTACCCGATCAAGGCGGTGCCGCAGGGGGGGCTGTGGAGCCGCTTCAGCGATGGCGTGCGCCTCTGGTGGCATCACCGCTAGCGCCAGCGCTCGGGACATCCGTGGCCGAACCGCTGCCGATCTGTCATCTGGACGGGGCGCTGCTGCCGCTGCGCGAAGCGCGCATCTCCCCGCTCGACCGCAGTTTCCTCTTCGGTGACGGTGTCTACGAGGTCATTCCCGCGCGGCGTGGCAATCCGCGCCGCCTCGCGGCCAATCTGGCGCGACTGTCGCGCAGTCTCGCCGAACTCTCGATCGCCAATCCGCATTCCGAAGCGCACTGGAGCGCGCTGGTGCACGAGCTCATCAGCGCCAACGGTGGCGGGGATGTTTACGTGTATCTGCAGGTGTCGCGCGGTGCGGAATACGGTCGCAATCATGCGCCCCTGCCGCAGGTTGGGCCGCTGGTGTTCGCCTTCTGCGCGCCGCTGCCGCTGCCGGGCGCCGCCGTGCTCGAGGATGGCGTCAGCTGCATCACCGCGACGGATATCCGCTGGGCGCGCTGCGATATCAAGTCAGTCGCCTTGCTGGCCAATGTGCTGCTGCGACAGCAGGCCATCGATGCCGGCGCCGGCGAAACCATCCTGCTGCGCGATGGTGAACTCACCGAAGCGAGCGCATCGAGCGTGTGCGTGGTCGTCGATGGCGAGATCCGCTGCCCGCCCGAGTCGCCGCGCCTGCTGCCGGGCACCACGCGCGGACTGATCGGCGAGCTCGCCGCGGCGCACGGCATTGCCTGCCGCACGCTGCCGATCAGCGAGCGCGATCTGCGCACGGCCGCCGAGATCTGGCTGACGGCCGCGACGCGCGGGGTCATCGCCGTAACGCGCCTGGATGGCGCGCCCGTAGGCGACGGCCGCCCCGGCCCGCTCTGGCGGCGCATGCATGCGCTACTGGAGGCCTGGTGGCTGGCGGCGCCGGTGCGCTAGGGCGCCGGTCGAGCGAAGTCCCAGCGCAGGCCCACGAAGACGTTGTTCTCGACCGTGCGTCGGGACGCGCAGAAACAGGCGCGCACGGATACACACGCGCCCGGAGGGACGACAATTGCGGCGCTAGCTGGACTTCAGCGCGGTGCGCACGTAGAGATTTTCGACCAGCTTGAGGATCACGACGGCCATCGGCGTGGCGAAGATCACGCCCGGCAGACCGAACACCCAGCCGAACACCACCACGGCAATGATGGCGACTGCCGGCGGCAAGGCCACGGCCCAGCGCTGGATCAGCGGCACCAGCAACTCACCCTCGATGAAGTGAATGCCCACATATAGCGCCACGACCTCCAGTGCGCGCGTTGGGCTGACCGCGAACGCGATCAGCACCGCGGGCACCGCAGAGAGGATGGGACCGATGTAGGGAATGAACTCGAGCACCCCGCCGAGAATGCCGAGCGCGAGCGCCAGTGGAATACCCAGCGCCCACAACCCCAGTCCCGTGACGACACCGATGCTCACCATCGCGATCAGCACGCCCTGCAGCCAGCGTCCGAGTCCGGCGACCGCCGCGCTGATGGCGCGCTCAGCCGCCGGCCGGGCAGTCATCGGCAGCAGCTGCAGCAGGCCGCGCCGATATAGATCCGGATCGAGCGCGAAGTACAGGCCGCTGAAGACGATGACGCCGAGCTGCACCAGCGCCCCCAGTGTGATCGTGGCCAGATCGTGCAGATGTCCCAGCCAGCTCGACAGATTCGCCTGCGAGGATTGCAGGCTCTGCAGCAGCTGCCGGCCTGTAGTGGTCTGCTCGATGCTCGCGCGCGCGTGCATCCAGGCGCGCGGCAGTGCCTGGGTCAGTTGACTCATCTGCATCGCCACGCGCGAGCCGATCAGCAGCACGATCACCGCCAGAATGACGACCAGCAACAGGATTGCGGCCAGCAGCGCCCAGCGCCCGCGCAGCGGTGTGAAGCGCAGGAACAGGCGCATCATCGAGCGCAGCACGACCGCCAGCACGATGCCGCCGAAGATCAGCACGAATATTTCGGCGACCCGCCAGCACAATACGCCGAGCGCGAGCAGTCCGATGACGATCAGGGTGCGTGCGACGAACTCAGTGGTGCTCAGGCGATTCATGCGATGGGGGGGACTCGGCGAGGCGGCGCTGTGCGTAGAGATCGGCGGAGCCGTCCATGTTGCCGGTATCCGCGTAGATCATCGGTGCAGCATCGGCTGCCTGCAGGGTGCCACTGACGACACGGCCCACGAACAGCTCATGGTCGCCGGCGCGCAGCGTGCCGTGCACCTCGCAGCTCAGACAGGCGAGCGCATCGTCCAGCAACGGCGCGCCCGCGGGGCCTGGCCGCCAGGACACGTGCGCGAGCTTGTCCTCGTCCCGGCCGCTGCCCAGGCCGAAGTGGCGGGCAAGCGCCAGCTGCTCACGCTGCAGGACGTTGACGGTGAAGTGCCCCGAGGCGCGCAGCATCGGCAGGGAGGCATGATCGCGACCGATCGCGACCGCCAGCAGCACCGGCTCGAAGGACACCGGCATGACCGAGCAGGCGGTGAAGGCATTGGGTTTGTCGCCATCGCACACGCCGATGACGTAGACCCCCAGGGTCAGGGAGCGCATCAGCGCGACCAGCGATTCGCTCATGGGCCCGCATGCTGCTACGCAGGCGCGCGCACCGCCAGCGCCTGCATGCCGCACGTGGCTGTGGTCGCGCTCTTACTGCGCTGCGCCATCGGCACGGCGGGCCGGGGGTCGGCTAGCGTCGCAGAGCGATCCAGGCCAGCGCGCCCAGCAGCAGCAGCAGCGCCAGAATCAGCAGCGTACGTACCAGCCCGTGCACCTCGGTGCGCCAGCTCTGCACGACGCGCCAGAGACAGTACAGCGCCCCGAGCGCAGCCACGACCGGGATGACGTAACGCAGGGGATACCAGCGCAGAGCGTGTGCGGCACCCCGTCCCGTGCGGGCCCAGTGCAGTGCCCCGTAGTAGCCGGCGCAGACGACACCGATGCCGAGCAGGCGCGTGGAATAGGGCCCGAGGACGAGGCCCGGCATGCGTGCGATCAGCACGATTGCTGCCAGTAGCAGCAGGCAGCCGATGATCGACCAGATCAAGCGGGGTGCCGGTGTGGCAGGGTCCGGCGCAGCAGCCGTGCGAGATACCAGACGACCGCGCCATTGAGCAGCACGGTCACCAGCACGGCGAGCTTGCGATCAGGGGGCCGCACGATCAGCTCCCAGAGCTCGAAAGGGATCAGCGAGGCGGTGGCCAGCACCGTGAACCACTCGGCCCACGCACGCCGCATCCACAGACCGATGCCCTCGGCGAGCACCACCGCGGTATAGCCCAGCGTTACCCCGACCACCACATGGATGCGCCCGGCGCCGAGATTCGCGACCCAACCGAGCGCATGCAGCAGCAGCCGCTGCGAGAAATGATCGGTCAGCGTCGCGCTCCAGAGCCACAGTCGCTGCAGCAGATCCTCTCTGAGCAGCAGATGCACGCCGTAGCCGGTGGCGATCAGCAGCGCTGCCTTGACGAACTTGAACAGCGCGATGATGCGCAGTCCGTCCAGCGTGCGCCGGCGCCCGACCGGACGGCTGGCGGACCGCGGCGGCGGCGTTTCGACCGTTGCGAGAGCGCGGGGAGACATTCGACAACCTTAAGCGATACTCCGTCGATCTGCCATGACCCATCCCACGCCGCCGTCTGCAGCACGCTCCACAGCTGTACTTGCGGCAATCGCGCCGGCATCAGCACCGATCCAGCGCCGATCCGCCGACAATCTCCTTAAACAGCTCAAAGTACCCGTGCGAACACCAGGACCAGCACGATGATCAGCAGCAGACCCAGCCCACCGCTCGGGTAATAACCCCACGCGTTGCTGTATGGCCACATCGGAAAGGCACCGATCAGCAGGATGAGCAGCACGATAATGAGCAGCACTCTCATGGCACTTCCTTGATGGTTTTACTGATTGCGCTCGCTCGCGGCGCAGGCCGCAGCGTCAGTATGAAACTGCGCCGCTGGGCGGGCAGCGCGACGCGGCCTAAAGGGCTGTAGGAATGACAGCGATCCAGCCCCCGGTACCGACCGATCAGCGCTCCACGGGTGTGTCGGCGCGCGCGCCCCACTCGCTCCAGGAGCCGTCATAGAGCGCTGCAGGTGGATAGCCGGCCACCTGCAGCGCGAGGTTCAGCACCGCCGCGGACAGACCGGAGCCGCAGCTGGTGACGACACGGCTATGCGCCTGTACCCCGCTGCGCGCGAAGCGCTCGCGCAGCTGCTCGGGGGGCTTGAGGGTCTGCTCAGCGGTCAGCAGCTCCGCAAACGGCAGGCTGCGGCTGCCGGGGATATGCCCACCGCGCAGGCCGGCTCGCGGCTCGGGTACGCGCGCGTAAAAGCGCTCGCTCGAGCGGGCGTCGAGCACCAGCTCCTCGCGAGTCTGCAGATTCGCGCGCATGTCGCCCAGGCCGCGCAGCAGACGCAGGTGCAGCTGGGCGTGAAACCGGCCGGGAGCCGGCGCGGTGCGCTCGCCGCTCTCGCAGGCACCGCCGGCCCGGCGCCAGGCCGGCAGTCCGCCGTCCAGTACCGCGCAGCTGGCGTGACCGAAGAGCTGCATCAGCCACCAGGCGCGCGGAGCGGAATACACGCCCTTCTGGTCGTAGAACACCACACGGGTGTCATTGCCGATTCCGAGCGCGCCCACCAGCCGTTCGAAGCGCGCGGTACCGGGCACCATGTGGGGCAGCGTCGAGTCTGCATCGGCGATGGTGTCGATATCGAAGAACAGCGCACCGGCGATATGCGCTTCGCGATACAGCGCCTGCGCATCGCGGCCCTCCGCGGGCAGGTACCAGCTGGCATCGTAGACGCGCAGATCTTCCGCACCGAGCTCGCCGCTGAGCCAGGCGGCCGTGACCAGCGTCGGCATCGACCCCTGCGGTGAGCTCGGCATCGCGCTGGCTCAGATCGTCGCCAGGGGCATGCGGGTCTGCGGCGGCGGGAACGCCCGATCGAGCTCAATACATTCAGCCTCGCTCAGCACCAGCGAGCGCGCCGCCCAGTTCTCCTCCACGCGCCGCGCGTCGCTGGACTTGGGGATGCTGATGAGCTCCGGGGTGCGCATGCTCCAGGCGATCGCAATCTGCGCAGCGCTTGCGCCGCGCTCGCGCCCGAGACGCTCGAGCAGCGGATGGCGAGCGAGACTGCCGCGCCCGAGCGGCGAGTACGCCATCGTCAGGATGCCGTGGTGGCGTTGCCAGGGCAGCAGATCGAACTCGATGCCGCGCGCCTGCAGGCAATAGTAGAGTTGATTGCACTGCGTGGCGCCGGCGAGTCCGAGGCTCGCTTCCGCCGCACGCCACTGCTGCAGCTCCTGCAGAGTGAAGTTGCTGACGCCGAAGTGGCGGATGAGTCCGCGCGCCCGCAGTTCGGCCAGCGCCTGCAACGTCTCGGTGAACGCGTACGGTCCTGCCCAGTGCAGCAGGTACAGATCCAGGTAGCGGCAGCGCAGGCGTTCGATCGAAGCCTCACAGGCGCGCACCGTACCGCTCAGCGAGGCATGCGAGGGCTTCACCTTGCTGACGAGAAACAGCTCCTCGCGCGCCGGGCCGCTGCTGCCCACGCCGAAGCTGGTCAGCGCCTGACCGAGGAGTCGCTCAGCCCCACCCTGCCCATAAATCTCGGCCGTATCGAAGACGCGGTAGCCCAGCTGCAAGGCGCGCACGAGCGCGGCAAGCTCGCGCGCGTGCGACACGCGCGACTCACCCATCATCCAGGTCCCCAGCCCCAATCGTGCCGGAAACTGCAATCGCTCAGGGGTATCCATGCGCGCAGCCAATGTGCCGCAGCGGCCCGGGCCCGCGCAAGCAGAAGCCGCCCCCGATCCGTTCCCGTCTGCGCCTGCGAGGGCGCAGCACCGCCGCGCTCACACTTCGCAGGGCTCCCGGCAGGAGCCCTGCAGGCGCGAGACGAGCGGTCGAAGAGAGCTTAGGCGACTGTTACCAGCGGCCGCCGCCGTTGCCGCCGCCACCACCGCCGCGATAGCCGCCGCCACCGCCGCCCGGGCGAGCACCGCCCGTGCGTGGCTTGTCCTGCGCCTCGTTGACGCGCAGCGGACGACCATTCATGGAGTAGCCATTCAGATTCTGGATGGCACGCGCCGCATCGGCCTGGCTCATCTCCACGAATCCAAAGCCCCGCGGACGACCGGTCTCCCGGTCGGTAGGCAGAGAAACACTTTCCACGGTCCCGTGCTGCGAAAACAGCGCACGAATTTCCGTTTCGTTGGCCGAGAAAGGCAGATTACCTACGTAGATCTTCGCCATAAAACAAACTGCACTCCAAACAAACCGACCGCAAGGTCGTAAAACACGGCAGGAGCAATCCTGTCACCGGTGATCAACGCCGCCCCGCAGGCGGATTCCCCCCGTACGCAGAAACCGCGTCAATCGCGGCGCAGTGTAGCACAAGCGACTGAATTACAAGCCGATTATTGTCAGCAGCCTCCTACACGCGGCGCCTGTGGTGCACGCAATGGGGGTGTAATACTCAGCGCATGAACCAGCCGCCTCGTCTGACCTTTCCGTGTGACTATCCCATCAAGGTCATGGTGCGCGCCGAGCAGGGCGTACGCGCTCACATCGATGCGATTCTCGAGCGGCACGCCGGGCCGCTCGACCTTTCGAGCGTCACCGAGCGCGCCTCCGCGCAGCAGCACTTCCTGTCGCTGACCTACGTGATTCGCGCCACCGGCGAGCCGCAGATCGCGGAGCTGTTCGCCGCTTTGAAGGACTGTCCGCAGGTGCTGATGGTGCTGTAGCACCGGCGGCGCCATCGCCGCCGGCGCCCCTCATCAGGCATGCATCGAGCGCGCAGTGGGCGAGCGCGAGCCGGCGCGATGCGTGCTGCGTGTGTGCGCGGCCTTGCGGGCCGCGGCACTGCGCCGCGCGGGTCCCTTGGTCTGCGCCGCCTTGCGGGCGGCGGCCGCTCGCTCGCCGGGACTGCGCCGGCGCGCGGCCGAGCGCCCCTGGCGCGCCAGGGCGCGCGGCGAGGCCGCTTCGCGCGGCGAGGCCGCTTCGCGCGGCTCGCGCTCCAGAGCGCGCTCCGAGGCCGCGCGCCGCTGGGGCGTGACCTTGCGCGGCGCGCTCTCGCCGTGGCGCGCGTAATCGCGCCGTGCCTTGCGCGGGCTCTGTGGCGATGTGCGTCCCTCGGCCGGTGGCTTCAGGTCGACGCCTGCGCGTCGCGCCTTGGACAGGCCAACGGCAATGGCCTGACGCGAACTGCGCGCACCGTGCTTGCCTTCCCGGATGTGATGCATCTCCTCACGCACGAATTCTCCCGCCTGGTCGTGGCGGACTTACCCTCGCGCTTGTCGCGCCGTGCACGCTGTAGTGTCTGCCGTTCGGGCCTGGCATCGCTCCTGTTGGCTGATGGGCCACTCGATGCTACGCCGCCCCTGAGGGCGCAGGTGTCAGCGTATGCCGATTGTTCCCGCCTGTAACCGGCGGGCATGTTCGAGCAACAACGCATCGACACGCGCAAGGTCCACGGGCTTGGTCATGTGATGATCGAAGCCCGCTTCGCGGGCGCGCGTTACGTCCTCACTCTGGCCCCAGCCCGTGACTGCCAGCAGCAGCACCTGCCTCGCCCAGGGCTCTGAACGAATGCGGCTTGCGACTTCATAGCCATTCAATCCAGGCATGCCGATATCCAGAATGCACGCCTCCGGACGCTCCTGCAGCGCCAGCTCCAGCGCGCGCGTACCGGTGTGCGCCAGATGCACCTCATAGCCCCACATGCGCATCACCATCGCAAGGCTCTCGGCCGAATCCTGATTGTCATCGGCGACCAGCAGCCGGCAACGCCCCGCGCCGTGACGGCGCGGCCGGTCCGCCCCCTGGTCCTCGTCGCTGCAAACGACCGCACCTGCGCCCGGCAGGCGGATCGTGAAGGCGCTGCCCCGGCCGGGCCCGGCACTCACGGCCTCGACCGTGCCACCATGCAGCGAGATCAGGCCGCGCACGAGGGCCAGGCCAATGCCCAGACCTCCCTCGGTGCGGTCCACCGGCGCCTGCAGCTGCGCAAACATCTCGAACAGCCGTGCGCTCATGGCAGGATCAAAGCCGATGCCGTTGTCCTCGACGGTGATGGCGAGCCTGTCGCCTTCGAGGCGTGCGCGCAGCGTGATGTGGCCACGCGCATCGGTGTACTTGGCGGCATTGTTCAGCAGGTTCGAGATCGCCTGTGACAGGCGCAGCGGATCGGCGGTGAGCTCGATGTTCTGGTCGGGCAGATCCACCTGCAGCAGATGCTGTTTCAGGTCGATCAGCGGCCGCGCCGTCTCGATTGCGGTGGCGATCAGGGGTGCGAGCGTGACGCGGTCCTTGCGCAGCTCGAGTCGGCCGCGCGTGATGCGCGAGACGTCCAGCAGGTCATCGAGCAGCAGACCCATGCGCTTGACCTGGCGGGCAATGACCTCGCGCGCCCACTGGCGTTGAGCGTCATCGGCGCCATGCAGCTCGAGCAATTCGGCGGCGTTGCGGATGGGGGCCAGAGGATTGCGCAGCTCGTGCGCGAGCGTTGCGAGAAACTCGTCCTTGCGCCGATCCGCCTCGCGCAGCGCCACCATGGTGCTTTCCAGCTGGGCATTGGCACGCGCCAGCGCCGACTGCGCCGACTGCCGCACCTGCACTTCCTGCTGCAAAGCGCAGTTGCTCTGCTCGATCGCGCGGGTGCGCGCCTGCACCTCATCGAGCATGCGGTTGAAGGCTTCCACGACCACTCCGATCTCATCGTCGCTGTTGCGCGTGGCTCGCAGTGAATAGTCCCGCCGCTCCACGACCTGCCGCGCCACGCCCGCCATGGCATCCAGCGGCATCGTGATCGAGCGTTGCAGGGAGCGCGACAACACCAGAGCGGCAATGAGCGCCGCCACACTGACGAAGGCCACGATGCCCACGTAGGTCAGCAGACGCCGCTCCATATCGAAGCGCGCCCGCAGGTAAATGGTCCCGAGCCACTCCCCGTTCTGCACGATGCGCTGGCTGAGCACCGCGCCCTGGCCGCGCAGTGTGACTGCAGGGCCGGCCTGCAGACGCTCAGGCACGCTGACCTGGGCGCTGGACAGATAACGCGCGAACTGACGCCCGTCCGTGCCGTAGAGCGCCGCCGCGAGCACCGCCGGATGCGCACGCAGCGCGGCGAGGCTGCGCTCGGCGGCGGCACGATCGTCGAACGCCAGCGCCGGGGCGACCGCGAGGCCGAGAATTGCCGCCTCGGTGGTCAGTTGCGAGACGCGGGCCCCGCGATAGGCGGTGAAGTCCTGCACCGCCATGGCGAGCGCCGCCAACACCAGGGCAAAGGCCGTGGTCTTGACCACGACTGCCATGAGCCGCCGGCGCACCCCCTGATGCACCTCATCTTGCGCAGGCCGGAGCCGGCGCAGCACCCAGCGCCAGCGCGCCTCGCGCGAGCGCGACGGCTCGGCATGCGCATTCACCTCGCCGCCACCCTGCGCTCGCAGCCCGCTCGCCGGCCGGCCGGCGGCACGCACAGCGGCGGCGCGCTGCGGTCGCCGGTCTTGACCCGCTGCGCCACGGCGAGCAGGTCCGAGCTGATGACCAGCCTCGCCTGGCGCGCCGCGACCATCGACACCTCGAAGCGCACGTGCCCGCTTTGCATCAGAAAGTTGACCATGCTGCCGGCGTCGAGTGCGCCGTCGCGATCGGTCACGACGAGCACCGGGCGACCGCGCAGACGAGCGGTCAGCGCGGCGAGATTGCCGCCGTAACCGGGTCCGATGTAGAGCATCTGTGCGCTGCCGAGCTCCTCGAGCCCACGGATGCGACGCACCGCTGCCGGCAGCCCGTGGATGGAGTGATCGGGCAGCAGGCTCTGCAGTCGCGCAGCCACGTCATCCGCGCCCATCACCGCGACGACGAATTGGCTCGGCCCGTCCGTCATCGGCCATTGCACATAGCCGGCGAAGCGATAGAGAAAAACCGCTTTGACCGCATCTTCGGGAAACGTCGTGGGGGCAGCGCCCGCCTGCGCCCGAGCAGCCGCGCCGGCCAGCGCCGTGAGCAGCACCGCGGCCAGAACAATGCGGGGTCGTGAGGAGGCTCGACGCCATCGCGGCAGGCGTCGAGCGGAGCATTCAAGCGTGTGTGGGGGCGCGCCCGTGCTCATTCAGGGTCCTTAAGGGGCGCTGCGACCCGTTCCAAGCGAACGACACGGTCGGTGCGCGCCGATGTGCAATTCGTCCAGCGATGCATAACGTGTCAGGGCGCCTGCGGTGCCACCTGCGCGCCTCATCGCCGCCGCAGAGCATATCGCTACGGGCGCTTCGCTGTCCCGCTTTTTGCACCCCTGCGCGCGCTGCGAGGCACGCGTGCCGGCGTACAGCTCTGCGCCACCCAGCGCGCGTACGGCGCATGCGCGTGCGCGGGCGCCAGCACATACAAGGCTGGCAGCTCGTAGGGGTGTAGCGCACGCAGCGCCGATTGCAGGGCCGCGGCTCGGGCTCTACTGGTATGCATGGACAGCTGGAATTCGCGCTGCTGCTGCAGGCGCCCATTCCATCGGTAAACGCTCTGGATCGGGGCAATGTGCACGCACGCGGCCAGCTGCTGCTCGACCAGCTCGCGCGCGATGCGTCGCGCCTGTCGCAGACTGCCGACACTCGTCAGCACAGTGACGGGGCGGCTGCTCACTCGGGGCTGCGCCGATCCTCGGCGCTGCGCCTGTCGCGTTCGGCTGCGCCGCCTTCGAAGAATTCCACGACGCCCGTCTCCACCGAGTACTGCGCGCCGAGCACCATGAGACCGTGCTGATAGATGAGCTTCTCGAGCACATCGGAGCTGTAGCGCAGATGGCTGACCGAGACGCTGATGTTGGCGCGCACCGCCAGGCGCATGAGCGCCTGCGGATCGCGCGTGAGCTCGGTGCTGAGCAGGCCCTCCACCGCCGGACGCACGCGATCGACGATCGAGCGCAGATTGGCTGACTGGTTCTCGGCAGGCTGCTGCAGCTCCTCGATGGTGGCCGAGACCGCGCCGCATTGCGAGTGGCCGAGCACCACGACCAGCCGTGTGCCGAAGCGTGAGGCCGCAAACTCCACACTGCCGATCTGCGACGGCGAGACGATATTGCCGGCGACGCGGATCACGAACAGATCGCCCAGCCCCTGATCGAACACCAGCTCGGCGGGCACGCGCGCATCAGAGCAGCCGAGAATGGTCGCGAATGGCTGACCCTGCGTGGGCAGCTCGAAGCGGCGCGCCGGAGCGCTTGCCGGTGTGCCGCCGGCCTGGGCGACGAAGCGCCGATTGCCGGCGCGCAGTCGCTCGAGCGCTTCCTGTGCCGTGATGTTGCCGGGGGGTTGGGCGACGCTCATCGGGCCTCCAGTCGCGCCAGCAGCTCAGGCACCAGCTCCCCGGCCACCTGCATCACATCGGCCGGTCCACCGAGCTCGGCGAGCTGCGTCATTCGCAGCCCTGCGTAGCCGCAGGGGTTGATGCGGCTGAAGGGCTGTAGATCCATGTTCACGTTCAGCGCCAGCCCATGGTAGCTGCCGCGACGGCGAATGCGCAGGCCCACGCTGGCGAGCTTTGCGCCGCCGACGTAGACCCCGGGCGCATCCGCGCGGCATGCCGCAGCGATGCCCCAGCGAGCTGCGCAGGTGATCACCGACTGCTCCAGCGCGCTGATCAGATCGCGCACGCCCAATCCCGCGCGCCGCACATCGATGAGCGGATAAAGCACGAGCTGACCCGGTCCATGATAGGTGACCTGTCCGCCACGATCGATGCGCACGACCGCAATGTCCCCCGCCCCCAGCACGTGCGCGGCGTCGGCATTCATGCCCAGGGTGAACACCGGCTCGTGTTCGAGCGCCCAGAGCTCATCGGCGCTGTCGGCGCCGCGCTCCCCGGTAAAGCGCTGCATCGCCTGCCAGGTCGGGACGTACGGCACCCGGCCCAGCCAGCGAACCTGGCATGCCGGCGCGCGCTGCAGCCCTTCGGCATTGCTGCGCGCCCCCGCCATGGACGGCGGTGAGGTCGTGCTGAGCCGCTCCGGCGCGAGAGTGCTCATGTGGGCGCGAGCGCGACGCCGCCCGCGGGCAGGCCGACGTTATTGCCGGCAAGGGCCTGCTCGGCGCGGTAGCTGGAGCGTACCAGCGGTCCCGAGACGCACTCGCGAAAGCCGCGCGCCAGGCCCCAGGCGCGGTACTGCTCGAATTGCTCGGGCGTGACATAGCGCTCCACGGCCAGATGATTGACCGTGGGGCGCAGATACTGACCGAGCGTGAGGATGTCCACGCGTGCCGCACGCAGATCGTCCATGCACTCGGCGATCTCGGCCTCGGCTTCGCCCAGCCCGAGCATCAGGCTGCTCTTGGTGAGCACGGCCGGCCGGTAGTCCTTGGCGTGGGCGAGCACCTCGAGCGTGCGCTCGTAGCCGGCGCGTGCATCGCGCACCGGCTGCGTCAGGCGCCGCACGGTCTCCACATTCTGTGCGAACACATCGAGCCCCGAGCCGACGACCGTCTCGACGTCGGCGAGCACCCCGCCGAAGTCCGGCGTGAGCGCCTCCACCGCGGTGGCGGGGCAACGCTGCTTGATCGCGCGGATGCAGGCAGCGTAATGCGCAGCACCGCCGTCGGGCAGATCATCGCGATCCACCGAGGTCAGAACGACGTAGTTCAGCCGCATGAGCGCGACGCTGTCCGCGACGGCCTCCGGCTCCCCGGGATCGAGCCAGCCATGCGGATTGCCGGTATCCACGGCACAGAAGCGGCACGCGCGCGTGCACACCGCGCCCATGACCATGATGGTCGCGGTGCCGGCATTCCAGCATTCGCCGATGTTCGGACAGCGAGCCTCCTCGCACACGGTCGCCAGCCGATGCGTGCGCACCGTCTGGCGTACGAAGTCGTATCCGGGTCCCATCGGCAGCGGGGCACGCAGCCAGCGCGGCTTGCCCATGAGGCCGCGCTGATCGACGTTGCCGGCAGCGTGGGCAGCGCCACTGTCGCGGCCCTGGGCGGTGGACTTGATGCCGTCCTTGATGGCCGTGAATCCCTGGGCCGTGCGGTACTTATCGCCGCTGCGTACCGGCGCTGCGCTCACCACGACCGGGATGTCCTTGAGTTGATTCATGGCACGGATGGTATTTTATACGAACCCTCGGCCCCCGCCCGTCGTCCCGGCGTCTGGCCCTGCAGCGCATTAAGCTGCGCGAGGGTACCGACATTGCTCCATTGCCCCGCAAATGTCTGCCCATGAAGACGGCCATGCGCCATCGCGCGGCGCAGCGCAGGCATCAGGGGAAACTTGCCGGGTTGGCAGTCCTCGAACAGCTCGGGGCGAAACAGCCCGATCCCCGCGTACGTCCAGGGCCGCGGCGCCTGTGGGGCGGCCGGCTCGAGCAGGCGCCCCTGTACCAGCTCGAAGTCCCCGCGCGGATGGTGGGCGGGATTGGGCACCAGCAGCAGCTGCGCCCACGCCTCATCGGCGATGTGCAGCGTGGCGAAGTCCAGGTCCGTATAGATGTCGGCACTGACCACCAGAAACGGCGCCGCGCCGAGCCACGGCAAGGCGCGAAAGATGCCACCGCCGACATCGAGCGCCTCCGCGCCCTCATCGCTGTAGCGGATCGACAGCCCCCAGGCCGCACCGTCCCCGAGCGCCTCGCGCAGCCGCGCCCCGAGCCAGGCCAGATTGATGACCACGGTGCGTACCCCGAGTCGCGCGAGCTTCTCGAGATGATGGACGATGAGGGGTTTACCGCACACGCTGGCCAGCGGCTTGGGCAGGGTGTCGGTCAGCGGGCGCATGCGCTCGCCGCGCCCGGCCGCCAGCAGCATGGCGTGGGTGATCCCGCTCGCATTCATCCGCCGGCCGCCTGGCGCAGCGCGCGCGCATTGGCCGGCGCGAGGGCCGGGGCCACGCGCCGCTCGAGCCATGCGGCGAATGCCGCCAGTTCCGCGTAGCGCCCGGCCGCGTCGCGTACATACTGCAGTGTGCGGGGCAGATCGGCGAGATATCCGCTCTTGCCGTCGCGCCACCACAGCCGTGCGAAGATGCCCAGGACCTTGAGGTGTCGCTGCAGGCCAATGAGGTCGAACCAGCGCAGAAACTGCTGCTCGCTGGCACCGGGCGCACCCCCGGCGGCCGCCAGCCGCGAGCGATAGTCGCCCACCCAGCGCGTGATGCGCTCGCGCGGCCAGTCGATGTAGCAATCCTTCAGCAGTGACACCAGATCGTAGGTCACCGGGCCGAACAGCGCGTCCTGAAAGTCGACGATGCCGGGGTTGCGCTGATCGAGCAGCAACAGGTTGCGTGAGTGGTAGTCACGGTGCACGAATACGCGCGGCTGCGCGAGCGCCTCGGTGCTCAGCAGCTCGAAGGTCTGCGCCAGCAGCGCCTGCTCCTCGCGCTCGAGTGAGAGCTGCAGGTGATGGGTACAGAACCACTCCGGCATCAGGGCCATCTCGCGTTCGAGCACGGCGCGATCATAGGCATCGAGGCTCGAGGCCCCGGGCAAGGCCACCTGCATTTGCAGCAACGCCTGCAACGCGTCGGCATACAGGGGCTCGGGGTCGTCCCCGGCACGCAGGCGCGTCAGGTACAGCACCGAGCCGAGGTCCTCCAGCAGCACGAAACCGCGGCGCGGCTCCGCCGCATCCACCTGCGGCACGTGCACGCCGCTGCCCGACAGAAGCGCTGCGACCTTCAGAAAGGGCTCGATCGGCTCCTTGTCCGGGGGAGCATCCATCACCACCCGCGTCGCGCCATCGGCGCGCCAGGCGCGAAAATAGCGGCGGAAGCTGGCATCGCTCGAGGCCGGCTCGAGCCTGACGAGCCTGAAGTGCAGCTCCGTGCAGAGCCAGTCGCTGAGCTGCTCGATGCGCTCGTCGGCGCCGACCGCGCTGTGGCCGGCGGAATGGGCAATCATTGCAAGCGGTTTTTGATTGCGACCGATGATCGGGTGAGGTCGGTGCAGTCATTATAATGACTCCCCACATGATTGCCCGCCTGCCTCTGCGCACCCTGCTCGGTGTTGTGATCTGCTGCGCACCCCTGGGGACAGCCTGGGCAGCTTCACAGCACAGCCCGTCGGTGAGCGCCAGCCCCGAGTTCCAGTTCAATGGCACTGCCTCGGTCTACGCCGGCGGCTGTTACGCGCCCGCTGTCCTGGGCGCGCGACAGCCGCTGCTGCTCGCGCAGGCGGCTGTCCCTGGCAGCGCCCCCCCGCCGGCAGGCCCCCTGCAGCGTCTGCGCGGCAATCGGGAGACTCGCCCGCAGGGGCCGATCTCCTACGCCGCCGATAGCCTCAGCGCCGATCAAAAGGGCATCGTGACGCTCTCGGGCCATGCCGATGTGCGCATGCAGGACCGGCAGATCCAGGCCGATCGCATCACTTACGATCGCAACACCAACGACTTCAACATCCGCGGCAACGTGCACTTCAGCGATTCGATGGTGCAGCTGCAGGGCGACTCGGGTCACTACGGGGACAGCGGCGGGCAGTTCGCCCGCGCGCAGTTCCAGTTCCTCGGCAGGCCGGGCCACGGCAGCGCCCAGGACCTCACGCTCAGCCCGACCGACGTCGTGACCGTGCGCAATATGCTCTACACCAGCTGCCCGAGCGGGCATGCGGACTGGGACATCCGCGCGCGCCAGCTGCAGCTGGACAGCGCCGCCAACGCCGGGGTCGCGCGCGGGGCGATCGTGGACTTCCAGGGCGTCCCGCTCTTCTATCTGCCGTATCTGTCCTTCCCGCTGAGCGATGCGCGCCGCAGCGGCTTTCTGTTCCCCAACTTCGGCTCTTCCAGCCGCGATGGCGCCATCCTCGGAGCGCCGTGGTACTGGAACATTGCGGCCAATCAGGACGCGACCTTCACCCCGACGATCTACTCGGGGCGCGGCGCGGATGCGGGCGCCGAGTACCGCTTCCTCAGCGCCAACGACAGCGGCACCTTCAACGGCAATTACATGCCGCATGACTGGGACTACGGCGCCGAGCGCAGCTTCGTGCGCGTACTGGATCGGCTCGAGCTGCCGGCCAACACACGCCTCCAGGCGGACGTCGAGAGCGTCAGCGACGATGAGTACTTCGAGGACTTCAGTCAGGGCGTGGAGGCCACCAGCACCGCTTTCCTGCCGCGCAATCTGGCGCTGACCCATCGCGATGACGTCTGGACGGTGAATCTGCAGACGCTGGATTTCCAGACCATCGACAACACCCTGCCATCCTATGCCCGGCCCTACGAGGAGAGCCCGCGGCTGGATGCGGCCGCCAACTGGTCGCCCCGGGGGCTGCCCTGGCTGCGCGCGGGTTTTGATTCGGAAGCCGTCGATTTCTCGCGCAGCTCGTGTGTGCTGCCGGGGGCGGCCTGGTCGGGTTCACCGGGAACAGCGTTCTACTGTGCGGAAGACTCGACGACGCAGGCGAATCTGATCAGCTACTTTCCCGATGGCGCGTGGGTGAACGGCTGGCGTTTGAATGTCACCCCCCACATCGGACTGGATCTGTCCGGACCGGGATATTTCTTCCGCCCGAGCGCCGCCTGGGACTTTGCCCGGTATGAGCTGCGTGACGTGGGCGCGCCGGTGGTGCTGACCGGGCCCGGCAGCCCGCCGGTGCCGCTCTATGCGCCCGGCTCCCCCTACGCCGGCGCCAGCGCCGATGCCGACCCCTCGCGCAATCTGCCGATCATCACCGTGGACAGTGGCCTGACCTTCGACCGCCTGTCGAGCGATGGCTCGCGTACGGTCACGCTGCAGCCGCGCGTCATGTACGTCTACATCCCCGGGCGTGATCAGCAGCAGCTGCCGCTGTTCGACACCGGCATGCCCGATCCCAACCTCATCGAGCTGTTTCGACCCAACCGCTACGTCGGCGAGGACCGCATCGGCGATGCCAATGAGTTCACGCTCGGTCTGACCAGCGAGCTGTTCTCCACGGCGAGCGGCACGCGCTACGTCAGCGCCACCATCGGGCAGAGCCTGTATCTGCGCTCGCCACAGGTGACGCTGCCCGGTGAGCAGCTCGGCGCGCATACCTCGGATCTGATCGGCCAGGTGAACGTCGCAGCGTTCCATGATTGGAACGTGATGCTGGACGTTGCCTCCAACGCCACCGTCACGCGCCTGCAGGAGGTGCAGGCCGAGCTGCAGTACCGCGTCGATGGCCGGCAGGTGGCGAATTTTTCCTATCAGTACGCCCATGGGCTCTACCAGCAGATCGACGGCTCGACCGCCTGGCCGCTGCTGCCGCGCTGGGACGTGTATGCGCGCACGGTCTACTCGCTCATGAGCCGCTCATTCATCGAGGACTTCGTCGGCCTGCAGTATCGCAGCTCCTGCTGGGCGATCCGTGTGCTCTACCAGAGCTCCCTCGCCACGCGCACCGGTGAGCGCGACAGCGGCCCGCTGGTGCAGGTGGAACTGACCGGACTGTCCAATGTCGGAAGCCAGGTGGATACTTTCCTGAAGCAGGCGATTCGGGGATACTTGCCCCTGGCGCCCGGTCGCCTGCCTGCTGCAAATTCCGGGACTGTCGTGCCCTCGACGCCCGTGACACCCCTCTCACCGTAGACGCCGGAGCCTGCCTCATGTCATCGCAACCGCGGCCCTCTCGTCGCCTCTGCGCCCGTCCTGCCCGCCCTCTGCTGGCAAGCTGCCTGCTCGCGGCAGTGCTGCTGGGCGGTGCGCTCGGCGCCGCCCGGGCCGCCGACCTCTCACATCAGGGCGAGCTGCTCGATCGCATCGTCGCGGTGGTCAATGATGGGGTGGTTTTGCAGAGCGATCTGGACGCAATGATGCTGCAGATCAGCGGGCGGCTGCGCGCTCAGGGCGTCGCGCTGCCACCCGAGAACGTGCTGCGCTCGCAGGTGCTCGATCAGCTCATCACCGAGGAGATCGAGTCGCAGCGTGCCGACCGGGCCGGCATCAAGGTCTCCGACGAGCAGGTCAATTCGGCGCTGGAGCAAATCGCGAAGCAGCAGAACGTCAGCTTCGAGGATCTGCCCGCGCGTCTGGCGCAGGACGGCGTCGACTATGCCTACTACCGCGCTCAGCTGAAGCGCGAGATCGCGCGCGAGATTCTGCAGCAGCAGGAAGTCGTCCAGCGCATCGTCATCACGCCGCGCGAGCTCGATCAGTACATCGCCAATCAGCAGAATACCGTCTCGGGTCTGTACGAGTACAACGCCGCCAACATCCTCATCGCGATCGCGCAGGATGCCTCGCCCGATCAGCTTGCACACGCCAGTGCGCTGGCGCACGACATCGACGAGCGCGCCAAGCGCGGCGAGGATTTCGCCAAGCTTGCGGTGACCTATTCGCAGGCGGAAACCGCCCTGCAGGGCGGCGCGCTCGGGTGGCGCAAGGGCACCGAGCTGCCCACGTTTCTCGCCGACGTGATCGCGCGTTTGAAGCCCGGCGCCGTCAGCGACGTCATCCAGAGCTCGACCGGCTTTCACATCGTCAAGCTCAATGCACGACGCGCCGCGGGCGGCCAGCAGATCGTGCAGCAGGTGCATCTGCGTCACATCCTGATGAAGCCGACCGAGCTGGTCGACGATGCCACCGTGCAGCAGAAGCTCTCGCACATGCGTGAACAGGTGCTCTCCGGCAAGGAAGACTTCGCCGTACTGGCCCGCACCAGCTCGCAGGACCCCGGCTCGGCCGTCAATGGCGGGGATCTGGGCTGGAGCGAGCTGTCAGCCTTCGACCCCACCTTCTCCGCCGTCGCCGCCACGCTCAAGGATGGTGAGATCAGCCAGCCCTTTCATACCCAGTTCGGCTGGCACATCGTGCAGATGCTCGGGCGGCGCGACTTCGACAATACCAAGGATGCCGAGCGTGAGCGCGCGTTCGATGCGCTGCGCAACAGCCGCATCGATGAGGCGACGGAGCAGTGGCTGCAGCAGCTCAAGGACGGCGCCTACGTCAAGCAGCAGCTCTGATCGGGCCTGCGCGCCGATCGCGCTGACGGCCGGGGAGCCTGCCGGCATTGGCCCGGACCTGTGCCTGGCCGCTGCGGCGCGCCCGCACGCCGCAGCGCTGGTATGCCTCGCCGACCGTGAGCAGCTCGCCGCCCGCGCGCAGCTGCTCGGACTGTCGATCCGCCTGCAGGACTATCGGCCGGGCGAGAGCGTCAGCCGCGAGCCGGGCACCCTGACGGTGCTGCACCAGCCGCTGCCGGTGAGCTCGCAGCCGGGGCGACTGGATGTGCGCAATGCCGCGCAGGTACTGCAGCTCATCGAGCGCGCGGTGAGGGGCTGCCAGCAGGGTGAGTTCGCCGCCATGGTGACCGCACCGGTGCAGAAGTCGCTCATCAATGACGCCGGCGTTGCCTTCAGCGGTCACACCGAGCACATCGCCGCTCTGACGGGCAGAGCGCTGCCGGTCATGATGCTCACCGCCGGCACGCTGCGCGTCGCGCTGGCGACGACCCACCTGCCGCTGCGCGCCGTGAGCGCGGCGCTCAATATCCCGACGCTGCAGCAGACGCTGCAGATCCTCGACGAGGCCCTGCGCCGCTACTTTGCGCTGCCAAACCCGCGCATTGCTGTCTGCGGGCTCAATCCCCATGCCGGCGAGGCGGGTCATCTCGGGGATGAGGAGATCACCACCATTGCCCCGGCGATCGAGCGCGCGCGTGCCGCGGGCCTGACCGTCGAGGGGCCGCTGCCGGCCGATACGCTGTTCGTGCCCCGCCAGCTCGAGCGCTGCGACGTCGTATTGGCCATGTATCACGATCAGGGTCTGCCGGTGCTCAAGCACGCCGGTTTCGGACAGGCGGTCAACGTGACGCTGGGACTGCCCATCGTGCGCACCTCGGTCGATCACGGCACGGCACTCGCGCTGGCAGGCAGCGGCGAGGCCGACGCCGGCAGCCTCATCGCCGCAATCGATCTGGCCGCACAGATGGCCCATCGGACAGCGCCGCAGACGCGCGCGGCAGCGTCGATGGGTGCGTCCACGGGTGCGCCCGCGGCCAGCCTTCCGGCGGCTGCCCGCCGCTCGTGATCCGCGCCCGCAAGCGCTTCGGCCAGCATTTCCTGCATGATCCCGCGGTGATCGCGCGCATCGTGGCGGCCGTGCGCCTGCAGCCTGGCGAGGCAGCAGTGGAGATCGGCCCGGGACGCGGCGCACTGACCGGCGCTCTGCTCCAGGCAGCCGGCCATCTCGATGCCGTCGAGATCGACCGCGACCTGGCCGCGCTGCTGCGCGAACGGTTCGCAGCGGACAGCGGCCTGACACTGCATGAGAGCGATGTGCTGCAGTTCGACTGGCGCGCACTCGCCGCCGGGCGCGGCAGGCGTCTGCGTCTCATCGGCAACCTGCCCTACAATATTTCCACGCCGCTGCTGTTTCGACTGCTCGACTGTATCGACGTCATCGACGACATGCACTTCATGCTGCAGCGGGAAGTCGCCGATCGCATCCTTGCGAGCCCCGGCAGCGATGCCTATGGTCGCCTGGGCGTCATGCTGGCCCCTCGGCTCGGCGCCGAGCGCGTGCTGGATGTGGGCGCCGGCGCCTTTCAGCCCCCGCCGCGCGTGACCTCCACCGTCGTGCGCCTGCGCGCGCTCGATGCACCCCCGCCGCCACCACTGTATGGCGCCGTCGTCGCCGCCGCCTTCGCGCAGCGGCGCAAGACCCTGCGCAACGCCCTGCGTGAATATCTGGATGCCGCGCAGATCAGCGCCGCCGGGCTCGATCCGGGGGCTCGCGCCGAGCAGCTCTCACCGGCGCAGTTCGCGACCCTCGCCCGCGCCGCGCAGCAGGCCGCCCCGCTGGCGCCGGCACCCGGCGCTGTGATTCACTAAGCGCTTGCGGGCCGGCATCCGGCAAGCGCCGAGGAATCCCATGAGCGCCTATCGCCGCATCCTGGTAGCCGTCGATCTCTCGCAGGACAGTCATGCCGTCGGCACGCGCGCCCGGCAGCTCGCCGCGCCCGAGGCCGTACTGCGGCTGCTGCATGTGGTCGAATTCGTGCCGATCGAGCCGATGAGCGACTCGCTCGTGCCGGTGGTACAGATCGACGACCAGATGATGGCGCGTGCCCGTGAGCAGATCGGCGCTCTGGCGCGCGAGCTCGGCCTGCCGCCCGAGGTGGCGCGTGTGGAGACCGGCAACGTCAAGGCCGAGATCCTGCGGCAGGCGCGCGAGCAGCACAGCGACCTGATCGTCATCGGCTGCCGCGAGCGCCATGGGCTCTCGCTGCTCGTGCACCGCACGGAGAATTCAGTGCTGCACGGCGCGCCCTGCGACGTGCTGGCGGTTCGCGTGTGAGCGTGGCCGACGAGAAGTACAACATCCGCGTGGAGGTGCAGACGACCTACCTCGAGCACCAGTCCGAGCCGCGCGAGCATCGTTATGTCTTCGCCTACACCATCACCATCCGCAACGAGGGCGCCGTGCCTGCGAGGCTCCTGACGCGACACTGGATCATCACCGACGCCAACGGCCAGGTGCAGGAAGTGAAGGGTCCGGGCGTGGTCGGCGAGCAGCCGCATCTGCAGCCCGGCGAGGGCTTTCGTTACTCGAGTGCCGCGTCACTGGAGACGCCGGTGGGAACCATGCAGGGCAGCTACCAGATGATCGCCGACGACGGCGCGCAGTTCGATGCGCCCATCGCCGCCTTTCGCCTGGCCATTCCCGGCATGCTGCACTAAAGCGCACCCACGGCGCAGAACACCATGGCGCGCTGGGCGATCGGAGATATCCAGGGCTGCGGCGAGGAGCTCGAGGAGCTGCTCGATCGCATCGCTTTCGCGAGCAGCCGGGACCGGCTGTGGCTGGTCGGAGACCTGGTCAATCGCGGACCGCGCTCGCTGCAGGTCCTGCGGCGCATCCGCGGCCTCGGCGATGCGGCCGTGTGCGTGCTCGGCAATCACGATCTGCATCTGCTCGCGGTGGCGTTGACGGGCGCGCGCCAACGGCGCAGCGACACGCTCAGCGAGGTGCTCGCCGCGCCCGACCGTGACAGCCTGATCGAGTGGCTGCTGCACCGTCCGCTGGCCGTGTGTGCCGCCGCCGGCGGCGCGCCCGAGCGCGCAGGCGCCGATCTGCTGCTGCATGCGGGGCTCGTGCCACAGTGGAGCATCGATGAGACCCTGGCGCTCGCGGCCGAGGTCGAGCAGGCCCTGCAGAGCAATCCGCGCCGTCTGCTCTCGCATATGTACGGGGATCGGCCCGAGCGCTGGAAGCCGGACCTGCGCGGCATGGCGCGGCTGCGCTTCATCGTGAACGTGCTGACGCGGCTGCGCTTCTGCACCGCCGAGGGACAGATCGATCTGAAGCACAAGGGCAGTCCCGAGTCGGCCGACGCGCCCTGGATTCCGTGGTTCAAAGCCCCCGGGCGTGCCAGCGAAGGGGCGCGCATCATCTTCGGCCACTGGTCGGCGCTCGGACTGTACCGCGCCCCTGGGCTGCTCGGACTGGATACCGGCTGTGTCTGGGGAGGGTCCCTGACCGCGATCAATCTCGATCAGCCGGCCGCCTCACCCGTCAGTGTGGCAAGTCGTCAGCCGCGCTCCAGCGAAGGGTAAGGCTCGCAGTTTTGACCACGTAGACGCCCGGATCGAGCTGCAGTGTCATGGCAGGGCCGTGTGCCGGCAGCGTGTACTGCACGCGCTCAGCGCCCTCGATCGTCAGACTGCCGATGCTGCCTGGCTGCACCCGAAACGCCAGCCGTACCGGCCAGCCGGCGTTGGCCGGCGGTGTCAGCGTCGCACTGCCGTTGTCGGGCAGGTGCGTCAGATCCAGCAGCAGGGTATTGCGCTGCCAGCGCTGCGGCAGCGCTGCTGCACTGGCCGCCTGCCCCTCGAGCGTGATTGCCAGAGCCGGCGCCGAGGGGGCGGCGGGCGCGTGGTGCGGGCGGCGATGCCAGGGCAGATGCCAGGCCAGCACCGGCCACGCCGGCGCCAGGCTCAGGGCGAGCACCGTCCCGAGCGCCCGCCAGCCTGGCTGGCGCCCACCCCGGGGCCGTCGCCCGGTCAGCTCATTTGTCACGATGCACGCCTCCCATGTCGCCAGTGCCCATGTCTTACGCTTACCATACTCGCCCCCAGTGCGGCTGTGACTGGTCCATCGGTTTCTCATGCCATCCCTCAAGCCGTTGAATCTGCAGCAGTGGATCGAGGCCCATCGCGACGAGCTGCGTCCGCCCGTCGGCAACAAGCTGCTCTACGGGGACGGCGAGTTCCTGGTCATGGCGGTCGGCGGGCCCAACGCGCGCAAGGACTTTCACGTCGATCCGGCCGAGGAGCTGTTCTACCAGATCGAGGGACAGATGACCCTGCGCGTGCGCGAAAGCGAGCACATCATCGACGTGCCGGTTGCTCCCGGGGAACTGCTGTGCCTGCCGGCGCGCGTGCCGCACTCTCCACAGCGTCCCGCCGGCTCGGTCGGCGTGGTCGTCGAGCGCCGCCGCCGTGCCGGCGAGCTCGACGGCCTGCAGTGGTACTGCGAGCATTGCGAGGCGCCGCTGTACGAGCAGTTCATGCAGCTCAACGACATCGAGCGGCAGTTTCCGCCGGTGTTTGCGCGCTTCTTCGCCGATCCGGCGCTGCGCACCTGCCGCCGCTGTGGCAGCGTCATGCAGCCGCCGACGCTCGCGACTTCGGGCCATGGCACGCAATGACCGGGCGCAGTGGGCGCGTCTGGATCTCGACGGCGTCGCCGTGCTGGCGGATCTGGCCGCCGGTATCAGCCTGGCACGGCCGCTGCGCTTCGAGGGGCCGCAGCTGCGCTGCTTCGGGGCACCTGCGGCCACCCGCACGCCGCTGCAGCTGGGCGCGCTGAGTGCTCGCGTGAGCGAAGGGGCCAGCTGCAACGCAAGCCTCATAGGCTTTGCCCCGCACGCGCACGGCACCCATACCGAGTGCGTCGGCCATCTGAGCGCAGAGCCGCTGGACGCGTGGCGCCTGGTTCCACAGCGCCTGCTGGTCACGGTGCTGATGTCCGTGAATCCCACACCCGAAGGCGCCGATCTGCCGCTGACGCGCGCGGCATTGCTGGCCGCCTGGCCGGCGCCCATGGCCGATCGCCTCAGCGCCCGCGCCGCCGTGATCCGCACGCTCCCCAATGCGCCCGACAAATTCATCGACGCTTCGAGCACGATGCCCCCCTATCTGTCGGCCGAGGCGGCAACTGAGCTGGTGATGCGAGGGATTGCCCATCTGGTTCTCGATGTGCCCTCGGCCGATCGGCTCGAGGACGGCGGCAAGCTCAGCGCGCACCGCATCTTCTTTGGACTTCCCGCGGGGGCCACCGAGCTGGCCCAGGCGCAGCGCGCCGACTGCACCATCACCGAGCTCGCCTACGTGGAGGACGGGCTGCCCGACGGCTGGTATCTGCTGTCGCTGCAGACGCCCTGCATCGATGGCGACGCGGTCGCGAGCCGGCCGCTGCTCTACCCGCTGCGACTGGCCTGAAAGAGTGCCGATGAGCACGGCTCCGCTGACCTTCCAGGCGCAGCTTGACTGGGCGCGATCGCAGGACGCCACCGACCCGCTCGCCCCGCTGCGCGCGAATTTCGCCCTGCCGCGCGGCGCCGATGGCCGCGCACTGGTCTATCTGTGCGGTCATTCGCTCGGGCTCGCCCCGCTCGGCGCCCGCGTCATGCTCGAGGCGGAGCTGTCCGATTGGGAGCGTCTGGGCGTGCTCGGACACGAACATGCACGCACGCCCTGGATGAGCTACGCCGAGCAGCTGCAGGGGCCTCTGGCCGCGCTGGTGGGAGCCGCAGCGCAAGAGATCGTGGCGATGAACTCCCTGACGGTGAACCTGCATCTGCTGCTGGCGCACTTCTATCGTCCGGCCGGCTCGCGGCGCACCATCCTCATCGAGTCCGGGGCCTTCTCCTCCGACCGCCATGCCGTCGCGACGCAGATCGGCTGGCGCGGGCTCGATCCGGCCAGCGAGCTCATCGAGCTCTGCCCTGCCCGCGGGCAGACGCAGCTGTCCATCGAGGACATCGAGGCGGCGATCCAGGCACAGGGCGAGCGGCTTGCGCTGGTGCTCTGGCCGGCCGTGCAGTATCTGACCGGCCAGCGCTTCGACGTTGCGCGCATCGCGCGCGCCGCGCATGCCGCAGGCGCCGTCGTGGGCTTTGATCTGGCCCATGCGATCGGCAATGTGCCGCTCTCGCTGCACGCGCAGCACGCCGACTTCGCCGTCTGGTGCAGTTACAAATATCTCAACGGTGGCCCCGGCGCGATCGGCGGAGCGTTCGTACACGAGCGGCATCTGCACGGCGCCCCGCAGCTGGCAGGCTGGTGGGGCCACGAGGGCAGCACGCGCTTCGCACTGGCAGCGAGCTTCGTCCCGGCCGCCGGCGCGCTCGCCTTTGCGTTGAGCAATCCGCCGATTTTCTCCAGTGCGCCGCTGCGCGCCTCGCTGCCGCTGTTCGCCGCCGCCGGGTTCGGCGCGCTGCGCGAGAAGTCGCTGCGCCTGACGGGCTATCTCGAGGCCCTGCTCATGCAGCTCGCCGACGGTCAGCTCGAGCTGCTCACCCCTTCGGATCCCGAGCAGCGTGGCTGCCAGCTCTCCGTGCGCATCGCCGGGGGCCGCGAGCGCGCCCAGCGTCTGCACGCACAGCTGAGCGCAAAGGGCGTCATCGCCGATCTGCGCGCACCCGATGTCATCCGACTCGCTCCGGTGCCCTTCTACAACGGCTTCGTGGACGTGATGCGCGGCGCCTGGCATCTGAGCGACGCGCTGAAGCTGTCGTGAGCGCGCGGGCCGTCACCGTCGTGGGCGCCGGTCCCGTCGGCACGCTGCTGGCGCTGCTGCTGGCGCGGCGTGGCTGGCGCGTGCAGCTGCTCGAGCGGCGTGCGGACCCGCGGCGCGTGGCAGCCGAACGCGGGCGCTCGATCAACCTGGCCCTCGCCGCGCGTGGCCTCGCCGCCCTCGAGGCCGCAGAACTCTGCGCGCGCATCGGCCCAGAGCTCGTCCCGATGCGCGGGCGGCTGCTGCACGATGAGCGCGGTGCGCTCAGCTTCCTGCCCTACGGCACGCGGGCAAGTGAGGTCATCTGGTCGATCAGCCGCGAGCGGCTCAATGTGCTGCTGCTCGACGCGGCGGCCGCTCACCCCGGGATCCAGCTGCAGTTCGAGATGCGCTGCGTGGACGTGGATCCGCAGCGGCGGGTGCTGCAGCTGCTGGGCGGCAGCCGCGGCGAGCCGCAGACGCAGCCGTTCGATCTGCTGCTGGCAGCGGATGGGGCGGGCTCGGCGGTGCGCTCGGCGCTGGTGCGCCGTGGACTCAGCCGCGCGCTCGAGGCGCCGCTGGAGCATGACTACAAGGAGCTCGCCATCGGCGCGGGTGCGGCTGCGGCCGAGCGCTGGCCGCGCGAGGCGCTGCATATCTGGCCACGCGGCGGCTACATGCTCATCGCGCTGCCCAACAGCGATGGCAGTTTCACCGCGACGCTGTTCCTGCCGCGCAGCGCCGATCCGGGCTTCGCTGAGCTGTGCGACGCGGCCGCCGTGCGTGCGTTCTTCGCCGCGCACTTTGCCGATGCGGCCGAGGCGATCGATGAGCTCCCGGGACAGTTTGCCGCCCATCCACAGGGCCGGCTCGCCACGCTGCACTGTGAGCGCTGGCAAGCCGGGGGCTGCGTCGGGCTGCTCGGAGATGCCGCGCATGCCATCGTGCCCTTCCACGGCCAGGGCCTCAACGCCGGCTTCGAGGATTGTTTGCTGCTCGATCGATTGCTCGATTCGCAGGCGCCCGCCGAAGCGCTGGTGAGCTTCGAGCGCGAGCGCCGGCCGGACGCCGAGGCCATCGCGGCAATGGCGCTGGAGAATTACGAAGAGATGCGCTCGGGCGTGCGCGAGCCGCGCTTTGCCGCACGTGCAGCGCTGGCGGCGCAGCTCGAGCGGCACTTTCCCGAACGCTTCATCCCGCGCTACTCGATGGTCATGTTCCACCCCGAGATCCCCTATCGCGAGGCTCAGGCCCGCGGCACGCGCCAGCGCGCACTGCTCGATAGGATCATCGAGCAGTGCGGACAGGGCGCCGTCGACGAGCAGACCCTCTGCCTCGCGCGCCGGCTCCTCGATGAGCACAGCCTGTGAGCAGACCGCACGCGAGCCCGGCGCCTACCGTAGAATTTCGCTCATGAGCTTCGGCCGTTTGATCCTGCTGCTGCCCGGGCTGGGGCTGATGCCCTGTGCGCTGCATGCCGCGGTCCCCATCTATGGGTATCGGATCGTGCACAGCTATCCGCACGATACCCATGCCTTCACCGAAGGGCTGTTTTACCTCAATGGCGATCTTTACGAGAGCACCGGTCTGAATGGCCAGTCCGAGCTGCGGCGCGAGCGGCTGCAGAGCGGTGAAGTTCTGCAGCGTATCAAGTTGCCGGCACGCTACTTCGGCGAGGGCATCGTCAATTGGGGCCCGCGCCTGATCCAGCTGACCTGGCGCGCCCAGACCGGATTCGTCTACGAGCTTGCGAGCCTGCGCCTGCAGCGCCAGTTCCGCTACAGCGGTGAGGGCTGGGGTCTGACGCAGAACGGGCGCTGGATCATCATGAGCGATGGCACCCCGGAGCTGCGCTTCCTCGATCCGCAGACCCTCGCCGAGGCAGGACGGCTCGAGGTGAGCTACGAAGGCCGTCCGCTGCGCAATCTCAACGAGCTCGAATGGGTGCGAGGCGAGATCTACGCCAACATCTGGCAGACCGACTGGATCGCGCGCATCGATCCGGACAGCGGCGCGGTCGTCGGTCTGATCGATTTGCGTGGACTGCTGCCCGCCGCCGCGCGCGTGCCGGGCCAAACCGACGTGCTCAACGGCATTGCCTACGATGCCAGGGCGGACCGGCTGTTCGTGACCGGCAAAGACTGGCCCCGCCTGTTCCAGATCCGCCTGCAGCGAAAAACCGGGACCGCGCCCTTCGCGCCCTGACACCCCATGCTGCTGTTTCTCGATTATGCCAAAACGCTCCTCAAGGCATTGCTGTTGCCCCCCGCGGGCCTGTTGCTGCTGGCCCTGATCGGTGCGCTGCTGCTGCGCTGGCGAGCCCGCACCGGCGCGGTGCTGCTTGCGCTGGCGCTGACCGGCCTGTGTGTGCTGTCGATGCCCGTCATCGCCGATGCCTTGACGCGCTCGATCCAGCATTACCCCGCGTTCGATGCCGACGTGCCCAGCGAAGCCCAGGCCATCGTGATCCTCGGCGGCGGCGGCGAGCGCGTGCAGGCGCCCGAATATGGCGGCCCGGCGCCCGGTCCGTACCTGCTCGAGCGACTGGCATACGGGGCATATCTGGCACGCCGCACGCGACTGCCCATTCTGGTGAGCGGCTGGCACATCGAGGCGACGGCCATGCGCAGCAGTCTGCGCGACAGTTTCGCGCTCGAGCCGCGCTGGGTCGATTACCAGTCCTACGATACCTTCGACAACGCGCGCAATTCCGCCCGCATGCTCGCCGAGGCTGGCGTGCATCGCATCATCCTCGTGACCTCGACCCAGCACATGTGGCGCGCGGCGCACGAGTTCAGCGCCACCGGCCTGGCCCTCACGCCGGCGCCGGTGGGACTGGTGCCCGAGCGCCCGGGCAGCAACGTCGTCAGCCTGCTGCGCTACATCCCCGATGCGCAGGCCCTCGAGCGCTCGCACGAAGTGATCTACGAGCTGCTCGGCGAGCGCGTGCGCGAGCTGCTGGTGTTCACGGACCTGCGGCGTCAGCAGCCCCTCGATGAGTGCATCGGTCACGCCGCGCCCTGCCCGCTGCCATGACCCCCGACAATCCGTTCGCCACACCGAGCTCCCTGCCCTACGAGCTGCCGCCGTTCGATCGCATCGACGAGGCCAGCTACCGCGCGGCCTTCCTTGCCGGCATGCACACGCAGCGCAAGGAAGTGCGCTCGATCGCCACACGCGCCGAGCCCGAGAGCTTCGAGAACACCGTGGTGGCGCTGGAGCGCTCGGGACGGCTGCTCGAGCGCGTGGGCAGCGTCTTCTCCAATCTTGCCCAGTCCAATGGCAGCGATTCGATGCTGGCGATGGAGAGCGAGCTGGCACCGGTGCTCGCGGCACATCGCGATGCGATCTATCTGGACAGCGAGCTATTCGAGCGCATCGACCGGCTGCAGCGGCGCGGCGCCGCCCTGGCACTCTCGGGCGAGCAGCGCCAGCTGCTCGAGCGCTACCACACCGCTTTCGTGCGCGCCGGCGCACGACTGCCCGATGAAGACAAGCAGCGCCTGCGCCAGATCAACGAGCGCCTGGCGGCGCTGCGTACCCGTTTTCGACAGCACGTGCTGCTCGCCACGCGCGCCGCTGGCGTGTGGGTCGACAGCGCCGATGAGCTCGCCGGGCTCTCGCGCGAACAGCTCGGCGCCGCGGCCGAAGCGGCGCGCGAGCGCGGTCATCCCGGGCGCTGGCTCATCGGCCTGCAGAACACCACCACGCAGCCGGCGCTGGCAGAGCTGCACGATCGCGGCCTGCGCCGCAGGATCCACGAAGCCTCGGTGGCGCGCGCCCGCGGCGGCGCGGCCGACAACACCGCCATCATCGCCGAGCTGGTGCGCCTGCGGGCCGAACGCGCCTGTCTGCTCGGCTTTGCAAGCCACGGCGCCTATGTGCTGGCCGATGAGAATGCCGGCTCTCCTGCCGCGGTGGCCGCGATGCTGCGCCAGGTGGCGCAGGCCGCGCTCGAGCCTGCACGTCTGCAGGCGCGCGAGCTGCAGGCCGGCATCGAGCGCGAGTGTGCCGCCGCGGGGCAGGCGGCCTTTTCGCTCCAGCCCTGGGACTGGCACTACTACCTCGAGCGCGAGCGCCGCGAGCGCTATCAGGTCGACAGCGCCGCGGTGCGTGCCTATTTCGAGCTCGAGCGCGTGCTGTACGCGGGCGTGTTCTACATGGCCGCGCAGCTCTACGGGCTCAGCTTTCGACGCCGGCAGGACCTGCCGGGCTACCATCCGGACGTGCAGATCTTCGAAGTCTTCGATGCCGGCGGTGCGCCGCTGGGCCTGTTCCTGGCCGACTTCTACGCGCGCGAGGGCAAGCAGGGCGGCGCCTGGATGAGCCATTTCGTCACGCAATCGACCCTGCTCGCACAGCGTCCGGTGGTGGTCAACTGCCTCAACATTGCGCGACCGCCCAGCGGCGAGCCGACACTGCTGAGCTTCGAGGAGGTCACCGCGCTGTTCCACGAGTTCGGCCATGCGCTGCATGGTCTGCTCTCGCAGGTACACTATCCGCTGCTCGCCGGCACCAACGTGCCGCGCGACTTCGTCGAGTATCCCTCGCAGTTCCACGAGATGTGGGCCCGCGAGCCCCACATCCTCGCGCGCATCGCGCGCCATCATGCGAGCGCTGAGCCGCTGCCCGCCGCGCTGCTCGAGCGCATCCTCGCCTCGCAGAACTTCAATCAGGGCTACCAGACCCTCGAGTACCTGCAGGCCGCGCTCATCGATCAGGCCTGGCACCAACTCGCCCCCGAGCGCTGTCCATCCGCAGCGCAGGTGATGGCGTTCGAGACCGAGGCGCTCGCCGCCAGCGGCGCCCTGTGCGCCGGCATAGCACCGCGCTACCACTCGCCCTATTTCCTGCACATCTTTGCCGATGACTACTCGGCCGGCTACTATGCCTACCTTTGGAGCGAGGTCCTCGCGCGCGATACCGGCCGCTGGTTCCACGAGCATGGCGGCCTCTCGCGCAGCAGCGGCGAGCGCTTTCGCGTGGCCATTCTGTCGCGGGGCTGGACACAGGACACGCAGCAGCTGTTCCGCGAGTTCTACGGTGGCCCGCCGGACATCGACCCGCTGCTCCAGTACCGCGGTCTCGCCGGCCAGCCGGCGGGCATGCGTCACGAACCCGCAGGCAGGGCGCCGGATGCGGGAACTCTGGCGCGCGGGGATGGTCATCGGTGACGCAGAGACAGGGTGCATCCATGATCAAGATCGACAACCTGACGCGCCGCTACGGCAGCTTCGCGGCGGTGGACGACGTGAGCTTTCGCATCGAGCGCGGCGAGGTGATCGGCCTGCTCGGCCACAACGGCGCGGGCAAGACCACCATCATGCGCATGCTGACGGGATTTCTCGAACCGACCAGCGGCTCGATCCGCATCGATGAGCTGACCATGGGCCCCGACACTGCCGCGATCCAGCGGCGCATCGGTTACCTGCCCGAGAATTGTCCCACCTGGCCCGAGATGAGCGTGCTGGAGTTCCTGGAGTATCAGGCGCTGCTGCACGATGTGCCCGAGAAGCGCCGCGCGAGCTCGATCATCGCGGCCATCCGGCGCACCGCGCTGACCGATCGGGTCACGCAGTCGATCAGCACCCTGTCGCGCGGTTATCGCCAGCGCGTCGGGGTGGCGCAGGCCATCCTGCATTCCCCGGACATCATCATTCTGGATGAGCCCACCAATGGCCTGGATCCCACGCAGATCCTGCACATGCGCGAACTCATCCGCGATCTGGCCAGGAGCGCCACCGTCATCGTCTCCACGCACATCCTGCAGGAAGTGCAGGCGGTGTGCGAGCGTGTGCTGATCCTGCGGGCCGGCCGCAAGGTGGTCGATGCACGTCTCGCCGAGCTGCAGCAGGATGCACGCTTGCTGGTGACGCTCGATGCCGATGAGATGCGGGCGCGGCCGATCCTCTCGGCCGTGCCGGGCGTAAGCGCCGTGAAGCTGCACGCGACGTTGCCGGGCAGCTCCGCCGCGCGCTACCAGTACGCGCTCTCCGCCGAGGAGGCAGCGACCCCCGAGGTGGCGCGCGCCGTGCACGCGGCCGGCTTCGCTCTGTTTGGGCTGCTGCGCGAGCAGCGCACCCTGGAGGCGGTATTCGCAGACATGAATGCCGGCCTGACGATCTCGGGCGCCGCTGGCCGCGGCAGTGAGGTGGCCCGTGCTGCGTAAGATCGCCCGTATCGCCGGCAAGGAGCTCACCGGCTTCTTCGCCTCTCCGGCCGCCGTGCTGTTTCTGGCAGCCTTCCTCGGCGTGACGCTGTTCGTGTTCTTCTGGGCGGCGGCCTTCTTCGAGCGCAACCTCGCCGATGTGCGCCCGCTGTTCCAGTGGATGCCGGTGCTGCTGATCTTCCTCGTCGCGGCGCTGACCATGCGCAGCTGGGCCGAGGAGCGCCGCTCCGGCACGCTCGAGCTGCTGCTGACCTCGCCCACCGCACCCACCGAGCAGGTGCTCGGCAAGTTCCTCGGCGTGCTGGTGCTGGTGCTGATCGCACTGGCGCTGACGCTGCCGCTGCCAATCAGTGTGTCCTTCCTCGGGCCGCTCGACTGGGGTCCGGTGATTGGCGGCTATGCCGCGGCAATCTGCCTGGCGGCCGCCTACGTCTCGATCGGTCTGTGGATCTCCAGTCGCACGGACAACCAGATCGTCAGCCTGATCCTCACCGTGGTGATCGCCGGGGCGTTCTACCTCATCGGCTCGGATACCTTCACGAACCTGGTGGGCTATCGCGCCGGCGAGTGGTTGCATGATCTGGGCGCCGGGTCGCGCTTCGCCTCGATCACCCGCGGGGTGCTCGACCTGCGCGATCTCTACTACTACTTCTCGATCACCGCCACGTTTCTGGTGCTGAACCGCCTCTCGCTCGAGCGGCTGCGCTGGGCGGGTAATCCCGCGCGCGCCGCCCATCGCGGCTGGTATGCGGCCGCGGCGCTGCTGGGGGCCAACCTGCTGGGAGCCAACCTCTGGCTCGGGCAGATCGGCTCGGCGCGCCTCGACCTGACCTCGGGGCGGCTCTATACACTGTCGGATGCAACGCGCAGCTACCTCGGGCAGCTGCAGGAGCCGCTGCTGATCCGCGGTTACTTCAGCGCCGCGACACATCCGCTGCTCGCGCCGCTGGTGCCGCAGCTGCGCGATCTGCTGCAGGAATACGCCGTGGCCGGCGGACGCCGGGTGCGCGTCGAATTCGTCGATCCGCACGAGGATCCGAAGGTCGAGGCCGAGGCCACCGACCGCTACAACATCCGTCCGGTTCCCTTCGAGGTCGCAGGCAAGTATCGCGCCTCGGTGGTGAATACCTATTTCGATATCCTGGTGTCGTACGGCGATCAGTACCAGGTGCTCACCTTCCGCGACCTGATCGACGTGAAGGCGCGTGATGAGAGCCACATCAACGTCGAGCTGAAGGATCCCGAGTACGCCATCACCAGCGCGATCCGCAAGGTCCTGCTGAGCTACCAGGGCGGCGGCAGCGTCTTCGACGCTCTGCGCGCTCCGCTTACCTTCACCGGCTACGTTTCCGCCAGCTCGAACCTCCCGCAGCAGCTGCAGAGCGCGCGCATCGCGCTCGATGGGGTGCTCTCAGGGCTGCAGAAGCAGGCCCACGGCAAGCTGCAGGTGATGTTCAAGGATCCGGATGAGGACAAGAAGCTCAGCGGCGAGCTCTCCCATGACTACGGCTTTCGGCCCATGGTGCTCAGTCTCAACGATGCGCACCCATTCTGGTTCTACATGACCTTGAGCGACGGCCATCAGACCGAGCAGGTGCCGCTGCCTTCCAATCTCGACCAGTCGCATCTGAAGGACGCCATCGACTCGGTGGTCAAGCGCTTCTCGCCCGGTCTGCTCAAGACGGTGGCCGTGGTGAGTCCGCCGGCCGCCGCCCTCAGTGAGGGGCTCGGTGGCGAGAGCTTCTCCACGCTGCGCCAGTCACTCTCGGGCTCAGCGCGCTGGCTCGATACTGACCTGAAGGACGGACGCGTTCCCGCCGATGCCGACATGCTGATGGTGCTCGAGCCCATGGGCCTCGAGCAGAAGCAGGTGTTTGCGATCGATCAGTTCCTCATGCGCGGCGGCACGGTCGTCGTGGCCACCGCGCCCGAGGATGTCGCCCCCAGCGGCGATAATCTCAGCGCGCGCCCGATCCGCAGCGGGCTGGCGGACTGGCTGGGCCGCTATGGCCTCTCCGAGCAGCGTGAACTCGTTCTCGACCACCAGAGCGGAGCTCTGCCCATCCCCGTACGCCGCAACGTCGGCGGCGCGATGATCGAGGAGCTCGAGCTGGCAAGCTACCCGTACATCGTCGATGTGCGCGGTACCGGGCTGTCGGACAATCCGATCACGCGCGATCTGGAGCAGGTCGATGTGCCCTGGGCCGCGCCCATCGTCGTGGACGCGCGCCGCAATCAGGGTCGCAAGGTCACGGTGCTGCTGCGTTCCTCGCCGCAGAGCTGGGTGTCGAGCTCCACCAACCTCACCGACTTCGATGTCGCCCCCACCGGTGCCATCGGCTCGCACCCGCTGGCCGTGATGCTCGAGGGACGCTTCGATTCAGCCTTCGCCGGCAAACCCTCCCCACTGCTCAGCGCAGCGTCGGACAGCCCGCCGCCAGCACCCACGCCCGGCGCATCCGGCAGCAAGGCCACCCCGGTGTCGGCCACGACAGCCGCAGCCGCTGCGCCCGCCCCGCCGATCGACAGCGTGATCGATCACTCACCCGCCTCGGCGCGTCTGATCCTGGTGGGCTCGAGCACGATGTTCAGCGATCAGGTGCTGCAGCTCCTGGGACAGGCGCTGGGCCGCACCTATGACAAGCCGGTGCAGTTCGTGCAGAACATCGCCGACTGGTCGCTCGCCGATCAGGCGCTGATGGGCATTCGCGGCCGCGAGCAGTTTGCCCGCACGCTCGCGCCCATGAGTCGCGGCGCCGAACAGTTCTGGGAGTACCTCAACTACGGCGTGGCCCTGGGCGCACTGGCGCTGGTGTGGGCGCTGAACCGGCGACGGCGCGCACGACGGGCCGCGCGGCATCTGCAGCTGCTGCAGGAGGGTTGATGATGCGCCGCTCGATTCCGCTGCTGATCGTGCTGCTGGCGGTGCAGCTGGGTGTGGCTGGCCTGCTGGCGATGCGCCGCAACCCCCTGGCCTCCATTCCACCGCAGTCTCCACTGATCGGTCCCGCGGCGCAGAGCGCCGACCGGCTGCTGCTCGAGGGCCATGCGGACGCAGGTGCCCCGCAGCGCGTGGAGATCGCCAAGCGCAACGGCCAGTGGATACTGCCAGGCTACTTCAACGCACCGGCCGACAAATTCAAAGTCGAGGATCTGCTCTCCGAGCTCGCCGACCTGCGTCGCGGCCTGCCCATCGCCACCAGCTCATCGGCGCTGGAGCGCTTCAAGCTCGCGGACGATGACTTCGAGCGTCGCCTGACGCTCAGCCAGGGCTCGCACACGGTGGGCACGCTGTATTTCGGCAGCTCTGCCGGGGCACGTCGCACGGATGCGCGCAATGCCAGCGACCACGCCGTCTATAGCGTCGAGCTGGCGACCTACGAGCTGCCCACACAGCTGAGCTCCTGGTTCGCCAACGATCTGCTGGAGAGCCAGCCCGACCAGCTCACCGGCGTGGACATCCAGATGCCCCAGGGGGCCCTGCACCTGGCGCGACAGAGCGCCCCGGCCAAGCCCGGCACAGCGGCCAAGCCCGGCACAGCGGCCAAGCCGGCTCCTGCCGCAGCCCCGGCAGCCCCGGCGGCCACGCCGACCTGGAGCGCGGCCGATGTGCCGGCGGGCCGTCATCTCGATGAAGCGAAGGTCGAGGCACTCAGCCACAGCATCGGGGACCTGAGGCTGCAGGGCGTGCTCGGTACCAGTGCGCAGCCAGCCTGGCAGCAGGCACACCCGCTGCTCACCCTGACGCTGCATCGGATGCAGCATGCCGATCAGAGCTGGGTGATCTCGCAACCAGCCGGCGCCAACGACTATGTGCTCAAGGCCTCGAACCAGCCCTGGTACTTCAGCGTGGATGCCAGCACCGGCAAGCAACTGCTCGATGCGGCAACCCCCGTCGCCCTTCTGGTCCAGCCCCTGGCCACCGGCAAGGCCGCCACGGCATCAACCAGCCCGCACCCGGGCTCCTCACCGCCCGCTGCGCGCGGCCGTATCTTGACCATCCATCATCTGCCGCACACTCATGCGCAGCCTGCGCGGGGCGCAGGCGCACCGGGCGCAGCGAGCAGTGTCGCGCACTAGTTCAAGTTCCTATCACAAATCCCTACACAACCTGCGCACGCGCCGTTAGACTTCCGGCACGACGGGAGGCGCTGACAGGTTCATGCGCAATAACACTCGCCGGCACCAGCCGGCTTTGACCTCGAAGCTTCGATGATGCCGCCGGCTGCACGGCGGTATGCGCTGGCGCTGATCGCCTGTGTGGCGATGGTGAGCAGCGCCTGGGCCAAGCCGCATCACACCCACGCTCATCCCGATCCGAATCGCAATCCCTACCCGCTCGCCGCGGTGGCATACGCGACCGTCGTGGACGGCGATGTGCTGTGGAGCCGCAATCTCGATACGCCGCGCGCCCCGGCCTCCCTGACGAAGCTGCTGACCGCGCTGGTGCTGCTGGACTCGAACTGGAATCCGGACGCGATACTGACCGTCAGCCACGAGGCAGCGCATACCACGCCTTCCCGGGTCGGGCTGCACACGGGCGATCGCGTACGCGCCCAGGATGCGCTGACCGCCATGCTGATGCACTCGGCCAACGATGCCTGCCTGGTGCTGGTAGAGAACTCCTCGCCCTCGCTGGCCGCCTTTGCTGCCCGCATGAACGCTCGTGCGGAGCAGCTCGGCATGCACGATTCGAACTTCGTGCATCCGTGCGGCTATGACGAGCCTGGCCAGCACTCGACCGTCAACGACCTGCTGCGCCTGGCAAAGGCGGCCCATGCCAACCCACGCATCGCCGCCATCGTCTCACAGGAGCACGCCACCATCGTCGCGCAGTCGGCATCCGGCCGTCGTGTGCGGCACCTGAGCTTTCGCAGCACCAATCATCTGCTCGGCGAGATGCCGGGCGTGCTGGGGCTGAAGACCGGCTATACCGCCCAGGCGGGGCGCTGCCTGATCGCACTGGCCGAGCAGTCGGGACATCGCGTGTGGCTGGTGCTGCTCGATTCGCGCCAGCGCTGGTGGGTCGCTCACCATCTGCTGCTCGCCGCCTTTGCAGCTGCGGCGCATGGCGACCCGACGCGGGTGGCCGCGACAAGCACCCGCGTCTCCGGCACCTGACAAGCCCTGCGTCTAGGGAGCGAAGCTCCACAGATCGTTCAGATCATCCTGCGAGCCGAGCGAATCGATACCATAACCGCCAAACAGCCACAGCTGTCCCTGGCCGTCGAGCCAACCACTGGCCTGCTCGCGCGCGCCGGGTAGATTGCCCGACGCTGCCACACCTGGCGTGTCGTAGTTACCGCTGGCAGCGGCATGCGCCGAGCCGCTCACCCAGGTCCATTGGCCCACACCCGGTTGGTATTCCCACAGATCGCTCAGGTCGTTCACATTTGCCGACTGGTCGTAGCCAATGCCCCCCAACAGCCAGAAGTTGCCGGATGTATCGACCCAGGCCATGGCGGCAGCGCGCGCACCCGGCACATTTGCCGCGGCGGCCACGCCTTGCGAGCCGTAGACGGGGGTCGCGCGCGCACTCGCCGCTCCCCCCATCCAGGTCCATTGCCCGCTGGTAGGGCTGTAGCGCCACAGATCATTGAGCAGGCCGGTACTGCCGGCCTGATCCGTGCCGCTGCCACCCATCATCCACAGATTGCCCGAGCTGTCGATCCAGCCCATCGCGGCCGCGCGCGATCCAGGCACATCGGTCGTGGCGCCCGAGCCCTCAGTGCCGTAGCTGCCGGCTGCATTGGGCGAGCTCGCTCCACTGACCCAGGTCCACAGCCTGGTTGTCGGGTCGTAGCGCCAGAGGTCATTGAAGAGCGCCGACACGCCGGAAGAATCGACCTGCTCGCCGCCAAAGAGCCACAGGATGCCGGTGGCCTTATCGACCCAGGTGACGGCGTAGCCGCGCGGCGGTGGTACGTTCCCGCTGGCTGCGACACCCTGCGTACCGTAGTTTCCGGTCGGGTTTGCGGTGTTGGACCCGCCCATCCAGGTCCATTGCCCCGTGACAGGTTGGAATCGCCACAGATCATTGAGCTGGGCCGTGCCGTTCGAGCTGCCAGCGCTCAGTCCACCAAACAGCCACAGCTGGCCCGTCGAATCGGTCCAGGCGCTGGCCGCCTCACGCGCGCCGGGCGCATTCGCGGCTGCCGCCTGGCCTTGCGTGCCGTAGTTGCCTGCACTGCCGAACGAGGATGAGCCGCTCATCCAGACCCACTGGCCGACCGCCGGCTCGTATTCCCACAGATCGTTGAGCAGTCCGCCGTTGCTGCCG
>DATBPG010000032.1:0-12423 GCA_036561485.1 Steroidobacteraceae bacterium | reverse complement strand
GGGCTCGCGCGTCACGGTGATGGCAACCATTGATTGGCGCGCATTGGTATGGATCAGCGCTGCCTTGAACGAGATCGAGCTCTGATCGTGCGATGAGGGCGCGGCCTTTGGGGACTGCGACGGGGCGCGGTCGGGCGCCGAGGGCACCTGAGCCGGCTGTAATTGAGACGGCGCCACCTGCGGAGTCGACGCCTTCACGGCAACCGTCGGTGCAGGCGCAGTTTCGATCGTGGCAACCGGCAAACTGGCGGCGCCCGTATGCCTCGACTGCGCCGGCTCGCTATGGGAGAACACGGCGGCGGCGCCCACCACCGCCGCCAGCAGCGCAACGACCGCCACCACGACCGGCTTGACGGGCGCCGCGCGCGGTGCGGCGCCCAATCTTTTTTTCAGCGCAACGACCCTGCGTGCAACCTCCGCCATGACCGGTCCCAGAACCGATGGCTCGGCAACGCTGTCCTGTACGACGCTCGCTGTGGCCGCATGCGCGACGAAAGCTTTCGCGCAGCGACGCTGTTCAGCCTCCATCAGCTCGCGCCGGAACTCGCTCACTGAGGCAGGTCTTCGCTCCCGATCGGCAGACAGGCCGCGGGCGATGACTGCGAAGAGCTCCACCGGAATCGCGCGCACATAGGTGGGGGCGGATTTGGCGCGAAAAGCTTCGAACGAAGGACGGCCACCGTAGGGGTGCCGGCCGCCGCTCAGAATGCTGTAGCTCAGACAGGCGAGACTGAAGACATCGTCAAGCTGCTCGGCGCGATGGCCCGCCAGTATCTGTGGACTCGCATATAAAGGGGTCGCGGCGGGAGCTGGAGCCGAGCCTGCATCGGAACGCGCATCCGAAACGGATGAGGAGCCGAAATCAATCAGTTTGGCGCTGCCGTCATCGCTCACCAGGACATTGGTCGGTTTGAGATCCCCGTGTACGACACCCATGGAATGTGCGTACTCGAGGATTTCGCCGCAGCTATCGATGATCCTGAGCGCCTGCGCATGCGAGCCGCCGGCGCTCATCCATTCCTTGAGCGTCTGCCCGGCAAGGAGCTGCATGCTCATAAAGGAGATGTCGCCGTCGCAGCCGAGCTCGAACACCCGCGCGATGCCCGGATGGGACAGGCCACGCATGGTGTGGAACTCCCGCGCCAGGCGGGCAGGCGCCAGCGCCTCGGTGCCTGGTCTGCCTCGCAACAGCTTCACCGCGACCAGATCGCCGCTCGTCTCTGAGAGCGCTTCTGAACGCAGATCCCGGGCGCTGTACACGCTGGAGGTCCCACCGCGCCCGATGATCGCTTCCAGCAGGTAGCGCGAACCCAGGACGGTGCCGGGGTCCGGCTCGGGGGGCGACTGGCTTGCCGTGGCCAGGTCTGCGCCGGCCCCCAGCTCCACGGTTGACGCATCGTCTCTTTGCGGCGCGCCTGCTTGCGGCGCGGGATTTGCATGCCACAGCAGGCGGGCGCCGGGCTCCTGCGCCGCTCGCGCTGAGGGCCCACCGGACACTGCACTCGCGGCGGCGTCGCCGCCGGATTCGGAAGGTGCGCTCGTCACTTGGGCCTTCTCTGTCACGCTTTATTGAGGTCTGCCCACCCTTATGCCCAGTTGTCCACGAATTTGCCGTCGGCCCATGGCGCATTGGAGGTATCGCGCTGTCCCTCAACGGTCCGCACAACGCTGCGATTTGCCAAGAATGGGCTACCCTGCGGCCGCAGGCAGAGGCGCCGGGGCGGCTGCCAGAGGCACCTCAGCCGCGCCAGCCAAACCCGAAAGCATCTGATATCGAAGGCAAATTACGCCACGCGCGCGGCGGCGCGCGCCGTTATCCACGGCACGCAGCGCGCTGGCACGCTCAGGACAGCACGGCGCGCGGCGACACCGAGAGAATCGGGCGGGTGGCGATCAGCCCGGCGATCGCAGTGATGAGCGCCGCGCCGAGCACCCCTGCGAGCCACAGCAGCGCATCAAAGCGATAGTTCAGATCCAGCGTATGCGCGAGCCAGGCGCCGCCGAGCGCCGCGCCGGTGGCGCCAAGCAGGCCGGCCAGCGCACCGAGCAGTGAGAACTCCACCAGCACGCTGCCGACGATCATGGGACGGCGCGCCCCGAGGACACGCAGGATGGCGATCTCCTGGCGACGCTCCTCGCGCGTGGCCTGCACCTGCGAGAGCAGCACGGTGAGACTGGCGAGCACGGTGAACAGGAACACGCTCTGCACGGCGACGACCGCCTTGTCGATGACCGCGCGCGCCTGCGCCAGCAGATCCCCGACATTGAAGATCGACACGCTCGGAAAGCGGCGCACAAGCTCGGCCATGGCCGCGCTGCTCGGGCTCAGATAGACGCTGGTCATGTAACTGCCGGCAGCATCATCGAGCAATCCGGGCGCAAACTCGACGAAGAAGTTCGGACGAAAGCTGTCCCACTTGACGCGCCGGAAGCTGGCGATCGTGGCCGTCACGCTCTCACCGGCAATATCGAACTGAAGCTTATCGCCGAGCTTCAGATTCATGGCCTGCTGATATTCCACGGCCAGAGAGACCAGTGGCTTGCCGAAGTCCGCGCGCGTCCACCAGTGCCCGGCCACGATGTGGTTGTCATCGCCGAGCTCGGCGGTCCAGGTGATATTCTGCTCGCGATTGGCAAACGCGCGGCCGCGCGCGGCGCCGCGCACGCCGGGGAAGCTCAGCGAATCCACCGGTGCACCGTTGATCGCCACCAGCCGCCCGCGCAGCATCGGCAGCATGCGCTCGAAGCGCGCCCCCTGGGCACTGAGCAGGTGCTGAAAATCGGCGCGCTGCGCGGGTGGAATGTTGACGAAGAAATAGTTCGGTACATCGGCCGGCAGGCTCGCGCGCCAGTCGGTCACCAGATCCGTGCGCAGGATGGCGAGCGCCAGCAGCAGCATCGCGGCGAGCCCGAAGGCAACGATCTGGGCCATGCCCAGCCCACCGCTGCGCGCCAGGTGTGCCACGCCGTAGCGCCACGCCGTACCGGCCCGGCCGCGCACGTGACCCGCGGCACGCATCAACAGCGCCCCGGCCGCCCCGAGCGCCAGCACGGCGCCAGCGAGCCCGGCGATGAACCAGACGCTCTCGCGCCAGGCGCCGAGGGCGGCGTAGACGACGCCGCCCACGGCCAGCAACACCGGCAGTGCCGCCATCCACAGCGCCGGGGCGGGCGCCCCTGCGTCCCGGCGCAGCACGCGCAGGGCCGGTACGCGCAGCAGCTGCAGCAGCGATGGCAGCGCGAAGCCGGCGAGCATCGCCAGCGCCACCCCGAAGCCCGTCAGCAGCGGCCACGGACCCGCAGCGGGCAGGTCACTGCGCAGCAATCCGCGCAGCACGCGCACGAGCCACAGCTGCGTCAGGTAGCCTCCCAGCGCACCGAGCAGGCTCGCCACCAGCGCCAGCGCCAGCAGCTGCCAGAGTGTGACGGCCAGCACCACACGGCGTGTCGCGCCCAGGGTTTTCATCAGCGCGACGGCATCCAGGTGGCGGCGCACGTAGCTGCGCGCCGAGAGCGCCATCGCCACCGCACACAGCAGCACCGCGACCAGGCTTGCCAGCGCCAGGAAGCGCCCGGCGCGCCGGCTCGCATCGCCGATCTGGGGACTGGCATCGGCGACATCGTCCAGGCGCTCATCATCGCTCGCGTGCGCATCGAACCAGGCACGATAGCGCGCCAGACGCGCGCGCGGGCCGGCGAGCAGCAGTGCGTAGTTGACGCGGCTGCCCGGCTGCACGAGCCGGCTCGCCGGCAGATCCGCGGCGTTCATCAGCAGCGCGGGGGCGAATTCGACGAAGGTTGCGCTCTGATCGGGCCGCGCGATCAGAATGCGCGTGACCGTCAGGTGCGTAGAGCCCACGTCGAGCGTACTGCCAAGGCCTGCCCCCAGTGCGGCCGCCAGGCGCGAGTCGGGCCAGGCCTGCCCGGGCGCAGGGATGCTCTGCGTGGTGCGGCCGGGGGCGAACGGACGCGCCGCGATGGTCAACGCCCCGCGCAGCGGGTAGCCGGCGGTGACCGCCCGCACATTGGCGAGCTGATTGGCATCGCCGCGAAACACGGCCGACAGCAGCGTCGTGAGCCGCGCGCTCTGCAGGCCCAGGCGCTGGGCTTCGCGCTGCTGGTCGAGCGGGATCGAATGGGGCGCCACCACGCGCAGATCCGCTGCGAGAATCTCGCTCGCCTGCAGCGTGACGGCACGGCCGATGCGATCGACCAGAAACCCGACCCCCGTCAGCGCCGCCACGGCGATCGCCAGCGACAGCCACAGCAGCGCCAGCTCCCCCGAGCGCCATTCGCGCCGCAGGGCCCGCAGCGCCAGGCGCAGGCTACGCATGCGGGCCCGGAGCGGCCTGGGCACCAGCGCTCGCGGCGCGCTGCGGGCCGCCCCCCTCATGCAGGGCGCCGGCATCCATCCACAGCAGGCGGCGGCAGCGCTGCGCCAGGGTGCGATCGTGTGTCACCAGCACCAGCGTGGTGTCCGAGCCGCGGTTGAGCTCGAAGAGCAGTTCCGCGATGCGCTCGCCGGTCACCGTGTCGAGATTACCGGTGGGCTCGTCGGCGAACAGCACCATGGGTCGGCCGACCGAGGCGCGCGCGAGCGCGACGCGCTGCTGCTCACCGCCCGAGAGCTGACGCGGATAGTGATGCAGCCGCGCCGCCAGCCCCACACGCGCGAGCATGTCGCTTGCGGCCGCACGTGCATCGGCGCGCCCGGCCAGCTCCAGCGGCAGCATGACATTCTCCAGCGCCGTCAAAGACCCGATGAGGTGAAAGGACTGAAACACGAAGCCGACGCGGTCGGCACGCAGGCGCGCGCGGCCGTCCTCATTCAGGCGGCTGAGGGGCTCGCCGGCCAGACACACCTCCCCGGCGCTCGGGGAATCCAGCCCCGCCAGCAATGCCAGCAACGTCGACTTGCCCGCACCCGAGGCCCCGACGATGGCCACCGATTCGCCGCGGTTCACTTCGAAGGAAACCTCGCGCACGATGGTCAGCGGACCATCGGGACTGTTAACCTCCTTGGTGAGGCCGCGCGCTTCCAGAACGATGTCACGGATCATGGTCATCCTGCTGGTTTGGCTGGCCGCACTGGCGGCGCCGCTGGCGCGTGCCGCGGCCGTGGAGCGTGCGTCGCCTGCGGCACGCACCGCGCCGGTGATTCTCGTGTTCGGTGATAGCCTCAGCGCGGGCTACGGCGTGCCCCCCGGACACGGCTGGGTGGACCTGCTGGCGCGAAAAATCGCCCAGGAAGGGTACGATTTTAGGGTCGTCAATGCCAGCGTGAGCGGCGAGACGACGGAAGGGGGACTCGCACGCCTGCCACGCGCGCTGGCGATGCACGCACCGCGCATTGTGATCCTCGAGCTCGGTGCCAATGATGGACTGCGAGGGTTGCCGGTCATGCAGGCGCAGCGCAATCTGGAGCAGATGATAAGCCTCTCGCAGGCACACGGCGCGCGCATACTGCTGATCGGCATGCGCATGCCGCCCAATTATGGTGAACGCTACACGAGTGCCTTTTATGCCATGTACGGCGAGCTTGCACGGCGTCACGGTCTGGCACTGGTGCCCTTTCTGATGGCGGCCGTGGCACTGAAGCCCGAGCTCATCCAGGCCGACGGCCTGCACCCCAACGAGCGCGCGCAGCCACTGCTGCTCTCGACCGTGTGGCCGGGCTTGCAGCCGCTGCTGGGCACCCCCGGCCGGCATGGCGCGCGGCCTTCCGTGCCTGCGCTCGGAGCCCCGCGATGAGCCGCCTCTGGCATTCCCAGTATCCCTCCGGCGTGCCCGCCGAGGTCGACACCGACAGCCCTGCCTCGCTCAAAGTGCTGCTCGAGCAGGCCTGTGAGCGTTACGCCGATCGCATCGCCTACCGCAGTATGGGCACGGCGATGACCTATCGGCAGCTCGAGCAGCGCTCTCGTGCCTTCGGCGCCTGGCTGCAGCAGCGCGCCGGGCTCGCGCGCGGCGATCGTGTCGCGATCATGCTGCCCAACATTCTGCAGTATCCGATCGCGCTGTACGGGGCGCTGCGCGCCGGCTTCGTGGTCGTCAATGTCAACCCGCTCTATACCGCCACTGAGCTCGAGCATCAGCTCAAGGATTCGGGCGCGAGCTGCGTGGTGGTGCTGGAGAACTTCGCCGCGACGCTCGAGCAGGCGCTGCCCGACACGGCGGTGAAGCACGTCGTCGTGACCGGCGTCGGCGATCTGCTGCATCAGCCCAAGGGAGCGCTGGTCAATCTGATACTGCGTCACGTGCAGCGGCGCGTGCCCCGCTGGCTGATTCCCGGCGCGCGCGGCCTGCGCCATGTGCTCGCCGAGGGGCGAGCGCTGGCGCTGCAGGCGGTCACGCTCGCTGGCCATGACCTTGCCTTCCTGCAGTACACCGGTGGCACCACCGGGGTGGCCAAGGGCGCCATGCTCTCCCACGGCAACATGGTCGCGAACATCCAGCAGTGTCGCGCCTGGTTCACGCAGAAGGCGATGGACCGGGTGAACTTCGTCTGCGCGCTGCCGCTCTATCACATCTTTTCGTTGACGGCGAACTGCCTGCTGTTTGGCTCGCTCGGCGGCTCGGGGACGCTGATCGCCAATCCACGCGATTTTCACGGTTTCATCGGCGAGCTGCGCCGCCATCCGCCGATGTTCTTCATGGGCGTCAATACGCTCTTCAACGCATTGATGCACACGCGCGGTTTCGAGTCGATCGACTTCTCGCAGCTCGCCGGCACGTTGGCCGGTGGCATGGCGCTGCAGGGCACGGTCGCCGAGCGCTGGCAGGCAGCCACGGGCTGCGACATCACGCAGGGCTGGGGACTGACGGAAGCCTCGCCGGTGGTGTGCTGCAATCCGCTCGTGGGAGCCGACTCGCACTTCAATGGCTCGGTGGGTCTGCCGCTGCCCTCCACGGAAGTATCCATCCGCGATGAGGCGGGCGCTGAGCTCGCGGTGGGCAGCGCCGGGGAGCTCTGCGTGCGCGGGCCGCAGGTCATGCAGGGCTATTGGCAGCGCCCCGACGAGACCGCGCAGGTCATGTTGCCGCAGGGCTGGCTTCGCACCGGGGACATCGGCCGCATGGATGAGCGCGGCTTCGTGTTCATCGAGGACCGGAAGAAGGACATGATCATCGTGTCGGGCTTCAAGGTGTACCCCAATGAGGTCGAGGAAGTTGCCGCGCGCTGCCCCGGGGTGCTGGAAGTGGCCGCGGTCTCGCAGCGCGATGAGCATTCGGGCGAGGTGGTGGCCCTGTTCGTCGTGCGCAAGGATCCAGCGCTGACGGCACAGGCCGTCGTGGACTATTGCCACCGTTTTCTGACTGCCTACAAGCGCCCGCAGGCGGTCTACTTCCGCGATGAGCTGCCCAAGAGCAACGTCGGCAAGATCCTGCGCCGCGTGCTGCGCGACGAGCTGGCCGCCCAGCCGGCCAGCCGGGCGGCCTGAGCGATCACCGGACGGTGCCGCACGCCCGCCGCCGATCGGCAGCAGCGGCACGGATGCGCGCGCACTGGTAGGGAAATGCCGGACGGGCGCTGAAGCCCTGCCTACGACAGCGCCAAGGCGATCTGCGATTGGATCGCCTCGGCAGCGGCGCGCGGATCGGCGGCATCGCGGATTGGACGTCCGACGACGATGTAGTCCGCGCCGCTGCGAAACGCATCGCTGACCGACACGACGCGCTTCTGATCGTCGGCGGGCCGGTTCTCGACCGGCCGCACCCCCGGGGTCACCACCAGCAATCGCCGGTCGATGCGCTCGCGCAGTTTTGCGACCTCCAGCGCCGAGGACACCACGCCGTCGCAGCCCGCCTCCAGCGCCCGTCGCGCGCGCGAGAGCACCAGTTCCTGCACGTCGCACTGAAAGCCCAGATCCGTCAGATCGCCGCGATCCAGACTCGTGAGCACCGTGACGGCGAGCAGCTTCACGTCGCCCTTGGCGGCAGCCGCCGCCTCCATGAGGGCCTGATTGCCGTGCACGGTGGTGAAGGTGACGCCGCGGCCATTCAGTTGCCGCACGGCGGAGGCCACGGTGGCGGGAATATCGAAGAACTTCAGATCGACGAAGATCTTTTTGCCGCGCGCGACCATCCAGTCGACCAGCTCGAAGTAGCCGCCGGCCATGAACAGCTCCAGGCCGAGCTTGTAGAACTGCACCGCCTCGCCCAGCCGCTCGGTGAGCGCGCGTGCCTGCGCGGCATCGGCCACGTCGAGGGCGAAGATGAGACGCTCGCGCGTCGGGATGCTGCTCATGCTGCTCATGGGCGCTCCTTCGGATCGAACAGGCGGCCGTGCTCGAGGATGGCGTAGCGATCGGTCATCCCTGCCACGTAGTCCGCGACGCTGCGGGCGCGCCCCGCGAGCCCGCCCTGCTCCTCGGCGGCTCGTGCGCTCTCGTAGTATTCCTCGGGCATGAGCCTGGGATCGCTCATGAACGCAGCGAACAGCTCCCCGACTACGCGCCGCGCCTTGATCGTCATGCGCAGCACGCGCTGATGGCGGTAGAGATGCTCGCCGAGGAACTGCTTGAGCTCACGGTGCGCGGCGAGCATGGCGGGGCTCATGCCGATGAGCGAGCGCGGCTGCTGGCGTACGGCCTCGATGTCTGCCGGGCGCGCCTCGCGCAGCTGCTCGATGCTGTACTGGATCACGTCCACGACCATGTCGTTGACCATGCGCCGCACGGTCTCGTGCACGCGGCGGCGTGCGGATATCTGCGGATACAATCGCGTCACTTCGGCGACCTGACGCGCGACCAGCGGCACCTGCTCGAGCTGCTCGAGCGTCAGCAGACCGGCACGGATGCCGTCGTCGACATCGTGATTGTTATAGGCGATCTCATCAGCCAGATTCGCCAGCTGCGCCTCGAGCCCGGGCTGACGGCGCGCGAGAAAGCGCTCGCCGATCTCGCCGAGTCCGCGTGCCTTGTCAGGTGCGCAGTGCTTGAGGATGCCCTCGCGGCACTCGAAGGTCAGGTTCAGGCCCGGAAACAGTGCGTAGCGCTCCTCGAGCTCATCCACGGTGCGCAGGGACTGCAGGTTGTGCTCGAAACCGCCGTAGTCCCGCATGCATTCATTGAGCGCGTCCTGGCCAGCATGCCCGAAGGGCGTGTGCCCCAGATCGTGCGCCAGCGAGATCGCCTCGGTGAGCGTTTCATTGAGTGCCAGCGCCCGCGCGATCGAGCGCGCAATCTGCGCCACCTCGATGGAGTGCGTCACGCGCGTGCGGTACAGGTCGCCCTCGTGATTGACGAATACCTGCGTCTTGTAGGCGAGGCGGCGAAAGGCGTTGGAGTGAATGATGCGATCGCGATCGCGCTGAAATTCGCTGCGATACTGGGGCGGGGGCTCGGGATAGCGACGCCCGCGCGTGCGCAGATCATCGGCTGCGTAGGCCGCCAGCGCCATGGCGGGCGTGGCGGGGGCTGGCACCGTGTCCGCCAGCGGATGCACGCTCATCGTGACGGTCCGGCAGCGGCGGTGCCGCTCGCGGCCGCGGTCCCCGCAGCGCCGTCGAACCACTCGCTCAGGGTCGCCGCCAGCGCCGCATCCGGATAGTCGGCGCTGAGCGTCGCACGACCGATGCCCTGCATCAGGATCAGGCGCACGCGGCCGGCCTTGACCTTCTTGTCCACTCGCATGTATTCGAGCGCGCGCGCCGCGCCGATCGGCGGTGCACGCACCGGCAGGCCGGCGCGCGTCAGCAGGGAGCGCAGCCGCGCGAGCTCGGCGGCCGACACCTGCCCCAGCCGGCGCGACAGGTCCGCGGCCATCAGCAGGCCCACCGCCACGGCCTCGCCGTGCAGCCACTGCTGATAGCCGGTCGCAGACTCGATCGCATGCCCAAAGGTGTGGCCCAGATTCAGCAGGGCACGCTCACCCTGCTCGCGCTCGTCGCGCGCGACGATCTGCGCCTTGATCTCGCAGCAGCGGCGGATCGCGTTCGAGAGTGCGGCCGTATCCAGTGCACGCAGTGCCTCCACATGGCTCTCGAGCCAGTCGAAGAAGGCCGCATCGCAGATCAGGCCGTATTTGATCACCTCGGCGAGGCCCGCGGAGAGCTCACGCGGCGGCAGACTGGCCAGCAGCTGCATGTCGGCGATGACCGCTCGCGGCTGATGAAACGCCCCGATGAGATTCTTGCCACCCGGATGATTCACGGCGGTCTTGCCGCCCACCGAGGAATCCACGTGGGCCAGCAGCGTCGTCGGGACCTGCACCAGGTCGATGCCGCGCTGATAGCAGGCGGCCACGAAGCCGGCGATGTCTCCGACCACGCCACCGCCCAGCGCCAGCACGGCCGCGTCGCGACCGAAGCGGTTAGCGATCAGCACATCGAACAGGCGGCCGGCGCTCGCGAGGCTCTTGTGCTGCTCGCCATCGGGCAGCACGGCACGCACCACGCGCCGTCCCGGCAGGCCGCGTGTGAGAGCCGCTTCCAATCGCTGCGCGTAGAGCGGGCCGACCACGGTGTTGGTGACCAGCAGCACATCCCGGTAGGGCACATGCTTCGCCAGCAGCCCGGCCGAGTCGATGAGCCCGGCGCCAATCACGATCGGATAGGAGCGCTCGCCGAGCCCGACGCTGAGCGTCTGGACCGGGGCTGTTGCATCCGCCGCGGTGACGGAAGGGGTTGCAGGGGAGATTGGAGAGCCCATGAGCGCGAAGCATCATTATAGGCGGTGCGCCCGGCGCGGTGTTCGCTGTCGCGGTGCCCGGTGTGCGCTCAACGCGCCGCAGTGGCGCTGCGGAACTCGCGGGCGATACTTTCGGCGACGGCGGGAACCTTGCGGTAATTGGTCGATATGACCAGATCGGCGACGGCGCGGTAGAGCGGCGCGCGCGCGTGCATGAGCTCCTGCAGGCGCATGACCGGATCAGTGTCCTGCAGCAGCGGCCGGTGGCGCGTACGCCCGGCGCGGGCCGCCTGCTGGGCGACCGATGCCTCGAGGTACACCACCCAGCCACGTGTGGCGAGGTCATGGCGGGTCGCGGCATCGAGAATGGCCCCCCCGCCGGTCGCCAGCACGATGCCCTCCAGGCGCGTGAGCTCCTCGAGCGCCTCGCGCTCGCGTCGGCGGAAGCCCGCCTCCCCTTCGCGCTCGAAGATCAGCGGAATATCGGCCCCGGTGCGCACTTCCACTTCCTGATCGCTGTCGTAAAAGGGATAGTCGAGCAGGCGCGCGAGGTGCCTGCCCACCGCGGACTTACCCGAGCCCATGGGGCCGATCAGAAAGATGTTGGATTTGCCGTGCACCGGCTCTCACTCCCGCAGCGCGGGATGATAGACCGGCGCGTTGGGATCGTCAGCCCGGCGGCCGATGGGCCAGCGCGCCCGACCGGCGCGGCAGCCGCCTCAGTGTCGCCTCAGCGTCCGCCCCAGCAGGCTTGGGTCTGATCGTTGGTGGAGCTGTCCTGGGCAGCCTGGACGCCGGCCTGTGTGATGGTGAAGGTGCTGCACTGGGTGTCAGAGGCCTGCGTGCCGGCGGCGGTCGCCTGCAACGTATAGGTCGTGTTGGTCAGCGTTGGCAGTGTGATGCTGTAGTAGCCGTCGGTGGTCGCAACCGGCATGGCCGGGATCTGCGCGCAGCCGGTGTAGGTAAAACTCTGCGAGTAGCAGCGCTCGAGCGCCTGCTGGTAGAAGGCCAGCGCCTTGATGGCATCGGTGCGATTGCCCTGCAGGACGTAGCGACGATACGAGGGCAACGCGATCGCCGCGAGCACCGCGACGATGGCCACCGTGACCATGAGCTCGATGAGCGAAAAACCCCGGCTCCGGGCGCGCAGAGACGCTCGCTTCAGGGCCCGCATGATCATCCGCCGGCGCGCACGTTGGTGGCGCCAGAAGCGGCGCGACTGATGGAGATCACCTCGCTGGTGGAAGATCCGGGCGGCCCGTTCAGTACCAGTCCGATCGTGTCGCCGGGCCTGACACTGCGAATGGCATCTGCAGCGGGGCTGTTGGGCGCAATCAGGTAGGTCGTGCCGTCGATGCGCACGGCGGTGCTGCCCTCGACCGAGCTTACCTGACCGGTGACCTGCGGCTGCAGGGGCATTCCGGCGTGCGCGGGTGCGGGCGACAGCGCCAACGCAGCCAGAGCAAGTGCTGCCAGCGCACAGCCGGCGCAGTAGCGTGTGTTCCAGAATCGCATCATCTGATCTCCTGCCAGGTGCCGCGGGACGCAGGGTCCGCATTCAGCTCATTCTGGTCGCAGGTCGTGCCGTTGCACTGGCCATTGACCTGCGCCGCGCCCGTGGTGATGTAAACGACAGCCTGATCACCGAGCGTGACCATCTTGGGGGCGGCCGCGTAGGAGTTACCCAATGAGGCGCCTGCCACGGTCTGCCCTTCGTAGAGATCCGAGCTGCCGATCGTGCCGCTGCCGTACCAATCGAACTGTGGCAGCGTGGTCGAGCCGCCGGTCGCGT
>DATBPG010000031.1:0-4250 GCA_036561485.1 Steroidobacteraceae bacterium | reverse complement strand
GAGCACGCCGCCTGCGACTTCCCCCACGCGCTAAGGTGGTCCGGCGCCGCCGGAGGATACGTAGATCTGTCCGGTGGCGAAGCTGCCCTGGTTGTCGGCGAGCGGTACGTAGATGCCTGCCAGCTCTGCGGGCATGCCGGGCCGGCCGATCGCCGGGCATCGCAACGCCCCTGCGTCCGGCGGCGCGGATGAGATCGAGCACTTCGCCGGCGTCAGGCTGTTGCGCAGGGAGGTAGTTGATGGCGACGTGGGCGGTTCGGATGTGGCCATATCGCTTCCCCTGAAGTCCTTTCCGAACCTTACGCCTCCGCGCCGGACTCACCCTCGGTCACTCCCTACAAGGCGCGTCTGCCGCCGTGACATTGTCGCGACAGGCCCCTACAATTTCTGCCAACCGGTACTGCGGCGGCCCGCGCTCAAGGAAGCAGAAGGCCGGCCGCCTCGCTCAAGGCCGGGTGAGTCTTCTCTAACGCACACCATACAGGGACGTAAGCTAAGCTCCATGGTTCGCCGATCCGGATAGACGCACGCCGCTGTCGATCAGATAGCAGCACCCTCAGAGTCTGTTGCACTCCGAACGCCGCGCCTGGGCGCGTCGAGCGGTGCCGTATGGCAGCCTCGGCACCGTGACCGGCTGCCCTGTGAGCAGTTTCAGAACTATGACTTCCAGCATTACCTGGCCCACTGAGGCCGCCCGACCGGCAGCGCATCCCCGCTCGCTGAACTATCGTCTCGGGCATCTGGTCCTGCGTTACTACAATGCCGGCGTTGCCGCGACTGTGCTGCTCGCGTGGGTGAACTGCTTCTGGCGCTTGTCCACGAACAAGGTTTCCGACCTCGATGAAGCGCGCTATGGCGTGGCCGCCAGCGAGATGCTGCGCAGCCACTCCGTGCTCGTGGCTACCTATGCGGGGCGGCCCGAGTACTGGAATCTGAAACCGCCGCTGGGTTACTGGATGCAGGAGCTCGCCTTCAGGCTGCTCGGCCCGACGGTGTTTGCAATGCGGGTGCCCTCGGCGCTGTGCGCGCTGGCTCTCATTGCACTGACCATAAACATTACCCGCCTCTGGTATGGGCGCCGCGAGGCGCTGCTCGCAGGGCTGATCCTCGCGAGCTGCTTTGGTTTCATGAGCTACCACGGCGCGCGCAGCGGTGATCTGGACTCGGCGCTGAGCCTGCTGCTGCTGCTGGCCATGATCCAGGCCCCCGGGCTGGCCGAGTCGTCCCGCGCCCGATTGCTGTGTGCCGCAATGCTGTCACTGGGCTTTCTGCTCAAAAGCTTTGCGATTCTGCCCTTCATACTCAGCATCGGGCTGTATCTGTTCTGGAGCGGGGACTGGCGTCGCATCCGCATGCGCCAGTGGATCCCCGCGTTGCTGCTGTTCTTCGGCGTCGTGCTCGGCTGGATCGTGGCGCGTGTGCACCATGATGCTTCTATGTATTTCGTGCGACGTATGTTCCGCGAGGACCTGGTTTGGCGCAGCACACGTGTACTTGACGATGAAACGGTGAAGCCCTGGGGTTATCTGGCGATATTGGCCGAGCGGTTCGCGCCCTGGCCGCTGCTGGTTGCAGTCGCGCCGCTGTGCATGCGCGGTAATCGGGTGCTGCGTGATGCGCGCATGCGGCTGCTGCTGTTATGGGCGCTGGTGCCGCTGCTGGCTTTCTCACTCGCACGCACCCAGCACCACTGGTATCTCGATCCGACTTACGCGGCCTGGTCGATGCTGAGCGCGATCGCCGCGATACGCCTGATCGGCTCAAGCGTCCCCTCCCTGCGGTTGGCGGTTGTGGGATTGCTCGTGGCTGCGCTGCTGCTCTGCGAAGTCCGTGTTCTGTGGCGCATCGGTTCGACCGATCGGCGGCCCCCCAGCCAGAGCTTTCTGATGTCGCTGCACTCACGTCTTCCGACCGGCGAGCTCATCTACGCTCCCTTTCCAGTGTCGCATTCGGAACGCTTCATCCTGGAAGTGGTCGATGGCTACCACGTGAATGAAGTACCGGCACCGCCGCAGCTACTGGTCGATTCGACAGCGCCGCAGCACCTGGCCATGCTGCTGCGCCGGCGCGAGCTGCATCGCGTGCCCCTTGCACTGCTGCGATGGCATGTGGTCGCGATCAATCGCGATTATGTGCTGCTGCGACCGCGTGCCGACGCCGCAGCGCTAGCCCCGGCCCCGGCGCCGCGGCCGACGACAGGGCCGACTCCAGCGCAGGCCGCGGCCAGATAACGGCGTCGCCGCTGTGCTCGCGCCTCAATTGGCGCGAAATTGGCGATGGCACTGGGCACAATCCGTGTCCAGAGCCGCGATGGCCGGCGCTACAGCGGCCGGATGGTGCCCCTGCGCTGCTTGCTGCAGGGCTGCCGCAGCCGTCTGCATGCGTTGCACGGCGGCGGCGAAAGAGGCCGGATCGCTCCAGACGTAAGGCAAGGCTGCCGTCTGCAGATGGGAGGCGGTTCGCGTGTCGCGCGTGAAGGCGTCGCCCACCATGCCACTGAGCACCGTGAGCTCAGCTGCACGCTTGCGCACCAGGGCTGCGTCATAGGCGAGCTGCCCACGCTGCATGCGAAACAGCGGCTCCGTGACGCCATCGATCACAGTCATCAGTGCCTCACGGTAGTCAACAGCCTGCTGATCCGCATTCGGGCCGGTGCGCGCTATCACGATGCCGAGCGCGACCGCGGCCAGCGCCAGCATGACCATGATGACCCGCTTCATCGGATGCATGATGCCAGATGCGCCCGCAAGCCGCGTGACTGGGAGCACCGCTATAATCACGGCGGCTGGGCCTGCGCTTCGCGGTGGCCCCAGGGGGAAGGAGCGAGCATGAGGGGGATTGTCGCAGCCTCGCGCAGCATTGCCTGGATGCTGCTGCTCTGTGCCGGGCTGTCGCTGGCAGGTACAGCCAGCGCGCAGAAGCCCGGCACGAACAATTCGTCGGCAGCGCGGCGAGCGGCGGCACGCGCCGCGGCGGACATGAAGTTCATACGCAAGGTGACCGGTACGCTGTATCGGGTGCAGTACGGCGCGGGTGAGGGCTATCAGCAGATGGTGTATGTCACGCCCGCCGGCATCATCCTCACCGACACCAACAGTACTGCCGACGCCGAGTGGCTCAGAGGCCAGCTGGCCCAGCGCTTTCCGGGTCGGCCGGTGCGCTACATCATCATGAGCCACTACCATTTTGACCACGCGCTGGGCACGCAGGTGTTCCCGCAGGCGAAGGTGGTCAGCAGCGATGAAACGGTCAGGAAGCTCAGGAGCCTGAACCTGCGCTACGCGCCGCCACCTGGCAACAGCATCGATATCAACGGGGACAACCGCTTCTCGCGCAGTGAAGCGCGTAATTTTCTCGTGCCGCAGTTCGATCAGTTCGATACCAACAAGGACGGCTTCGTCGACGCCGCCGAACTCAATGCCGGAATTCATGTTCCGGACGTCACCTTCACCGGCCGAATGACGCTGCGGCTCGGCGGCCGGCGCGTCGAGCTGATCGAGCGGCCGGGCCGTTCGGGCGGCGTCGGCGGGATGGTGGACAGCTACTTTCCCGATGAGAAGGTGCTGTTCCTGAATGACTATCTGCCGCCGCATCGGGTTTATCCAGGTTGGGCGAACTTCGACCATGCACCACTGGACGAATGGGTCGCTGCCATCGATCAGCTGCAGTCGCTCGACTTCCTCATGTACGTATCCTCACACTGGGACGACGGCACCAGGCAGGACCTCATTGACCTGGGAAGTTTCTACCGCGCTCTGCAGGCGGCCGTGCGCCAGGGAATTGCCGCCGGCAAGAGCGAGCAGGAACTGCTACGTACGGTGAAATTAGATGGCTACAGCGAATGGGCTGACTACGACAGTAACCTGGCAGCCAACGTCGCCTCGGCATACAACCTGCAGACCCTGTATCGCGACTGCGCGAGCATGGGCATCGCCATCCCCGCATCCAGGCCCGGTCCGGGCGTTACCCATGCTGCGGTTTGTTACTCCGGGCTGCATTGAGGCGCCGCATCCCGTACCATCGTGCGTGCAATAACAGTGCGTGCGAGCACAAGACAAGGGGAAACGATGCGCAGGATGCTCGGCTGGGCGCTGTGCTTGGGAACGCTGGCCTGGTCGGGGCTGGCGGACGCTCAGAGCGCCGATGATTACCGCGGCGGCTGGGAGGCGGGCGCCAATGACCCGCATATCTTCGAATTGTCGATCCGCGATCGGACCGTGCGCGGCATCTACTGCACCCGCTGCAGCGAC
>DATBPG010000030.1:0-6100 GCA_036561485.1 Steroidobacteraceae bacterium | reverse complement strand
CGGCTGCCGACATTCCCCAAGCCGGTGGCCGCGATCACCACACCGTCCGGCTGCAGTTCCTTCGGCGCCAGCCACAGCGCCCGCAGCAGCGTCCCGTCCGCGCCGGCATAGTGCGGCAGGATCTCAACCCTGCCGAGCTTTGCGCCAGCAGGAATGTCGATCGTTGGCCGGCGCGTGGGAGCGCGGTAGAAGCGCACCTCGTGATCCACGACCCCGAGTGCTCCAAACTCCAGCGATTTGAATGTCTGCACTTCGGTGGTGTGAGTCTTGGTGACCTCTCGGGCAGCGTTGATTTGCCCGTTCATGACCACCAAGGTGCCTCGGCCGCGCGCCTGGGCAGACACCACGACGCGCACGGCGTCGAGCAGGTTTCGGGGACCATCGCTATCCGGATAAGACGAGGGACGCTGCGCGCCGACCACGACCACGGGCTTATCGCTCGCGACGGTCAGATCAAGGAAATACGCCGTCTCCTCCAGTGTATCGGTGCCGTGGGTCACCACCACGCCGCTGACATCCGCGACAGCCAGCAGCTCGCGGATGCGCTCCAGGAGCTGCAGCCAGTGCGCCGGCGTCATGTCCGCGCCGTGGATATTACCGAGCTGTTCCACCTCAATGCGCGCATGGGCGCTGAGGCCCGGCACATTGGCCGCGAGCTGTGCACCGGACAGCGCCGGAGCAAACCCGCCCCTGCCCGCGTCATAGGTACTGGCGATGGTCCCGCCGGTCGCGAGGATCACGGCGCGCGGCAGCGCTTGCTGGACTGCGCCGCTCACAGCGCGATCACCGATAGCAGCGCACTCAGACCTCTCGCATTCATACCTTCTCCTGCATGCAAACCAGGGCCCGCCTGTTAACAGCGGGCATTCAGCCTGGGGTCAGGCAGAGGCCCGCACAGTAGTGCCCAGATTGGTCAGGTGCGATACCGATGAGCTCCATACCCACCATCCTCGGCGTCATTACAGCGATTGTAATTCTTATAGGGCTGCTCGCGGGTAGCGCGCCCGGGCCGGACGACGGCGGGTCACGCCCTGCCCACCGTCCCCGCCATCACTGAGCGCAGATCGGCTCAGCCTGCAGGCCCTGTATCGCGCGGTTTGGTGCCGCGATCACTCCAGGGGAGCGATATGGATGCTGCCACCCGAAGTGCGCAGCAGGATCGGCTCGCCGCCTCCATTGAAGGCGCCGCGCAACTCGTTGCGACTGGCAACCTCGACACTGCTCAAGGGGACCGTCGATTCGACGCGACCCCCACTCGTGTGCGCATTGAGCGTCCCGGTCGCATTCGCCGCCAGCCGCAATGCGATGCTTCCGCCGGACGTCGCCAGCGAGACGCCTCGATTGGTGCGCACCTCGGCCTTCACACTGCCCCCCGATGTGACTGCCTGCACACTGCCGTCGATGCGCTCGAGCCGAATGCCGCCGCCGGAGGTTCTGGCATCAAGATCGCCCGTGCAGCCGCTGACTTCGATGCTGCCCCCCGACGTGCGCAGGTCCGCCGGTCCGGTCACGTCGGTAGCCTCGATGCCTCCACCGGAGGTGCGCATATGCAGCGGTCCGCGCACATCCTCGACGGTGATACTGCCGCCTGAGGTCCTGCCGCGCGTGTCCGCATTCAAATGGCGTACGTCGATCGAGCCGCCCGAGGTGTGAATGTCGGTGGCGTAGTCGCGCGGCAGCTCGATGGTATAGGACACTGTGCGTCGTCCGACGGATCCGAACCACTGCTCCAGCCAGCCCAGCGGCTGCATCCGCCCGGTCACGTGCACCCCCTGTGGGCCCTGCACCGCCGTGATGCTGAAGTGCGAGAGAAAATCGTGCGAGCCGCTCACCGTGGCATGAACGTCGAGCCCCTGCCCATCCTGACCGACCACGACAACCGATCCGACGTCGGTATCCAGCCTCAGCTCCCCGCCCGGGGATACGTTGAAATGCCGGTCGAAACTACGCTCGCCCGCCAGTGCGGGCGCCACGGCCGATATGCAAACCAGTCCTATCGCAGCGTTGCGCGTCCAATTGATCATCGCGGCGTCCCCCCGGGTTTACGTGTGCCGGTATAACCCGCCTTGCGGAGAAAAGTTGCATCGCGGAATGGCGCGCCGCAAGATCCGTGCCCTTCTCATGCGTCCCCCACCCGCGCACCTTCGCCCGACAGTCTGCAGTGTGGCGCGGACTGTCCTGGCATGAGTCGAGAGCGCCCGCCGGGCACGGCAACGAGCAGCGACGAGTCCCTGCTCGACCTGTGCCGCCGCCGTGCCATTGAGCTCATCCGCGGCAACCTCACCCCGGCAGGCATTCTGGCCGCCTCGGCCACCCCACGCGCCAGGCGGCGAGGCTACACCGCGATTTTCGGTCGCGATGCCGCGATCTGTGCGCTTGGCATGGCGCTCTCGGGCGATGCGTCGTTACGCCGCGAGGCCGCTCGCGGCCTCGTCACGCTGGCGGCATATCAGGCTGCCAACGGTCAGATGCCGAAGTTCGTCGACGTACGGCGACGAGAGGCGGACTTCTGGTATCTGGGCTGCATCGACTCGACCCTCTGGTGGCTGATTGCGATCGCCCTGCTCGATGCATGGGGCGCCGCGCCGGGACTGCGCCGCCGCCATGCAGGGGCCATCCGGCGCGCGCTGGGCTGGCTGCAGGCCCAGGAGCATCAGCGCTTTTTCCTGCTGCAGCAGAATGAGGCCAGTGATTGGGCGGACATCATGCCGCGCTCCGGCTTCGTGCTCTACACCAACGCGCTCTGGTACTACGTCAAGCGCCTGTATGAATTGCCACACACTGCCGCCACGCGCGCAAGCTTCAATGGCCTGTTTCACCCCTTCAGCGCCCAGCTCTCCAGGTATCGCCGCGCACACCTGCTGGCTGATTACGTGCTGAGGGGCGCGGCTCGCCGCCGCCTGTATCTGAGTTTCGTGAACTTCTCGTTCTTTGGTGATGAGGGCGACATCTTCGGCAATCTGCTGGCGCTGCTGCTGGGACTGCCCGACGCCGGTGGCCGCGCGCGCACCCTGCAGGCGCTGCTGGCTTCACGCGCGCACGATCCCTATCCGGCACGCGCCGTGATTCGCCCCATCCGGCCTGGCAGTCGCCTGTGGCGGCCCTACATGGCGCGGCATCGACAGAATTTCAGCTGGCAGTACCACAATGGCGGCATCTGGCCGCTGCTGGGTGGCTTCTGGGTCGTGGCGATGGTTGCCGGGGGCCACATGACAGAGGGCCGGCGCGACCTGCTGCAACTCGCCCGCCTATGCTCGCTCGGGCACTGGCGCTTCAGCGAGTGGCTGCACGGGCGCACGCTGGCACTGCAGGGAATGCCGGGCCAGTCCTGGAGCGCCGCTGCGTTCCTGCTGGCTGCGCACGCGCTGCAGACGGGCCGCAACCCGTTCGAGGTGCCTGCACGCCGGAGCAGGCCATGAGCCCGCATGCTGTGAAACTCTCGTGCTGCTCAGTCGCGGTGCTGCTGGGCCTCGGCATCACGAGCGCCGCCCGCGCAGCCCAAGTACTCTCGGTGCAGGCGATGCGTCGTGGCGCCGCCATCAGCATCGATCTGCGGCTCGCGCTGGATGCGCCGGCGCCGGCGGTTTTTCGGGCACTGCGCCGGTACGACGCGATCGGACGCTATGAGCCGGACCTGCGCGCGATGCGCATTGAAAGCACGGCGGACCCGAACCGGGTGCGGCTGTTCCTCACCCTGCACTCCTGTGTACTGCTCTTCTGCAAGACCCTCCGACAGCAGCAGATCATGACGGCAAGTCCGCGCCGCGACGGCGGAGTGCTGCAGGCGCAGTTCGTGCCGGCAAACGGTGCCTTCCGCGGCACCGGCCGCTGGGTCGTCGCAGCCTGCAGCGCAGGCGCAGGCCGGACGTGCATGGATGTGCACATCGATCTGGTCCCGCTGTTCTGGCTGCCGCCCATGATCGGGCGGTGGCTCATTCGCAAGAAGATGTACGAGCAGGCGCTGCATATCAGTAACGGTCTCGAGCAGCTCGCGTCGGCGCCATAAGCGAGGGAGAATCCGCTGAGCTGGCGATCGCGCAGAGGCGCTCCGGCCGTGTGCAGGGACAGGCCCTCGCCGCGGCACCGCGCCGCTACGCCCGCCGCCTGAGCAACGAAGGAGCTTAACGTGAGTGACCCATCGATGAGCAGTTATGGGCAGATCAACGCCGCGGCCCCCGAGCAGCTGCGGGCGTTTTCATTCCTGATCGGAAAATGGGACGGCAAGGGCAGCACCCGCCTGCCCGATGGCACGGTGGCGGAATTTCCGGTCACCTGGATCGGTCGCTACATTCTCGATGGGATGGCCATTGCCGATGAGATGCATGCCCCCGCCCCTGACGGCAGTCCCTACCTGGGAATCAGCCTGCGTCACTACGATGCGGCCCGGGGTCGCTGGATCATCGAGTACCTGAATGTCTCAGGCTCTTTCCTGCGCCGCCAGGTCAATGCAGACAGCGGCTCGGTCGAGGTCCACGGTCGAAACGTCACGGTCGGATCGGCATCACCCGGGATGAGCATCCGTGAACATTATCTCGTGCCCGACGACGTTCAGTTCACCTATCGCCTGGATGTCTCGGCGGACGGCGGCAAGAGCTGGACCGAGGGACAGATCGAGATGATCTTTCATCGGGTGCAAGCCCCGACGCAGTAAACGTGCGTCGGCGGTGCCGCCAGCCTGGCGGCAGGCCTGTACCAGCAAGCTACTTGCCGCGCCCCAGATATCCCTGGGCGAGCATCTGCAGCGTGAAGAGCTCATCGTGCTCCACCGTGCCGGGGTCACTGACCTCGGAGATCGCAAACAGCGTCTTCTTGTCCGGCCCCGCGAAGGCGATGTCGATGATCTCGCGTGGCGCCGGAATGGTGCCTAGATAATGGCCGTTCGCCTCGAACACACGCACGCCGGGGAAGCCGGAAACGTAGATGCGCCCATCGGCATCGACGGCCCCGCCGTCATTGCCACCGCCGGGGATAGGGGCCAGCACGTGCGTGTGGCTCAGCATGCCATCGGCGCCGACGTCGGCGACGTACAGATCGCCGCCGCTGGGCAGGTAGAGCTTGGACTCGTCGGGACTGAGCACCGCATCGTTGATGGGCTTGTCGAATACCTTGGTGACCTGGCCATCGGGACTGGCGTAATACGTGCCGCCAAAGCCGAAGTACACCCCGCCGTTATGCAGCGCGACCACCGAGTCCATGACACCCGCACCCTGGCACTCCAGCGGCTCACCGTGATACGCATCGGCGATGAGCTTGCGCTCGGGCCAGAGCTCCCAGACCGAGGGAATCAGCGAGCGCTCGCCGATGAACAGCTGTCCCATCTTGTTGATCGCGAGCGAGCCGCCGGTGTCCGTGTCCTCATAGACGATTGACGAGTGTCCGTCGGCACTGATGCGCACGACGCGGCTGGTGTCGTTCTGCGCCGCCAGTACGGTGCCATCGGGCAGGCCGACCATGCCGTCGGCATTGTTGCCCGGTGCGGTCCAGATAAGCTTCCAGCGCACCCCGGCATCCACCACGCCGGGAATCGCCTGAACCGAATACTGAAACGGTCCCACATCGCGCCGCCGCGCGAAGTTCGGTCGCGGGGCGGGCGGTGGCAATGGCTGCTTGCATCCGGCCTTTACCAGCGCCTCGCGCACATCGGAGGGTGCCTGCACACCGGAGCCGGCCGCCTGCGCGCGCATCCCGACACCGTGCGGCGTGAGCGGCGGTGGCGGCGCAAAGCTCGGGGCATTGGCGGAACCCGCATCCTGCGCGCGCACGCTGCCGCTCGCCAGAGCACCACTGAGCATGGCCAGGGCAGCAACGGCAAGCACTGAATGTCTCATGAGAATTCCCCGGTGCAGCGGCGCGGATGGGTGAATCACCGGCGAGCAGGCGACGGCTGGGACGGCTGTGCCGGCGCGCGCCGTGCACGCGGGCGCGGTACCGGCTCGATGAACAGGCCATTCGGGTCGCTGAGGATGCTGGCATGAAAGCTGCCGCCCAGTGATACCGTGCTACCGCCGGTGCTGTCCACGGTGATACCGGCGGCCTTCAAATTACCGACGAAGCCGTCCACGTCCGAGACGCTCAAGCGCACCACGCCGGCGCCGCGGTC
>DATBPG010000029.1:0-4256 GCA_036561485.1 Steroidobacteraceae bacterium | reverse complement strand
GAGCTCGACCGCATCTGCCACGATCACATCGTCAATGTGCAGGGCGCGATTCCGGCCAATGTCGGCTACCGCGGCTTTCCCAAAACGGTGTGCACCTCGGTCAACCACGTGGTGTGCCATGGAATCCCGAACGAGCGGCGGCTGAAGAGCGGAGACATCGTCAATATCGACGTCGCCGTCATCAAGGATGGCTATCACGGGGATACCAGCCGCATGTATTACGCCGGCGAGCCACCGGTGGCAGCCCGTCGGATCGCCGAGATCTGCAGGCAGGCCATGTGGCGCGGCATCGAAGTGACGCGCCCCGGCGCACATCTGGGCGATGTCGGGCACGCCATCCAGAGCTTCGCCGAGGCGGAAGGGTTCTCCGTGGTGCGCGAGTACTGCGGCCACGGCATCGGGCGTGTCTACCATGAGGACCCGCAGGTACTGCACTACGGAGAGCCGGGCACGGGACTGGAGCTGGTGCCGGGCATGGTGTTCACCATCGAGCCGATGATCAATGCCGGCCGCCGCCACGTGCGCGTGCTGCCCGACGGCTGGACCGTGGTCACCAAGGATCACACGCTCTCGGCGCAGTGGGAGCACATGGTGCTGATCACCCCCACCGGGCACGAGGTGCTCACGCTGGGCCGGCACGATTCGCACTGAGCGGCCCGCCCGCCGGCGCCGCAGACGGTAATGGGACCGAACCGGCGCGCCCTGCCATACTAGCGCTGACCCCGGCGACAGCCGCCCGACGGCATAGGCAGCGATGGCCCTATCGGACTCCTCCGCGCTCGACGAGGCGCCCTTCACCCAGCCCACAGCGCTGCAGTGGCCGCTGCTCGAGCAGCTGCCCGGGGGGCTTGCGAATTGCGGCAGCCGCGAGGCGTGTCGGGATCTGTGCCGCGAGCTGCTGCAGCAGGCGCAGCGCGAGCTGGCCGCGCGCTTTGCCGACGGCGAGCCGGTGGAGGGGCTGGTACACGGGCGCGCACGCTTCATCGATGTGCTGCTCTGTGAGCTCTGGCGAGAGCAGCTCGACGCCCAGCTCGCCGCGGGACTGTGCCTGGTGGCGGTGGGCGGCTACGGACGCGGCGAGCTGCATCCCTGCTCGGACGTGGACATCCTGGTGCTGGTGCCCTCGCCCCTGTCCGAGACGGCCCGGGCGAGCGTCGAGCGGCTGGTGGCCTTCCTCTGGGACATCGGCCTGGAGGTCGGGCACAGCGTGCGCACCATCGCCGAGTGCAGCGAGGAGAGCGCCGCGGATGTCGGCGTCATGACGACGCTGATGGAATCGCGGCGCCTCGCAGGCTCGGCGCAGCTGCTCTCGCAGATGCGCGCGGCGCTTGCGCCCGAGCACGTGTGGCCGGTGCGCGAGTTCTTCGAGGCGAAGGTGCGCGAGCAGCAGGAGCGGCGGCTCAAGGCCAACGACACGGCCTACAACCTCGAGCCGAACGTCAAGACCGGCCCCGGCGGCCTGCGCGACATCCAGACCATCGGCTGGGTCGCCAAACGCCACTTCGGCGCCGAGTCCTTCGATGAGCTGGTGACGCACGGGTTTCTGACGCCCTCGGAGCTGCGGCGGCTGCAGCAGGCGCAGTCCTTTCTCTGGAAGGTGCGCTTCGGGCTGCACACCCTCACCGCTCGGCACGAGGACCGGCTGCTGTTTGATTATCAGATCCTGCTGGCGCAGAGCTTCGGCTACGAGGATGCGACCTACACCCTCGCGGTCGAGCAGCTCATGCAGCGCTACTACCGCACCATCATCGATGTGACGCTGCTGAACGAGCTGCTGCTGCAGCTGTTTCGCGAGGCCATCCTCTCGAGCGACGAGCCGCCGAAGCCGCTCAATCCGCGCTTCCAGGTCCGCAACGACTATCTGGAGACCGTCAACGACGAGGTCTTCCCACGCCAGCCGTCCGCACTGCTGGAGCTGTTCGTGCTGCTGCAGCAGAACCCGCAGATCCGCGGCGTGCGCGCCAACACCATCCGCTCCGTGGTGCGCAACCTCTGGCTCATCGATGAGGAGTTTCGCCAGAATCCGCGCAATCACCGCCTGTTCCTCGAGATCCTGCGTGCCCCGCGCGGGGTGACGCACGAGCTGCGGCGCATGAACGATTACGGGGTGCTCGGCCGCTACATCCCGGCCTTCGGTCGCGTCGTGGGCCGCATGCAGTACGACCTGTTCCACGCCTATACGGTCGATGCGCACACGCTGTTCGTGCTGAGCAATCTGCGGCGGCTGGCCATGAAGGAGTTCGATCACGAGCTGCCGCTGGTCTCGGCGATCATGCAGCAGCTGCCCAAGCCGGAGGTCGGCTATCTCGGCGCGCTGTTCCACGACATCGCCAAGGGTCGCGGCGGGGATCACTCCGAGCTCGGCAGCGTCGATGCCGAGGCCTTCTGCCTCGAGCAGGGCATGTCACGCTACGACGCGCGCCTGGTGGCCTGGCTGGTCAAGAATCACCTGATGCTCTCCACGACTGCGCAGAAGCAGGACATCGGCGATCCGCAGGTCATCAATGCGTTTGCGCGCCTGGTCGGCGACGAGACGCACCTCGACTACCTGTACGTGCTCACCTGTGCCGATGTGCGCGCCACCAATCCGAAGCTGTGGAATTCGTGGAAGGCATCGCTGTTCAGCGAGTTCTACGAGCGCGTCAAACGCGCGCTGCGACGCGGGCTCGAGACCCCGATCGACCAGGAGGAGCTCATTCGCGAGAACCAGGTTGCCGCCCGTGCGCTGCTGCGTGCCCAGGGTATCTCCGAAGAGGCGATCGAACACACCTGGCAGCGTCTGCCCGAGGCCTACTTCCTGCGACATTCTCCCGAGGAGATCGCCCGGCATACGGGGGTACTGGCCGAGGGCGAGGCCGGCGTCGACGAGGCGCTGGTGTCGGTCGAGCCGATAAGCGAGCGCGGTACCACCGCGGTCATGATCTATGCCCCGCATCGCCGCCACGGCTTTGCCCGCGCGACCGCGGTGCTCGATCAGCTCGGGCTGAATATCCTGGACGCGAGCATCACGTCGGTGGGCAATGGCTTCTCGCTCGATTCCTACCATGTGCTCGAGGAGGACGGCAGCGCCATCGCCGACGTCGAGCGGCGCGGGGAGATCGAGCATGCCCTGTGGGGCTCGCTGCAGCGGCCCGAAGAGGCGCCGCTGGCGGTGTCGCGGCGCGCGCCACGGCAGATGCGCGTGTTCAAGACCCCCACGCGCATAGCGATCTCGGAGGATGAGCGCAACGCCCGCTCGGTGCTCGAGCTCACAGCGGGGGATCGGCCGGGGCTCTTGTGCGATGTGGGCAAGGTGCTCTGGGAAGAGCGCGTGGACCTGCTGGCGGCGAAGATCAGCACCTTCGGGGAGCGGGCCGAGGACGTGTTCTATGTCTGCGACCGCGCGCGCCGGCCCCTGGATGAGGCCAGCGCCGAGCGGCTGCAGCACCAGCTCCTTGAGTCGCTCGATCAGCGCAGCGGTGGCTGACCGCTCACTGCGGCAGCTCGAACACCCAGATCGAAGCGCTCGGGGTCGCCGGATACTTGATCTCCGGCAGCATCACCGGGAAGGTCGATTCTCCTGGCCCACCGAAGCCGACGATGACCGCGACGTACTGATGACCGTCAGCCATGAAGCTGATCGGCGCCGCGTTCGGAACGTCATCGAGGATGGTGTGCCACAGCTGCGCTCCCGTGGCATCGTCATAGGCTGAAAACGCCCGGTCGAGCGACCCGGCAAACACCACCCCGCCGGCGGTATCGAGCGCCCCGGTGGTGAAGGGTGCACGCTGGCGCGTCTTCCATGTGCTCTGCCGTGTCTGCAGGTTGACCGCCTGCACGCGTCCATAGCGACCGTCGCTGTCGGCGCGCGGTTTCAGACTCCAGCTGACGCCCGAGCTCAGCGAGGCGGGTGTGCCCTTCGGCGTCGGCGTGAGCTCCATGCAGAACTCGTTCAGCGGCAGATAGACCGTGTGGTTGCGCGGATTGTATGAACCGGGGGTCCACTCACGGCCGCCGCCCGGGTGCGGGCAGACGGTGATGGGGTGGTCCTTGTCCGGGTACCTGCTCATGTCGATCGTCTTGGCGCCGGTGCGCGGATTGATCGACTTGATGAAGTTCTGTATTCCCAGGTCGTAGGCAAACTCGAATTTGCCGGTATCGGCGTCGAGGGCCTCGTAGATCGAGATCTTGCCGGCGGTCACGACCAGCGTGCGCGACTGGCCATTGATCGTGAGCGGGATGAGCTGGCGCTCGAAGGCGTAATCGAAGTCCCACTG
>DATBPG010000028.1:0-12888 GCA_036561485.1 Steroidobacteraceae bacterium | reverse complement strand
CCAGATTGCCGATGGTGGCCTGTCCGCCCGTATCGATGATGGCCTGGGTGCGGATATTGCCGATCCAGGCATCGGCAACCAGCAGCTCCTTGCGCATCAGCTGGAAGGGAATGGTGATGTAGCCGTCTGGCGCGGGCTGGTCGTGTGAGCGCGCAATGCTGATGCGATCGTGGTTGAAGTCGATGAGGATGCGACGGTCGCGCATGCCATCGGTGCCGAGGATGCCATCGGCACCGCCCAGAGCGTCCGGTACGATCGGCATGCGCAGGCGCCCGAAGCTCAGGTCCCCCACGGTGAGGCTCTCCACCTGCACGACCGGCACGGTGGCCGAGCCGACCACGCCGCGCAGCAGCACCCGGTGCGCTGTGTCCGGCGTCAGTCCCAGCGAGCTGGCAACCTGCGCCGTGATCTCCGAGGCGGTCGCTCCCGAGTCGAGCACCAGACGAAAGGGGCCGTGCCCATTGATGAACACCGGTGCCCAGATGCGACCGATGCGGTCTCGACGCGTAGGGGCGACATAACGCGGCTCGGGTGCCGTGATGATGACGGGCGTGAGCTCATTCTCGCTGTCCTGCTCCGCGGCGGCGCCGGCAGCGCCGCTGGCCGCGGTGGCAGGCGCCGCAGCAGAGGGCGCTGTCGCCTCAGCCGGGGTGTCGGCTGGCAGCGGGACGGGACTGGTGGAGGCGGGTACGGCAGGCGGGGGCAGGGGCACCGCGAAGCTCGCGGATGCACCGGCTGCAAGCACGGCTGTGCATTGCAGCGCTAATGTGAGAACGCTAGCCGGAATTTTTAGCCTTGAACGCCCGCAGCTCGTCATTGAACTTGCCAGCGAGTCTCTGAAGTTTGTCCACTTCCGCATTGTTCAGCTTATCGTATTTCGCCTCCAGCTGCTGCTTGTTACCACCGCTGGCAAGCTTTGCATCCAAGTCGTGCTGCAGACAGTCCCCATAGGTCTTGACTGCCGTGTCGTAGGCCTTGACCGCGCGCTGTGCAGCAACCATCTGATCGCGGGTGGCCGTGGCGCCGTCGGGAATCTGCACCGCTGCAGCGGGCGCCGAACAGTCGGCGTGCGCGCTGACGGGTCCCAGCAGCGACAGCAGCAGCACGGCTGCCGCGACGGCTGGCAGGGGCCGCATGGCATCGACAATGGGCTTGACGGTGGCTTTCCCGCTCATGGACACCTGAACTCCCTCGGCGCTGAATATGCTGTCCGGACTATGATATCGGCCGGCTGGCGTACGCTTCAGAGCCGGATGTGCAGCGCATGACAGCCGTCACAAAAAAATCGCGGCCGCCGCAGCGCACGCGCCTCACAGGGTTGTCAGTCGCGGGACGCGCCCCAGAGGGGTGGCGATTCATAGAGCTGCGTCGCAGTTGGCGACGCGTCGCAGTGCGTCGTCGAGCGGAGTAGGCTTATCGCTATGGGTATCCGCACCGTGCTGCGCATGGGCGATCCGCTGCTGCTGCGGGTCAGTCAGCCGGTACAGCATTTCGGAACGCCGGAGCTGACAGCGCTGCTCGCCGACATGCACGACACCATGGCCTCCCTCAATGGTGCAGGCATCGCCGCCCCGCAGATCGGCGTGTCGCTGCGCGTGGTGATCTTCGGCACCGGTGCACCCAACCCGCGTTATCCGGAGGCCGAGGTCGTGCCGCCCACGGTGCTGATCAATCCGCAGCTCGAGCCCATGGGTGGGCAGATCGAGCAGGGCTGGGAGGGCTGTCTGTCCGTGCCCGGCATGCGCGGTCTGGTGCCGCGCTACCTGCAGCTCCGCTACCGCGGATTCGACCAGCGCGGACAAGCGCTGGATCGGCGCGTCAGTGGCTTTCACGCGCGTGTCGTGCAGCACGAGGTCGATCACCTCGACGGCATTCTCTTTCCGATGCGCATCACCGATATGCGCTACTTCGGTTTCAACGAGGAGCTGTTTCCCAATCAACAGCTCCAGGATGACTGAACATGGTGAGGAGTGCGCATCCGTGAATTCCCCCATCCCCCCCGGTCCTCCGACCCGCAAGCAGCTGCAGGGCTCCCTGCGCGCCCTGCACTCGGAGCTGTCGCGCACAGCGCGCGTGGATGCGCGCTCGCACCAGCTGCTGCAGCAGCTGCTGGGCGATATGCACAGGCTGCTGCAGGACACGGAAGCCTCCGCTGCTCCCGCTCCGACGCAGGCGGCTGAGGCAGTGGAGCCCGATGACGCGCGGCCGACCCAGCGGCTCGAGCGTCTGGCGGTGCAGTTCGAAGCCGACCACCCGCGCCTGGCGGGCAGCCTGCGACAATTCGTGGAGCTGTGCAGCCGCGCGGGACTCTGATCGTCTATTGGCCTGAAGGCGAGGTCCCCGCGCCGTCACCGGACTGACCGGTTTGATCGGATTGACCGGACTGCGGCGCGCCGGCGCGTGCGCCGCGTTGCTGCAGGCGCTGGCGCATGCGCTCACGGCGCTGCGTGAGCAGCTGCTGCAGCCGGGTCTGCTGCGCGGGCATCAGCACCTCGTAGAGCGCCTGCTGCTCGCGGGTGGCCTGATCGATGCGTGCCACGGCGCGATCCTTCAGTGCCTGCACGGCCTGGCTGTGCTGGGGATCAGCGGGATTGAGCAGCGCTGCGACCTGGGCGCGACGCTGCTGCCCCGTGGCGCCCGCGCCGCGGCGCAGGTGCTGCACCTCGAGGATCGCCTGCACGCGCTGCCATTGCTGATCGGTCAGATCCAGGTGCCGAAAGGCGAGCAGCAAGGGACGATCGAGCATTGGCTCGCCGAAGCGGCGGCCGCGCATCCTCATGCCAGGACGATGCCAGCGCAGCGGGCCCACGCGGCGGGCCTGTGGGCCGTCGGACGACTGCACGGTGCTGGCGCTGGGATCCGCACCGGCGGTGGTTGGTTGCTCAGTGGCGGCCAGGCCTGCCCCTGCCAGGCCCGTCAATGCCAGGCCGGCCAAAATCCATCGCATTCGGAGATGACGTACCGTGACCATGACGTGTCCCACCTCATTTGCCAGTGCCGCATGGCGGCTCGCTGAGAGGTGAGAACGCGGCAGCTGAGGTTCCGGTAGACAGGACAGCCGGGGCGAGAGGTTAACTTACGTCAAGAATTGCGCACCCGCGGGCGCGCCACTAGACGGGTGCGACATCCTCGCGCGCGGCGCGCCGGCGCTCGTGCTCCTTCAGGTGACGCTTGCGCAGGCGGATGTTCTGCGGCGTCACCTCGACGAGCTCATCGTCGGCGATGAACTCCACGGCATACTCGAGCGTCAGCGCAATGGGCGGGGTCAGCAGCACGTTGTCGTCCTTGCCGGCCGCGCGAATATTGGTGAGCTTCTTGGTGCGGATGGGATTGACGACCAGGTCGTTGTCGCGGCTGTGGATGCCGATGATCATGCCTTCGTAGAGCTTCTCGCCGGGCTTGACGAACATCCGCCCGCGCTCCTGCAGCGCAAAGAGTGCATAGGCCACCGCCTCGCCGTCCTCATTGCTGACCAGTACCCCGTTGTGACGGTCGGGAATCTCCGCGCGCACCACGCCGTAGCCATCAAAGATGTGGCTCATGAGACCGGTACCGCGCGTGAGCGTCATGAAGTCGCCCTGAAAGCCGATCAGGCCCCGCGCCGGCACGCGATAATCGAGCCGCGCGCGGCCATTGCCCTCGATGACCATGTTGGTCAGCTCCGCGCGGCGCTGTCCGAGGGCCTCCATGACCCCACCCTGGTGCGCCTCGTCGATGTCCACCGTGAGCGCCTCGAAGGGCTCCTGCCACTCTCCCTCCACTTGCCGGCGCAGCACCTGCGGCTTGCCTACCGCGAGCTCGTAGCCCTCGCGGCGCATGTTCTCGATGAGGATGGTCAGGTGCAGCTCGCCGCGACCGAGCACGCGGAAGACGTCTGCATCGGCGGTGTCCTCCACGCGCAGCGCGACATTGCTCTGCAGCTCGCGATACAGCCGCTCGCGTATCTGGCGGCTGGTGACGTACTTGCCCTCGCGTCCTGCGAGCGGTGAGGTGTTGACCTGAAAGGTCATGGCCAGTGTGGGCTCATCGACCTTGATGGGTGGCAGCCCCTCGGGTTGCTCCACATCGCAGATCGTCACACCGATGTTGACCTCCTCGATGCCGGTGACTGCGACGATGTCGCCGGCCGCAGCGCTGTCTACCGGCGCACGCGACAGGCCGGTGAAGGCGAGCACCTGACCGATGCGGGCAACGCCGCGGTCCTGCTCGCCGTAGCGCAGAGCCACCGGGCGCCCGGGCAACAGCGTGCCGCGACGGATGCGGCCGATGCCAATGCGCCCGACATAGGAGTTGTAGTCGAGTGTGGAGATCTGCAGCTGCAGCGGCGCCTCGAGTTCGGCGAGCGGCGGGGGCACGTACTGCAGAACGGCTTCGAACAGCGCCGTCATGTCCGGTTCGCGCCGTGTCAGATCGGTGCTTGCCCAGCCCTGCAGCGCCGAGGCGTAGATCACGGGAAAGTCGAGCTGCGCATCGCTCGCCCCGAGCTTGTCGAACAGCTCGAACGTCTGATCGATGACCCATCCGGCGCGCGCACCGGGGCGGTCGATCTTGTTGACCACGACGATGGCCTTGAGCCCGAGCGCCAGCGCCTTGCGCGTCACGAAACGCGTCTGTGGCATGGGCCCCTCGACCGCATCCACCAGCAGCAGCACCCCATCGACCATCGAGAGCACCCGCTCGACCTCGCCGCCGAAGTCCGCATGGCCGGGCGTGTCGACGATGTTGATGCGCGTGCCGGCGTAGTCGATGGCGCAGTTCTTGGCGAGGATGGTGATGCCGCGCTCGCGCTCGATGGCATTGGAATCCATGACGCGCTCGCCCACCTTCTCGTGCGCGGCAAACGTGCCCGACTGCTTGAGCAGGCAATCCACCAGCGTCGTCTTGCCGTGATCGACGTGCGCGATGATGGCGATGTTGCGGATGGGTCGCTGCATAAAAGGGCCGCGAGGGTAACAGAACTCGTCCCGCGGGTCTAAGCGCGCCTCGGCACGGGCACGCCGTGCTGTCCGGCGGGCCTTGATTCCAGGCGGCGGGGCCCTATTCTCAAGCGCATCAATACCGTGCACACATCAGGCCTCGCGTTGCGGCGCGCCAGCGCCCAGGCGGGAAGAGCCTCCGCTGCGGCCCAGGGCGATGTGCTGCGCGGCATGGGCGGGGTGTTCCGCTACAGCCTGCGAGCGATCCGCCTGGTGTGGGACACCAATCGCGCATTGCTGCTGGCCCTGTCGGCGCTCACGGTCCTGGCGGGTCTGCTGCCCGGCGGTGTTGCCACCGTGACCCGCCGCATCGTGGATGCCGTCGTAGCCGCGCACGCTGCAGCGGGGCAGGGCGCGGGGCACGTGCTGATGCTGGTCCTGCTCGAGGGGGCATTGGTCGCAGCGCTGGCAGGTGCACAGCGCGGGCTGTCGCTGTGTCAGGCGCTGCTGCGTGCGCAGCTCGGCCAGCGCGTCAATGTCATGATCCTGGAGAAGGCCCTGACGCTCGAGCTGCGTCACTTCGAGGACTCGGAGTTCTACGATCGGCTGACACAGACGCGCCGGGAAGCCTCCAGCCGACCGCTGAGCCTCGTCATGCGCACCTTCGGGCTGGCCCAGAATGCGATCTCGCTGCTGACCTACGCGGCGCTGCTGGTGCGCTTCTCGCCCTGGACGCTGGGGGTGCTGCTGCTGGCCGGGCTGCCGGCGTTTCTGGCCGAAACCAAATTCTCCGGCGATGCCTTCCGGCTGTTTCGCTGGCGCTCGCCCGAGACGCGCATGCAGTTGTATCTGGAGACCGTGCTGGCGCGCGAGGATCACGCCAAGGAGGTCAAGCTCTATGGCCTCGGGGCGCGGCTGCTGCAGCGCTATCGGGATATCTTCACGCGGCTGTATCGCGAAGACCGTGCCCTGTCGATCCGACGGGACAGCTGGGGATTTGCGCTCGGACTGGTGGCGACCGCCACACTGTATGGCGCCTATGGGTGGGTGGCGCTTACCACCGTGCGTGGGGCCATCACGCTCGGGCTGATGACCATGTATCTGATGGTTCTGCGTCAGGGACAGGCGGCGGTCACCGCCATGCTCTCGGCCATCGGCGGCATGTACGAGGACAATCTATATTTGTCGACGCTCTACGAGTATCTGGAGACGCCGGTGGAGCCGCCGCAGGGCAGGGCACAGTCAGGCCCGGCTCCCGGCGATGGCATTCGTTTCGAGAATGTGAGCTTCACCTACCCCGGGGCGCGAGAGCCGGCGCTGCGCGACATCAGCCTGCATCTTCCGACCGGCTCGAGCCTTGCGCTGGTGGGCGAGAACGGCTCGGGCAAGACCACGCTGATCAAGCTGCTCACACGACTGTATCGCCCCGACAGCGGGCGCATTCTGCTCGATGGTCTGCCGCTCCCGGAGTGGCAGGAGCAGGCGCTGCGCGCGCGCATCGGGGTGATCTTCCAGGACTTCACGCGCTATCAGATGCTGGTCGGGGAGAATATCGGCGCGGGCGATGAGCGCTTTTTCGAGGAGGAGGGCCGCTGGCAGGACGCCGCCGATCTGGGACAGGCCGCAGCGTTCATCGAGCGACTGCCGCTGCGCTATCGCACACAGCTCGGCAAATGGTTCAAGGATGGGCAGGAGCTCTCGGGCGGGCAGTGGCAGAAGATCGCCCTGTCGCGCGCCTTCATGCGCACCCAGGCCGATGTGCTGGTGCTCGATGAGCCCACCGCGGCGATGGACGCGCGCGCGGAAGCGGAGATCTTTGAGCATTTCCGTGCCCTTGCCCGCGGACGCATCACGATCCTGATCTCGCACCGCTTCTCCACGGTGCGCATGGCGGATCAGATCGTGGTGCTGGATCAGGGACGCATCATCGAGCAGGGCACGCACGCGCAGCTGCTCGCCGCGGGCGGACATTATGCCCAGCTGTTCGCGCTGCAAGCCCGCGGCTACCGCTGATTTCGCGCCGACCGGGCTACAGCAGCCAGCCCGGCGGGAACGCGGTACAATCCTTTGCCTGCATGAGTGGACCCCGCATGGAAGAAGCCGCCGACACCTTCGATTCCGCGTTCGCCAAGGCCGTGGACCTGGGCAATCGTCTGGCGGGCAAGGACAAGGAAGCCGATCTGTGGGACATCGCCGACGGGCTGCTGGCGGGGGCCGTGCAGTATTGGCTCTATTCGCGTCAGCCCTGCGGCGATGAGCGCTGCGAGGATTGCGCCCCGATCAGCACGGCCGACGCGCGCCTGACCGAGCTCAAGCGCCTGATCGACCAGCTTGCCGCCGAGAGCGAGTACTTTCACGCTCCCACCGACTCGAACGCGGGTCGCGCCTGAGCGCGGCCTTCGAGCGGGGCCTTGTGGCCCCCAGCGCAAAGGCCAATATAAGCCAACTACATAAGCTCAAGCCCCTGCCTTTCTTGCTCCGCGGGGAGTCGCGTCGCTAGAATCGCGCGCCTTCGAGATCTGTAAGGCCACGCGAGCATATCCCATTGAATGATTCAGCAAATTCCCTGAGCGCGGCCGCAGCCGTCTGCCGCTCCACCCCCATCCAGACCGAAGTCGTTGTCATCGGCGCCGGTCCGGCCGGACTGTTCCAGCTATTCGAGCTCGGCCTGCTCGGCATCAAGGCGCACATCCTCGATACGCTGTCGCAGCCGGGCGGGCAGTGCACCGAACTCTATCCCGACAAGCCCATCTACGACATTCCGGCCCTGCCGGTCTGCGGGGCGGCCGAGCTGGTCGAGCGGCTGATGCAGCAGATCAAACCCTTCGGCGCCGAGTTCCATCTGGGCGAGGAGGCGCTGCAGCTGACGCGTCGCGACGATGGGCGCTTCACGCTGGTGACCAGTGCCGGCACCGTGTTCGATGCCGGCGCCATCGTGGTCGCCGCGGGCGTGGGCTCCTTCCAGCCGCGACACCTGGGCGTGGAGCATGCGGCCGCCTATGAGGGCAAGCAGATCCACTACAGCGTGAAGAACGCGGCGGATTTTCACGGCCGACGCCTGGTGATCTTCGGCGGCGGGGACTCGGCGCTGGACTGGACACTGGATCTGGCGCCCAAGGCCGCGAGCGTTGCGCTCGTGCATCGGCGTGCGGAGTTTCGCGGCGCCCCGGCCTCGGCGGCCAAAGTGCGCGAGCTGGTCGAGGGCGGGAAGCTGCGTTTCATCGAGGGGCTTGCCCAGGGGCTGCATCACGAGGAGGGACGCCTGCGCGGTGTGCATGTGAAGGCGGCGGGCGGTGAGGTACAGCTGCTCGATGCCGAACATCTGCTGGTGTTCTTCGGGCTCGCACCCAAGCTCGGCCCGATCGCGGAGTGGGGTTTCGACCTGCACGGCAAGGCCATCAAGGTCGACACCGAGAAGTTTCAGTCCAACATTCCCGGGGTCTTTGCGGTCGGCGATATCAACACTTATCCGGGCAAGAAAAAGCTGATCCTGTCGGGCTTTCACGAGGCGGCGCTGGCGGCCTTTGCGATCCAGCATCACCTCTATCCGGCCAAGAAGCAGTTCCTGCAGTACACGACCACCAGTCCGGCCATGCAGAAACGCCTGGGTGTGGCTACCGCCTGATGGACGCGCGGCTCGCCGAGCTGCTGCATCTGCTCGAACTCGAGCGCCTGGAGCGTGACCTGTTCCGCGGCGCGAGCCGCGACATCGGCGCCCCGCAGGTGTTCGGCGGGCAGGTGCTCGGCCAGGCGCTGCGCGCCGCCTATGCCACGGTGCCGGGCCCGCATGCCGCCCACTCGCTACATGCCTATTTCCTCAAGCGCGGAGACTTCGACGCGCCGATCGTCTACTTCGTGGATCGCAGCCGCGACGGGCACAGTTTCTCCAATCGCCGCGTGACCGCGATCCAGCACGGCGAGCAGATCTTCCACATGGCGGCCTCCTTCCAGCTGCCGCAGGAAGGCCTGACGCATCAGTTGCCGATGCCCGAAGTGCCGCCACCCGAGGCGCTCAGCGACGGCGCACTGCCGAGCCCTGCCGAGCTGACAGTGATGCCCGAGAAGCTGCGTGAGTACTATCGCAGCGAACGGCCGTTTGAATTCCGTCTGATCCCGCTGCCGCCGGAGGCGAACGGCCCCGCCGACCCGCCGCTGCTCCAGCGCGTCTGGGTGCGCGCCGTGGACCGGCTGCCCGATGACGATGCCCTGCATCGGTGTCTGCTCGCCTATGCCTCGGACTTCCACCTGCTGCGCACCGCGACGCTGCCGCACACGGCGGCCTTTCTCACCGGCCGGCGCTTCATGGCCAGTATCGATCACGCGATGTGGTTTCACTGGCCGGTGCGCGTGGATGAGTGGTTTCTCTATGCGACCGACAGCCCGAGCGCCTCGGGCGCGCGCGGCTTTGCCCGCGGCAGCCTTTTTTCGCGCGCCGGGCGACTGCTCGCCAGCACGGCACAGGAAGGGCTGATGCGCGTGGCAGGCTAGCGGCGGTGCAGGCGCACTAGAGCAGCTTGCCCGGATTCATGATGCCGTTGGGATCGAGCGCGCGTTTGATCGCGCGCATGGCGGCGAGTGCCCCGGGATCCGCGTAGCGCGAGAGCTCCTCGCGTTTGAGTTGGCCAATGCCATGCTCGGCGCTGATGCTGCCGTGATAGCGCGCCACCAGATCATGCAAGGCCCGGCGGATCTGCGGGCCGCGCGCGAGCAATGCGATGCGCTCGGCGGGGTTGCCGGGGCGGTGCAAATTGAAGTGCAGATTGCCATCTCCGGCGTGTCCATAGCACAACAGCTGCGCCTCGGGCACATTCGCCGACACCCAGCCCGCCGCCTCGGCGATGAACTCTGCCAGCGAGGCCACCGGCACGCTGATGTCGTGCTTGATGCTCGCGCCGTCCAGCCGCTGCGCTTCGGGTACATTCTCGCGCAGCCTCCAGAAGGCCGCGCGCGCTCGCTCGCTGGTGGCGAGCACGGCATCGGCGAGCAGCGATCGATCAGCCGCCTCGGAGAGCACCTGCTGCAGCAGGTCGCTGAGCGGCTCATCGGCGGCCGAGGAGAGCTCGCACAGCACGTACCAGGGGTGGGGGGTGGGCAGCGGATCTATGACGCCCGGAATGTGACGCGCAGCGAGCTCGACGGCAATGCGTGGCAGCAGTTCGAAGGAGCTGAGCCGCTCGCCGCCCGTGGCGCGCAGGTGGCCGAGCAGTGCTATCGCATCGGCCGGTGCGCCGATGCCGATGAACGCCGTGGCGCTACTGCGCGGATGCGGCCAGAGCTTGAGGGAGGCTGCCGTGATGACCCCCAGGGTCCCCTCCGAGCCGATCAGCAGCGACTTCAGGTCGTAGCCGGTGTTGTCCTTGCGCAGCGACTTCAGTCCGTGCAGCACGCTGCCATCGCCGAGCACGGCCTCGATGCCCAGCACCAGCTCGCGCGTCATGCCATAGCGCACCACGTTCAGGCCGCCGGCGTTGGTACCGAGATTGCCGCCGAGCTGGCAGCTGCCTTCCGCTCCCAGGCTCAGCGGAAAGTAGCGCTGCGCCTGCGCGGCGGCGCGTTGCACGCGCTCGAGCACGCAGCCGGCCTCGGCGATCATCGAGAAGTTCACCGCGTCGATCTCGCGGATGCGGTTCATCCGTCGCAGCAGCAGCAGCACCTGCCGGCCGGAAGCGTCCGGCGTCGCCGCGCCACAGTAGCCGGTATTGCCGCCCTGGGGTACCAGCCCGATGCGCCGCTCGTTGCACCAGCGCACCAGCGCTGCCACCTGCTCGAGGCTCTGCGGTTGCGTGACGCCGAGGGCGCTCCCGTGGTAGCGGCCGTGATGATCGACCAGCAGCGGGGCGGTGACCTGCGGGTCCACCAGCACGGCATCCGCGCCAAGCAGCGAGGCCAGCTCACCGCGCAGCGCAGCGTCGCGCGCTGCATCGCTCACTGCGTCGAGCTCAGTGTCGCGATCGGCGCGCGGCGGCAGCCGGGCTTGGTCAGCAGCATCTGCACATCGCCGAGCTGGCGTTCGGCGAAACCGCCCTCGCAGTAGCAGAGATAGAACTCCCACAGCCGCACGAAACTCGGCGGATAGCCGAGACGGCGCACCTCATCGAGGTGCGCGAAGAAGTTGCGCCGCCACAGCGCCAGCGTGCGCGCATAGTGCGGGCCGATGTCCTCGAGATGAAACAGCTTCAGGTCGGTTGCATCGCGCGCCGCATCGAGCAGCGCGCTGACCGACGGGATGAAGCTGCCCGGAAAGATGAACTTCTGGATGTAGTCCACGCTCGCGAGCGCCTCGGCGTAGAGCTGATCGCGGATGGTGATCGCCTGCAGCAGCATCGCCCCGTGCGGTGCCAGCAGCTCACTGCAGCGGGCAAAGAAGGTCGGCAGGTAGCGCGCGCCGACGGCCTCGACCATCTCGATCGAAACCAGCTTGTCGTAGCAGCCGGAGAGCTCGCGATAGTCGGTGAGCAGCAGGGTGATGCGATCGGTCAGCCCGGCGGCTTCGATGCGCTCGCGCGCGTAGTCGTGCTGTGCACGGGAGATCGTGGTGGTCGTCACGCGGCAGCCGTAGTGCTGCGCGGCGTGGATGGCCAGACCCCCCCAGCCAGTGCCGATCTCGAGCAGGTGATCGCCCGGCTGGAGCGCAAGCTTCGAGCACGCGGCGTCGAACTTGGCGCGCGAGGCCTCCGCCAGGGTCGCCTCATCGCGCTGGAAGATCCCGCAGGAGTAGGCCATGGTCTCATCGAGCATCAGACGGTAGAGTTCGTTGCCGATATCGTAGTGGGCGGCGATGTTGCGCGCGCTGCCCGCGCGCGAGTTACGCCGCAGCCAGTGCCCGGCACGGCGAAACGGGCGGGACAGCCGCGCCCAGCCGCGCTCCATGTCCTTCAGCGCGCTGCGGTTGACCACCATGATGCGGATGAGCGCGGTCAGATCCTCGCAGCTCCAGTACCCCTGAATATAGGCCTCGCCCGCGCCGACGCTGCCGCCGAAGGCAGCCTTCGCATAGAAGCGCTCATCCAGCACGCGGATCGTTGCCGAGAGTGCGCAGCGCTCGGTCATCTGGCCGAAGTGCCGTTCCGTGTCGGTATCGATCAGGCGGATCTGGCCGTGCTGCAGGCGCGCCAGGGCGCGCAGCAATCCGGCGCGGCCCAAACGTGCCGCAACACCGCCGCGCGCAGAGCCGCCCGCGTCACCGCTGTCGAGGGCAGCAGCGGAGTCGGACAGGCCGGCAGCGGGAACGATGCTGGGTTTCACGGCGCGCGCAGTGTAGCGGCGGGACGAGGGGACGGCGACGGGCGGTGCGGACTTCAGCGCAACCGGCGCTGCGGATTGTCGCGCACGGAGAGCGGCACGGGTTTGAGGTCCCAGATCAGGCCCAACCAGGACATGAGCTTCAGCAGGTAGTACGTCAGATCGTACTCCCACCAGAAGAAACCCTGGCGCGCCGAGTTCGGATAGTAGTGATGATTGTTGTGCCAGCCCTCGCCGAGCGTGAGGATCGCGAGGAACCAGTTGTTGCGGCTGGCATCGTCGGTGCGATAGCGCTGACGCCCGAACAGATGCGACAACGAGTTGATCGTATAGGTCGCGTGCCAGCACAGCACGGTGGAGATGAAGAAACCCCAAACCAGCATCTGCATCCCGCTGGTGTGCAGGTTCGGGTAGACATGCGCGAGCACGACACCGAGCAGGAACATTCCGGCGCCCAGCAGCAACGGCACCAGGATGTCAAAGCGATCCAGCCAGCGCAGCTCGGGAAATTTCAGCAGATCGCGCACGAAGCGCAGATCCGGGGCAAAGCCCCTGATCGAGAGAAACCAGCCCATGTGGGCATGCCAGAAGCCGTGCTGCACGGGCGAGTGCGGATCGGCCTGGCGATCCGAATTCGCATGGTGGAAGCGATGATGTGCCGCCCACCAGACCGGGCCACGCTGTACCGCCGAGGCGCCCAGCAGGCCGAATACGAACTGTCCGACGCGCG
>DATBPG010000027.1:0-1531 GCA_036561485.1 Steroidobacteraceae bacterium | reverse complement strand
AGCACGCTGTTCACCAGCAGGGGCCGGATCCTGCCGCGGTCACGCGCGGCGAGGAATACGTTACTGGAAGTCAGGCCGAGGCTCGCCAGCTGCGCCAAGATGGCGGCTGCCGTAGTCACGGCAAAGTACTGGCCGCGCCCCTCAGGCCCGAGCGCTCGCGCCGTGATAATGCCCGTGGCCAGACCTCCGGCTAGGATGCACACGCGCGCCAGCATCATACTCGAGATGCTGCCGGCGCCCAGCGTCTGGGTGATCACTGCGGCGCCACGTGCGCCTCAGGCTTGGTCGCCTCGATGATGAGATACCAGCCACCGAACCGCAGCCAGCGTTCGAGCGTAGGCTGCGACACTCTGCGCAGAAGCCAACCGAACGGCGGCGGGAAGTGTCCGGCGTCGACGCAGTGAGCGCTGATACGTACAGTCGCGAAGCCGGCAAACAGGCGGCGCGCCTGAGCGCGCGAATACACCTTGACCAGGGGCAGCGCGTCGTTGTCGCTGCTGCGGTACTCGATCTCTGACAGCAGACGCCGCCGGCCCTTGCGCAGCAGCTGTGTGCGCACCAGGCCCCGGAAGAGCATGGTCCACAGCCAGTAGAACCACGAGTCGCGGTGGTAGAGACCGATCACCGCCGTCCCGCCCGGCCGTAGCACCCGCAGCACCTCACGCATCGCCACGTCGGTTCCGGGCGTGTGGTGCAGCACCCCGAACGAGTACACGAGATCGAAGCTGTTGTCGGGCCAGGGGTTGCGTTCCGCATCGCCGAGCTGCGCCTCGGTACGCAGGCCGTGATAACCAAGGTGGCGCTGCGTGTGACGCAGATGTTCCGCAGACAGGTCGAGCGCATGCATGTGCGCACCCGCCTCGGCAAGACTGAGATGATCGCTGCCGAGGCCTACCCCAATCTCGAGTGCATCGGCGCCGCGCCAGCGGGACGCTGCGATCACCGCCGGCAGCCACGGCGCATAGACCTCGTAGCGATGACGGCGCACCGATTCGTACCATTGCGGTGACTCGGGCGTAACCGGCGCGGCCGTCACCGCCCCACAAGGATCCGTATCCCATTGCTTGCGTGCTTCGACTTTATCGTCCAGCGTCATCACCAGCGGTATTCTCCATCACGAGTTCGATTGTCGTTACCAGCGACAGCTGCGCCACCGGGCCTACGGCGCGCCATACCAAGCGCGGGGCAGCCAATGCCACCCCATAACGGGGCGCAACGCGCCCCGTCTCGCTTGCAATATGCCACTCGCCGCCAGCCTCCCATCCAATGCGCAGGCGCGCGCCGCTGATATGGCGGCAGCATGCCTCGTAGCCGGTCAGCCCGAGCAGCGCCCAGCCCGGCGCCAGCTGCACGGGTATGCTTACGGCGTGGCTTCCCGAGCCCTCGAATCGGTCGGCGATACGCAGCGACATGCCATCGGCACTCAATTCTAGCCGACGCCGCGGCACGACCGGATCGGAAAGCCGCTGATAGCCGCTGTGACCGCCTTCGAAAACCTGCGCGCCCTGCTCCGAGCGCACCGTGGCGCCGA
>DATBPG010000026.1:0-2879 GCA_036561485.1 Steroidobacteraceae bacterium | reverse complement strand
GCCCAGCGCGGCGGCGAGCCGCCGAAATATCGCGGCAATGCCCTGTGGGCGGTCGGTATTGATCTGTTCGCGTAGTGCCAGGTGCAGGCCCATATGCAGGAACGGATTGGTGCGTGCGCCTTCGAGCGGAAAGTCCTCCGCGACGCTCTGTTCGCTCTGCAGCAGCTGGTGGTATTCCGGGTGGACGCGGATCACGTCGGCAAGCTGGGCTTCGAAGGGCTGCAGCGGCAGTCGCTGCTGCCACCTGTGCCAGGCGTCGCGATACGCCGCGCGCAGTTGTTCGCGGTTCTGACCGGCGAACAGTGTCATGGCGCGGTCTTGTCCGGATAGTCGCACCAGCGTGCGATCGGGCAGCGTGGGCAATCGGGCAGACGCGCTTTGCAGACGTAGCGGCCGTGCAGCAGCAGCCAGTGATGCGCGTTGGGCAGGAATTGTCGCGGAATCACGCGCAGCAATTGATCCTCGATCGCGCGCGGCGTGGTCCCGCGCGCGAGCCCGGTACGGTTGGCGACCCGGAATACATGCGTATCGACGCCGATCGTGGCTTCTCCGAACGCGGCACTGAGCACGATGTTGGCGGTCTTGCGGCCCACCCCGGGCAGCGCCTCGAGCGCGGCGCGCTCGCGCGGCACCTGCCCACCGTGCTGCTCGACAAGCAGCTTGCAGGTCGAGAGGATATTGCGCGCCTTGGTATTGTAAAGACCGATGGTGCGAATGTGGCGCTTCAGCCCGGCTGCTCCCAACGCCAGCAGCGCCTGCGGGCCGGGGGCGGCACGAAACAGCTCGCGCGTGGCGAGGTTGACGCTCTTATCGGTCGCCTGTGCCGACAGTATGACCGCGATCAGCAGCTGAAACGGTGAGTCGAACTGCAGCTCGGACTTCGGCTCGGGATTGGCGGCACGCAGCTGCTCGAAGATCTGGCGGCACCGCTGCGGGCTCATTGCGCCGCCGGGACCTCGGGCGCGAGCGCGCCGCGCTTGCGCTCGGCCAACAGCGCGGCGCGCTCGCGCTCCAGCCGCGCGCGTCGCGTTACATGGCGGTGATAGTGGCGGCGGTTATAGGCCGGTTCGGGGGGCGTCTGCGCGAGCGCGCGCGGGCGCATGACGATGCAGTCCACCGGGCAGCTGGCCACGCACAGCTCGCACCCGGTGCAGCGCGGTGCATCCACCGTGTGCAGATAGCGCTGGGCGCCGATGATGGCGTCGACCGGGCAGGGCGGCAGGCAGCGCGCGCAGCCGATACAGGCCAGAGGGTCGATCCAGGCGACACCGGCGTCGCCTTCGGGGCCGCACTGCGGGTCCAGTGGCAGGGGAGGACATCCCAGCAGATCGGCCAGTGCATCGATGCCGGCCTGGCCACCCGGAGGACAGCGGTTGATCGGCGCGCGACCCTCGGCAATCGCCGCGGCATACGGGCGGCAGCCGTCGTAGCCGCAGCGCGTGCACTGCGTCTGCGGCAGCAGCGCATCGATGCGCTCGACCAAGCTGGATTCTGTCGCGCGCACGCACGCAGCAGGGGAGGCGGTATCACTCAAAGTGCGGCCCGGCGGCGGCTCAATTGGACCGCAGTATGCCTTCTGTGAGCAGATCCGGCACCAGCACGCGGCTGATCTGATCGGTGGTGGCGGTCGTGGAGCTTAGATCGACACTGCGGGTGAGGCCGGTCCAGATCAGCTTGCCGCCGCCTGGTGCCACGGTGAAGACGTCGGTCTGGTAATCGGTTCGATAGTCGCTTTGGACGAAGCCGGGGTCGTAGATGTCATTCCAGTAGCCAAAATAGCGACGATGCCAGCCGAAACCGATGTCATCGGGCACCCAGTAGACGCGGCGGCTCGCGCCGGCGAAGTGCGAGGCCAGCACGCCATCGAAGCCCTGGCGGACCGCGGCCGCTGATAGTTGGTCCGGGCTAGGTGCCTTGTCCGGGAACAGCACATAAGAGGGCGTCGCTGCAATGTGCTGGCGCATCAGGGCGTCCACCATGGAGCTTTCCCACACGCGCCGCTGTCCCGCGTCCCTCTGAACGCCGACCACCAGCACCTTGTTCAGCGGCGGGCCGCTGAAGCTCGGATCCTTCCAGCGCTCGATCAGGGCGGTGCTGATGCAGCCGGATAGGCCCAGCAGCACCAGCACGGTAACGGTACGGCCGAAGTGGCGTTGAAATGCGCGCAAGGCAAGCGGGGCATACATGATCGGGCTCTCCTGATGGCAGAATGCAGTATTACTGCGACTGTCCGGTCGATTGGAGCTGAATGTTTCGCAATCTCACGCCCGTGGTGCGGGCGCTCATTCTCGCCAATGTCATCGTCTTTGGCCTGCAGTGGTTGACAGGCGGCCAGGGGCTGCTGGTCGATTTCGCGCTGTGGCCGTGGCGAGGCAGCCAACTCTATGGGACCCCGCCGTTCCAGCCCTGGCAGCTGATCACCTATGCCTTCCTGCATGGCGGCTTCTGGCACATTTTCGGCAATATGTTCGCCCTCTTCATCTTTGGCCCGGATGTGGAGGGATTGGTCGGACCACGGCGTTTTATCCTGTATTACTTCGTGTGCGTCATCGGCGCGGCTCTGACGCAATTGTTCGTCATGCACGCGATTTATCCGGGGCCCTATCCGACGATTGGAGCCTCCGGAGGCATCTTCGGGGTGCTGCTGTTCTATGGGCTGGCGTTTCCGCATCGCCGGCTGCTGCTGCTGTTTCCGCCGATACCGATGCCGGCGTGGCTGTTCGTGACGCTGTATGGTGTGCTGGAGCTGGCCCTCGGGGTCTTTGGCACCTCGCAGGGTGTGGCGCACTTTGCCCACCTGGGCGGCATGGCCACAGGTTACGCGCTGATCCGCTATTGGCGCGCGCGCAATCGCTATCTGTCTTAGCCGCAGTAGACTT
>DATBPG010000025.1:0-2714 GCA_036561485.1 Steroidobacteraceae bacterium | reverse complement strand
TGCGTGTCGCGCTGGCGCTGCGCGAGCGGCTCTACAGCGCGCCCTATTACCGCTGGGTGTTCGGTGAGGCGGATGGCCTGCCGGGGTTGGTGCTGGATCGCTACGGCGAGGTCATCGTCGGCCAGATCGCGACCGCGGGCATGGAGGCGCTGCGCGGGGAGGTCGAGGCGGCGGTGGCGAGCGTGGTCGCGCCGAGCGCGCTGGTCTGGAAAAACGACGGCGCGGCGCGCGAACTCGAGCAGTTGCCACGCCAGCAGCTCACGCCGATCGGCCGGGCGCCCGAGGCGCTCACGGTGCTGGAGGCCAATCTGAGCTTCAGCGTGCCGCTCGCCAGCGCGCAGAAGACCGGCTGGTTCTACGATCAAACCGGCAATCGCGAACAGTGGCGCCGCATGATCAGCCCGGGCGCGCGGGTACTGGATGTGTGCAGCTACGCGGGCGCCTGGGCCATCGCTGCGCTGGCGCGAGGGGCCCGCGAGGCCGTGTGTGTGGATGCGTCGGAGGCGGCGCTGGAGGTGGCGCGTCGCAATGCCAGGGCCAATGGCGTGGTGGTGAGCACCGAGCGTGGCGATGCTTTCGAGGCGCTCAATGAACTCGTGCGCCGCGGCGAGCGCTTCGATGCAGTGGTGCTCGATCCGCCCGCGTTCATCAAGCGCAAAAAGGACCTCGCGCGCGGCCAGGCGGCGTATCGCAAGCTCAATGAGGTCGCCATGCGCCTGCTCGAGCGCGATGCACTGCTGGTGAGCTGCTCGTGCTCGTACCATCTGGCCGCCGAGGAGCTGCAGGGGCTCATTCAGGCCGCGGCACGGCACGCCGGACGCTTCGTACAGGTCCTCTACAGCGGCGGGCAATCGCCGGACCATCCGGTACATCCGGCCATCCCGGAGACGCGTTATCTGAAGGCTTTCTTCTGTCGCGTCACTCGCGAATAGCTGCGCGCGGTTGCACGCAGCGCGTGCGCCAACCCGGTAGAATGCGGACATGATCGTCTATCCGCGGATCAACCCCATCGCCGTCAAGCTCGGGCCGCTGGCCGTGCACTGGTACGGCATCATGTATCTCATAGGGTTTGCGGCCGCCTGGTGGCTGGCACGTCGGCGCGCGGCCCAGCCTACCTCCAGCTGGCGCGCCGTGGATGTGGATGACTTTCTGTTCTACGCGATGCTGGGCGTGATTCTCGGCGGTCGCATCGGCTACGTGCTGTTCTACGGATTGCCGTTGTGGCGCGGCGATCCGCTCTATCCCCTGAAGATCTGGGAGGGCGGTATGTCCTTCCATGGCGGGCTGCTCGGCGTGCTGGCGGCCGTGGCGATCTTCGCCGTGCGCCGTGGACGTCACATCGGCGATGTGTTCGATTTCACCGCGCCGTTGCCGGGGATCGGCCTGTTCTGCGGGCGGCTCGGGAACTTCATCAACGGGGAGCTCTGGGGCCGTCCGACCAATGTGCCCTGGGCATTTCTCGTCCCCAATCCGAACGGCGGCCCCCCGGTGCCGCGCCACCCCTCGCAGCTCTATGAGGCGTTCTTCGAGGGGCTCGCGCTGTTCGCGATCCTCTGGATCTTCACGCGTCGCCCGCGCCCGCGCTACGCGCCAGCGGGCCTGTTTCTCATCTGGTATGCGCTGGCTCGCATCGGCGTCGAGTTCGTGCGCGAGCCGGACGTGGGCATCGGTTATCTGGCCTTCGGCTGGCTCACCATGGGACAGCTGCTGTCGCTGCCGATGCTGCTGGCGGGCATCGTGCTGCTGTGGGCGGCGTACCATTACCGCATCCCTTCCGGAAATTTCGGCCAGCCGCCCCCGCGGGCCGCGGACCTGCCGGCGCACCGCAGCTCGGCGCGCTGATCGTCAATGCCCGCATGAAGGCCTATCTGGAGCTGCTACGCGAGGTGCGCGAGCACGGCACGCGCAAGCAGGACCGCACCGGCACCGGCACCCTGTCGCTGTTTGGTCGACAGCTGCGCTTCGATCTGGCGGCCGGCTTTCCCCTCGTGACCACCAAGAAGGTGCACCTTCGCTCGGTCATCTACGAGCTGCTCTGGTTCCTGCGCGGGGAGACCAACGTCAGCTGGCTGCGCGAGCACGCAGTCACCATCTGGGACGAGTGGGCGGATGCAAACGGGGAGCTGGGACCGGTATATGGCTATCAGTGGCGCAGCTGGCCGGCGGCGGACGGACGCCATATCGATCAGATCCGCCAGCTGCTGCAGCAGCTCTCCACCCAGCCGGATTCACGCCGGCTGCTGGTGAGTGCCTGGAACGTGGCGGACCTGCCCAAGATGGCACTCGCGCCCTGCCACGTGCTGTTCCAGTTCTATGTCGCCGACGGCCGCCTGTCCTGCCAGCTCTATCAGCGCAGCGCCGATCTGTTCCTCGGCGTGCCCTTCAACATCGCCTCCTATGCGCTGCTGACGCATCTGGTAGCGCAGCAGTGCGACCTGGCGCTCGGGGAATTCGTCTGGACCGGCGGGGATTGCCACCTCTACCTGAATCACCTCGAGCAGGCCGATCTGCAGCTATCGCGCACACCCTATCCGCTGCCGAGGCTGCAGCTATCGCGCCGTCCGCCGAGTCTGTTTGACTACGTATACGAGGACATCGAGATCATGGATTACCAGCATCATCCGGCCATCCGTGCGCCGGTTGCGGTATGAGCAGCGCGCGTCGTCGACGCCGGCCCGCATCCGGCAAGCGCGCGCGCAGCCCGCGCCGGTCTG
>DATBPG010000024.1:0-9927 GCA_036561485.1 Steroidobacteraceae bacterium | reverse complement strand
CGGAGCCGCACCTGAGCTCCGGGCTCGCCCAGCCGCCGGCCCGGCGCAGCAGCGCCTGCAGGCGAGCCAGCACCTCCTCGAAATGAAACGGCTTCGCGACGTAGTCGTCGGCGCCGGCCTGCAGACCCTCCACCTTGTCCTGCCAGCGGTCGCGTGCCGTCAGAATCAACACACCGTAGGTCTTACCGCGCGCTCGGAGCTTGCGAATCAACTCAAGTCCCGAAAGCTTCGGCAACCCCAGATCCACGATGGCGACGTCGATGGGAAATTCCAGCGCGGCATAGAGCCCTTCCTCACCGTCGACGGCCAGATCCACCGTATAACCGGCGGCGGACAGCTCGCTCTTCAGCGCTTCGCGCAGCGCGGCCTCGTCTTCGACGACCAGGATGCGCATCAGCGACGCGCCGTACGCTCAGGGCAGCTCGGCGCCACTATACGCATCGATGCGCACGGTCCAGACCTTGCCCCCGGCGGACAGCAGGCGAAATTCGTACATCGGGCGACCATTGGCATCCTGCATAAAATGCGTGCGCACCACGCGCGCGCGGTAGCGCCGCTGCACCAGCGCAACGGCCTCGGCGCGCGAGAGCTCGTGCCGGCGCTGATCCACTTCGCCGCGGCCATCGGCGATAGTGCGCTCGTCCTGCACTTGCGCCGCGGGCGGGCTGCCCGGCAATACCACGCCCTGCGCCGGATGTGACAGCAGCGCAAACGGGACGATCAACGCCAGCATCAGTGACAGACCTGCGCCCGTCAATGCGATGCGCGCGCCGGCGCCGTGTAACCCATCTGTGTGCCTGCCCGGAAGCCCTCTCATCCCTTGCCCTGCGCAGCATAGTGTACGAAAGCAAGAGGCTACGTAGAAAGCGGTGAACGGACGCTGAATCGTTACCGCGCTGCGACACTTGCCTTGGCCTCGCGCCAGAGGGCATCCCACTGCGCTGGGGAGAGACGCTCGAGGCTCTGGCCACGAGCCGCCGCCAGCTTCTCCATGTGCTCGAAGCGCTGTTCGAACTTGGAGGCGGCGGCGCGCAGTGCAGCCTCCGGATCCACCTGCAGATGCCGCGCCCAGTTGGCCATGGTGAACAGCAGATCGCCGATCTCCTCGGCCAGCCGCTCGGGCCGACCTTCGGCCAGCGCCGCATCGGCCTCGGCGAGCTCCTCATCGATCTTGGCACGGACCGCGGCAGGCTCGCCCCAGTCGAATCCCACCCGCCGCGCGCGACGGCCCAGCTTGGCGGAGCGCGTCAGCGCCGGCAGGGAGCGCGGCACATCCGACAGCACCCCGATCAGGCCCGACTGGGCACGCTCGCGCGCTTTCTGCTGCTCCCAGGAGACGTGCAGGTCCGCGACGGCCACCTCGCGCGGCTCGGCAAACAGGTGGGGATGGCGGCGCACCAGCTTCTCGCGAATGCCGGCGGCCACCGCGGCGAAGTCGAACAGGCGCTGCTCCTCGGCCATGCGCGCGTGGAAGACCACCTGGAAGAGCAGATCCCCGAGCTCATCGCGCAGTCGCGCACTGTCGGCACGGTCGATGGCATCGGCCACCTCGTATGCCTCCTCGACCGTGAAGGGGGCGATCGATGCGAAGGTCTGCTCGCGATCCCACGGGCAGCCCTGCACCGGGTCGCGCAGGCGGCGCATGAGCGTCAGCAGCGCGTCGAGCTCATCGGCGGCCTTTCCACCCGTCACCCGAGCACCTCACCGCTGGCATCCGGACCGGGCGCGGCGTGCAGCACATGGCGCAGCTGCGCCAGCATGCCCGCCGTGGCTCCCCAGATGACATGCTCCCCGTAGGGCATCTCCCAGACCTCGAGCTCGACCTCGCGCAATGTCCGGCGCTGCGAGCGGTAGTTGGTCGCCGCGAGCGCAAAGTCCAGCGGCACCTCGAAGGCTTCGGCAACCTCGGTCTGATCGAGCGTCAGGGTAAACCCTGCACGCAGCAGCCCCACCACCGGCGTGATGCGAAAGCCGGTGCGCACGACATGGTCGGTCAGATAGCCGAGCGGTTCGATGAGCGCCGGTGCAATGCCGAGCTCCTCGGCCGTCTCACGCAGCGCCGTCGCGGCTGGATCGCGATCCGCCGGTTCCATTCGACCGCCGGGGAAGCTGATCTGGCCGGCGTGGTGGCGCAGGTGGCTGGCGCGCACGGTCAGCAGCAGTTTGGGCCCATCCGGATGCAGCACGATCGGCACCAGTACCGCAGCCGCCTGCAGCGGCTCGGGCAGCGCGGCTGCGAGCTCGGCACGCAGCCGTTGCGGCACTTCCGCGAGCGGCCCCCCGTAGAAGCAATGCGACAGCTCGTGCTCGGGCGTGCCGCGCAGTTGCCGGCGCAGTCGATCCAGCCAGTCGCTCGGCAGCTGCTGATCCGTTTCGCGTAGTTGCGCCGCCACGCCTGCTGCCTGCCCCAATCGCCTGCCAGGCTCAGCCGCCCGCGCTGCCGCCGGCGCCGACGCCGCCGCGGGTGAGCTCGGCCGGATCGAGCAGCCGGTCGAGCTGCTCTCGCGGCAGGCCGGTCATCGCTGCGGCCACCTCGCGAATCGGTTTACCCTCGGCATACGCCTGCTTGGCGATGGCCGCCCCCTTCTCGTAGCCGATGACGGGATTGAGCGCGGTGACGAGAATGGGGTTGCGCTCGAGCGCCTCGGCAAGGCGCGCGCGGTTGACCGTGAAGCCCGCGATCGCCTTGTCGGCCAGCAGCCGCACGACGTTGCCGAGCAGGCGGATGCTCTCGAGCAGGTTGTATCCGATCATCGGCAGCATCACATTGAGCTGGAAATTGCCCGACTGCCCGCCAACGGTGATGGCCGCATCGTTGCCGATGACCTGCGCGGCCACCATGGTGGTGGCCTCGGCGATCACCGGATTGACCTTGCCGGGCATGATGCTGCTGCCAGGCTGCAGCGCCGGCAGCGCGATCTCGGCCAGTCCCGCGAGCGGGCCACTGTTCATCCAGCGCAGGTCGTTGGCGATTTTCATCAGGCTCACGGCGATGACCTTGAGCTGACCGGACAGCTCGACCGCCGCGTCCTGGGTGGAAAGCGATTCGAAGTAGTTGCGGCTGGGCTGAAAGGCGATGCCCGTGAGCCGCCGCAGCTCCTGGCAGGCTTGCGCGCCGAATTCGGCATGTGCATTGATGCCCGTGCCCACCGCGGTGCCGCCCAGAGCCAGGCACAGCAGTCGCGGCTCGCAGGCCTTGAGGCGCGACACCCCATTGTCGATCTGCGCCCGCCATCCGGAGAGCTCCTGCGCGAACGTCAGGGGCATGGCGTCCATCAGGTGCGTGCGTCCGGTCTTGACGATGCCGGCGAGCTCGCGCTCCTTGTCGTGCAGCGTATGTGCGAGGTGATTGAGTGATGGAATGAGCCCCTCGCTCAGCAGCAGCGCTGCTGCCACGTGAATGGCCGTCGGGATGACGTCGTTGCTGCTCTGGCTCATGTTGACGTGATCGTTCGGATGCACACGGTGACCGGAGCGCACGGCCAGATGCGCGATCACCTCATTGGCGTTCATGTTGGTGCTGGTGCCCGAGCCGGTCTGGAACACATCGAGCGGGAAGTGCGCATCGTGCTCGCCTGCCGCCACCTGCGTGGCCGCGCCTGCGATGGCCACGGCAAGCTCGGTGTCGAGCAGGCCCAGACGTGCATTGGCTGCGGCCGCCGCCTGCTTGATGAGTGCGAGCGCGCGGATGAAGGCGCGCGGCATGCGATAGCCGCTGATGGGAAAATTCTGTGCGGCGCGCTGAGTTTGGGCTCCCCAGAGCGCATCGGCGGGAACCTGCAGCTCCCCCATGCTATCGCGTTCGAGACGAAACGAGGCGGCGGTCATGCTGATGCTCCGATCTGCGTTATCATGAGTCTACCATTCCGACCGCGCCCTCCATGGAAGCATCCAGCCTCTCTGCCCTCTCCCCCGTGGATGGGCGCTACGCCGCGGCCGCCGCGCCGCTGCGTGCCTACTTCTCCGAGGCAGCGCTCATGCGCGAGCGCGTGCGCATCGAGGCGCTGTGGTTTCAGCTGCTGGCGGATCCGCAGCGCGGATTGATTCAAGCGCCGGTGGCTGCGGGCGTGCTGGCGGCGGCCGCGCAGCTGGCGCAGGAGCCGCCGGCCGATGCCGCGGCCGCGATCAAGTCGATCGAGGCGCGCATCAATCATGACGTCAAGGCGGTCGAATACTACGTGCGCGATTGCCTCGCAGTGGCCGGTGCCGGCGCGGCTGCGCTCGAGCTGGTGCATTTCGGCTGCACCTCCGAGGACATCAACAACCTCGCCTACGCGCGCCTGCTGTCGGCATCGCGCAGCACGGTGCTGTTACCCGAACTCGAGCGCGTGGGCGCGCTGCTCGAGACCCTGGCACGCGAGCACGCCGAGCTGCCCATGCTGGCGCGCACACACGGACAGGCGGCGAGCCCCACGACCTTCGGCAAGGAGATGGCCAACGTTGCTGCGCGTGTAACGCGCGCGCGGCGGCGGCTTGCGGCCGTGCAGGCGCTGGGCAAGTGGAACGGTGCGGTCGGCAACTACAACGCGCACCGCATCGCGCGTCCCGATATCGACTGGCTGGCGCTGTCATGCGAGTTCGTCAGCGCGCAGCAGCTGCAATTCAATGCCTACACCACGCAGATCGAGCCGCACGACTGGATCGGCGAATACTGCGATGCGTGCGCCGCCGTCAATGTCATCCTCATCGATCTGTGTCGCGATCTGTGGGGATACATCTCTCTCGGATACCTGCGCCAGCGCGCCGCGGCCGGAGAAGTTGGCTCCTCGACGATGCCGCACAAGATCAACCCGATCGACTTCGAGAACGCCGAGGGCAACCTCGGCATGGCCAACGCGCTGCTGCGCTTCTTTGCCGACAAGCTGCCGATCTCGCGCTGGCAGCGTGATCTCACCGATTCCACCGTGCTGCGCAATCTCGGCGTCGCACTGGCGCACACCCTGATCGGCTGGAAGGCCCTGCAGCGTGGATTGGCCAAGCTCTCTCCCGACCGGGAGCGGCTGGCGGCGGATCTGGCCGTGGCGCATGCGACGCTGGCCGAGGCGGTGCAGAGCGTGCTTCGGGCGGCGGGCGTATCGGGCGGTTACGAGCTCATGCGCGAGCTCACGCGCGGCCGGGAAGTCGACGCCCAGGCACTGCGCGAGCTGATCGAGCGCCTGCCGCTGCCGGCTTCCGAGCGGCAACGGCTGGCCGCCCTGACCCCGGCACAATATGTCGGATTGGCCGCCGAGCTTGCGCACCGCTATGCGGCGGAAGGACCCTGACGGGCGGTCCAGTTCCGGCGCGAGCGGCATTTGCGCGCATCCGTGCGCCGCAGCCGTGATAACTGTGACTCGCTTGGCAATTTGCGGGCCGGGCTGTCTCTACCATGGTCCGGCAAATGACAGCCACCCGGGGAAATTCGCTCAAAACCACCAGCGCGGGGCTTGCGAGCTTTGCGCTCGAGGACGCGCCGTCGGGCACGCTGGCCGCTCAACCGAGCCGCGCGCGCGAGCCGGCGGCCGAGACGCTGCATGTGCTGACCACCCTCGAGGAGGTGCGCACCGCGACCGAGACCGTGGCGGCCAGCGGACAGCGGCTCATCTCGATCATGACCCCGGACCTCGAGCCCGACATCTACGACCAGGCGCCGCTGCTCGACATTCTCAAACGCTTCGTGCTCGGCCACAGCTTCGCCAAGGTGCGCGTGCTGATTCGCGATCAGGCGCGGCTGGTCAGCGGCGCCAATCACTTCATTGCGATGGCGCACCGGCTCACCAGCTACCTGGAGATCCGCGTGCGCGCCCCGCAGTATCAGGCCCTGACAGCCGCCTACTGCATTGCCGATGACCGGGCGATCGTCTATCGGCTGCGAGCGGATCGTTCCGAGGGCATCGCCGGCTTCAACAACCCGCCCATTGCACGTCAGTTCCTGCAGGAATTCGACGCCGTCTGGCACGCCAGCGGCGGCGAAGAGCCCGAGGTACGCGTCGCGCGCCGTTGAGGCACGCCGTGCAGCTCGGGCCATGCGCTATGCTTTCGCATGGTCTGGAAACCCGATGTAACCGTCGCCGCGCTGGTGCAGCGCGCGGGCCGCTTTCTGATCGTCGAGGAACGCATTGGCGGTCGGCTGGTGCTCAATCAGCCGGCAGGCCATGTGGAGGACGGCGAGTCGCTGCGCGCGGCGGTGATTCGCGAGACCCTCGAGGAGAGCGCCTGGCATTTTGAGCCCGAGGCGCTCCTGGGCCTGTATCTGTGGCGCAGCGCCCGCGGTCACAGCACCCTGCGCATCGCCTTCACCGGTTCGGTGAGCACGCACGAAGCACAGCGCACGCTCGATCCCCCGGTGCTGGCCGCCCACTGGCTGTCGCGCGCGCAGCTCGACGCGCGCCGCAGCGAGCTGCGCACCCCGCTGGTCCTGCGCTGCATCGATGACTTCCTGGCAGGGCAGCGTCTGCCGCTCAGTGCCGTGGCGGATGACCTGCTGCAGGGGGCACTCCCACGCAGCGCGCCCGCGCAGGCGGATCCATGAGCGCCAGCGGTATGCCCGCTCCCGGCACGCGCGTCATCGTCGGGCTCTCCGGCGGCGTGGACTCGGCCGTGGCCGCGCTGCTGCTGCGTGAGGCCGGCTATGCCGTCGAAGCGCTGTTCATGAGCAACTGGGACGAGCAGGACAGCTACTGCACCTCGGCCCAGGATTATCAGGATGCGCGCAGCATCGCTCGCGAGCTCGACATCGTGCTGCATCGGGTCAGTTTCGCCGAGCAGTATCGCGCGCAGGTGTTTGCCCACTTCCTGCGCGAGTATCGCGCCGGCCGCACGCCCAATCCGGATGTGCTGTGCAATCGTGAAATCAAATTCGGACTGTGCCTCGACTACATCCGGCGACTGGGCGGGGAGTGGTTTGCGACCGGGCACTATGCAAGGCGCCTGTCCGATGCCGAGGGTCCGCTGCTCGCCCGCGCCGCGGATGAGTCCAAGGACCAGAGCTATTTTCTGCACGCGGTGCCGCGTGCGCGCCTGGCGCGGGTGCTCTTTCCCCTCGGGGAGCTGCGCAAGAGCGCCGTGCGCGAACTCGCACGCCGCGCGGGGCTGCGCATTCACGACAAACCCGACAGTACCGGGATCTGCTTCATTGGCGAGCGCCCGTTCGCGCAGTTTCTGGAAAAGTACCTGCCTGAAACCCCCGGCCCGATCGAAACGGTTGACGGGCGGCTGCTCGGTACCCATCGCGGACTGCCCTTCTATACGCTGGGGCAGCGCGCCGGCCTCGCCGTGGGCGGTGCACGCGGCCTGCCCGCCGAGCCCTGGTACGTGCTCGGGAAGCTGGCCGAGCGAAACGCATTGATCGTCGTGCAGCGTCACCAGCAGCGCGAGCTCGAGGCCGGCGCGGTTCGCGTCGGCGAGCTCAACTGGCTGTGCCGCTCGCGCGCGGCGCCCTTTCGCGCCAGCGTTCAACTGCGGCACCGCCAGCCCCCCCAGAGCGCCTGGGTCGAGCCGCTGCCGGACGGCGGCGCCGCAGTGCGCTTCGAGCAGCCGCAGCGCGCCGCCACACCCGGTCAATACGCGGTGCTCTACGAGGCGCAGCGCTGTCTTGCAGGCGGGGTCATCGAATCGGTCGAGCCGCTGGCCGTCTGTGGCCGTGAGGCTGCGGGCATCGGCCCTTCGCGCCCGGGCGCTGCATGAGCGCACTGCCGGCACTGGCGGGCTGGGAAAACTTCTATGTCATCCTGGGGTCCGCCGCGGCAGCGCTGACCGGCCTCACCTTCGTCGTCGTGGCGCTGGCTGCCGATGCCAACATGACGCACCTGTCGGGCCTGAAGACTTTTGTGTCCCCCACGGTGATCCACTTCAGCTCCGCCCTGTGGATCACGGCGATGTGCAGCGTGCCGCGGCAGACCGTGATGAGCCTTGGCATCCTCGCGCTGGCGAGCGCAGTCTTCGGCGTCAGCCATACGCTGACGACGATGTATCGCATGGCGCACATGGACCGCCGCGATTACGCGCCGGTGCTGCAGGACTGGATCTGGAACGGCGCGCTGCCACTGCTCGGTTATGCGCTGCTCGGCAGTGGCGCCGGGCTCGTATGGTTTGATTCGGCCGCGGCCGGCTACCTGATCGGCCTGTCGGCGCTGCTGCTGGTGTTCATCGGCATTCATAACGTCTGGGATCTGGCGGTGTGGATCCTCGCCGAGCGACCTTCGCGCCGCCGCGAGATCGAGGCGGCCAGGCGCGCGCATCATCAGGCACAGGCGAACGCCCCGGGCAGCGCCGCGGGCGCCGATGAGCACGGTGCACAGCGCGAGCACCCGGCGCAGCGCGAGTAATACGAACAGCACGGAACCCCGGGAGCGACCATGCAGACGCTGCGCTATCGGCTGCTGAACGTCTTTGCGCTGGCGGGGGATGCGCTGAGCGGTAATCCGCTGTGCGTTTTCGAGGACGGCCGCGGCCTGTCCGATGAGCTCATGCAGCGCCTGGCACGGCAATTCAATCTGTCGGAAACCACCTTCCTGTTGCCGCCCACCCAACCGCAGGCGCAGGCGCTCGTGCGCATCTTCACACCACGCTACGAGCTGCCGTTCGCGGGACACCCCACCCTCGGCAGTGCCGCGGTTTCCCGCAGTCTGGGCCTGGGCGCCGATCAGCTCACGCTCGAGATGGCAGCGGGCCTCATTCCAGTGAGCGCCCAGGGTTCGCACTGGACGCTCACGGCACGCCCTGCACGCTGGCGCGAGATCAACGTGACGCGCGAGCGGCTGGCGACCGGGCTGGGACTGTCGCCACAGGATCTGGGCGAGCGCCCGCTCTGGGTCAATGCCGGCAAGGAGCAGCTCATCGTGCCGCTGGCAACCCCCGAGGCCGTGCGGCGCGCCTCGGCACGGGCCGATCTGTTCGAGGATTGCCGCAGCGAGGACGGCCAGGGGATGGCCTATGTGTTCGCCCTGGAAGGCAGGGGCACCGCGCTCGCACGTTTTTTCTTCCCGCAGGGCACGGCGGTGCTCGAGGATCCGGCCACCGGCTCCGCCACCGCAAACTTCGGGGGATGGTGGCAGGCGATGGCGCGCACGCTGCCCTGCCATCTGCAGATCGCGCAGGGCGCACAGACAGGCCGACCCTCGCGTCTGCAACTCGATGTCGATACCGCCGGCCGCATAGCAGTGGGAGGCGATGTCATCGAGCTCGGCTGCGGCACCGTCGCACTGTGACAGCCCCGAGATCGCCAGCGCAGGCTCGCAGCGCTGGCCCGATCAGGCGTTTACGGCAAGGGCGCGTGTGCGCGTGAGTACGCCGAAGATCGTGATCCACACGTAACAGAGCACCGGCACGAACAGCGAGACCGAGAGGCCGGCCTGATCGGCTACCCGACCCGCCAGCGGCGGTATGACCGCTCCACCGACGATCGCAAGACACAGCAGCGCCGCCCCTTGTGGCGCACGCTCACCGAGCCCTTCGATCGAGAGTGAGAAGATGGTGGGGAACATGATGGAGTTGAACAGTCCCACCGCCAGCGCCGCGGCCGCGGCCAGAGCGCCACTCGACAATGCGGACAGCGTCGCCAGAACAGCCGCACCGATCGCGCAGAGCGATAACAGAGCACTGGCATTGACGCGCCGGAGCAGCGCCGATCCCACCAGCCGTCCGACCATCGCGCCGCCCCAGTAGAGCGACACCATGCGTCCCGCCGTGACCGCCGCCAATCCGAGGGTGCGAGAGGACATGAGGTAGTTGATCATGAGGCTGCCGATGGTCACCTCGGCGCCCACATAGACGAAGATCGCCAGCGCACCCAGTCCGGTGCGCGCTCGACCCAGCAGCGCAAAGGCTTCACGAAAACCGGCCTGCTGCGTGGGGGCGGTCGCAACCAGCCTCGGGCCGCGATTCCAAAAAATAGCGAATACGGCAAGCGCCACGGCCAGGACACCCGCAATGATCAGAAACGGTAGC
>DATBPG010000023.1:0-9001 GCA_036561485.1 Steroidobacteraceae bacterium | reverse complement strand
GATGCCCATCGCACGGCCCACCGCGCTCGCGTGGGCCGCCCAGTGCGCGGCGTAGGAGAAACGTGTCAGGGGCGGCGGCGTGCGGCAGACGCGGCCGCCCTCGTGATCAATGGCGATGAGGATGCGCTCGCGCCCGATGGCCGCGCGCACCTCCTCGAGCAATCGCGCCCATATGGGCAACCAGTCGAGGTAGGGCAGATCGTGCCGGAAGTTGCTCTTGAAGAGCACCACGCCGGCCGGTCGCAGCTCCCCGAGCAGCGCCCGATCGCGCGCATCGAGCGTCGGTGAGGGGCGCAGACCCACCAGGAAATGCTCACCCACCGCACCGATATCCTCCTCGCGCGTGCGCACTGTCCTGCCTGCCTTGCCCGTGTTGCCCGTCATACCCGTTGGCTCTCCGCTATCACCGTCAATGACCTGTCACGTCGCTGCTCGCGAGAAACTCGCACACGCTGTCGGCAAACGCCTCGGGCATCTCGAGCGCAGCGAAGTGCGCGGCCGGCAGCTCGCACCCCTGAGCGCCGGCAATGCCCGCGAGCAGTTGCTCGCCATGGCCCCGCAGGGGCGTGGAAACATCGTACTGTCCGCTGATCACGAGCGTGGGCACGCGGATCTGTCCGAGGCGCGGAACAAGATCCATGTCGCGAATCGCCGCGGCGCAGCCCGCGTAGCCCTCCGCGTCCATGCCCAGCAGTGCCGTGCGGATCGTGCCGGTGACCTCGGGATGCGCCTGCGCGAAGTGGGGCGAGAAATAGCGCTGCATCGCTGCATCGGCCACGGCGGCGAGTCCCTGCGAGCGGATCGTGGCGATGCGCTCGGCCCAGAGCTTCGCATCCATCCTCGCCGAGGTGCAGGCACACACCAGGGCGCTGATGCGCTCGGGGACGTTGAGCGCCTGCGCCATCGCGACCATGCCGCCGAGGGACAGGCCGCAGATCGCGGCGCGTGACACGCGCGCTGCATCCATCACGGCGAGCACATCGGCCGCCAGGCTCTGCAGGGAGTGATCGCCCGGCTGGGTATCCGAGGCGCCATGGCCGATGAAGTCCATGCGCAGCACCCGCACCTGCCGCGTCAGCCAGGGCAGCACCCGATCCCAGGAGTTGAGGTCACTGCCCAGCGGATGCAGCAGCACCAGCACGGGAAGATCGCTCGCGCCTTCCAGCCGCCAATACAGGCGCACTCCCGACCGCACTGCGAATCCCATGCCCGCCTCCCGGGGCCCACTCCAGGGCGCGATTGTAGCGGCCGTCCCTGCCCCGGCGGGATCGTTTTGCAGCCGCACCGGTCCAATGACTACAGTAGCGTTTTCAACGCGGAGACGACGCATGGATTACCAGTTGGCGCAGCAGCAGACCGCTCAGATGCAGAAGCAGATGCAGGCGCTCGCCCAGCAGCTGCAGGCCCTCGCCACCAAGATTTCCGCCAATGCCAAGGATGCGGCCAGCGCGCGCGAGCTCAACATGGATCTGCGCGAGATCGGCATGGGCATCGCCGGTTTCGGCCAATCGACGCAGCTGATGCTGCAGCAGATGGCACAGTACATCCAGGGCCTGGAGGCCCAGATGCAGAGCCACCCCCAGCCAACGCTGCAGCCGCGCGGCTGGATGCAGGCGCCTGCCTTCGGCGGCGGAGGCGGCTTCTTCGGCACCATGCTCGGCGGCCTGGGGCTGGGCGCGGGTATGGGCATCGGTGAGGACATCGTCAACGGCATCTTTCGCGGGTTGTAGCGCCGTGAGCGCGCGCCGTCGCGCCCGGTGTGGGCATGCGCCGGCTCGACGATGCGGCGAGCGCCAGCGGCGGAACGACCCTCGCACTGTCACGCTTGCCGCCAGGTGTATTCCGACGAGGTGGACGAATATGGAGAGTCAGCTGGACAGCCAGCCCGACCTGCAGCGGCTGCTGGCGCGCCAGGGCGAGATTCAGCGCGCCATGCGCTGCCCCGGCGGCATCCGCATCATCGAGGAGCGTGAGCTGCATGCGATCCGCGAGCAGCTGAAGAAATATCCGGCGGCGTTGCAATCGCAGAGCTCCGACGGCGCCGGCGCCGGTGCTGGCCCGGGCAACCTGGGCGGCACGGGCGCACACACCCCGCACGCTGCGCAGCCTTAGGCCGGCGCGGCCGATGGCGGTGCACGGCGCCGGCGGGGAGCAGGCCGCGCGCCCGGGCCCGGCAGACGGCGCAGCGGCGCCCGCCCTCTTCGGCGCGGAACTCATCCGCCCTTCGCAGGCAGAGCGCGCGGTACGCTTTCGGCTCTGGGCGCCCGCGCAGCCGCGCATCGGCCTGGTCCTGGGAGACGCGCCCCCGCTGGCGATGACCCCCGGCCCCGGGGGCTGGTACGAGCACATCAGCCACCAGGCCGGTCCCGGCACGCGCTATCACTTCCTGCTGCCCGACGGGCTCGCGGTGCCCGATCCGGCCTCGCGCTTTCAGCCCGAGGATGTGCATGGGCCGAGCGAGGTCATCGATCCGGGGGCGTACGCCTGGGGGGATGCCGACTGGCGCGGCCGGCCCTGGCACGAGGCCATTCTCTACGAGCTGCACGTGGGCGCCTTCACCGCCGAAGGCACCTTCGCCGCGGCGATGAGGCAGCTGGATCACCTCGCGGCTCTCGGCGTCACGGGCATCGAGCTCATGCCGCTGGCGGATTTTCCCGGCCGGCGCGACTGGGGCTACGACGGCACACTGCCATTTGCGCCCGACGCCAGCTACGGACGGCCCGAGGAGCTCAAGGCGCTGGTGGATGCCGCCCATGCGCGCGGGCTCATGGTGCTGCTGGACGTGGTCTACAACCACTTCGGTCCGGAGGGCAATTACCTGCCTTTGTACGCGCCGCAGTTCTTCAACGAGCGTCATCACACGCCCTGGGGCGCGGCGATCAACTACGATGCCGAGGGCAGCGCCACGGTGCGCGACTTCTTCTGCCAGAACGCACTGTACTGGCTCACCGAGTTTCATTTCGACGGCCTGCGCTTCGATGCCGTGCATGCCATCCTCGACGATGGGCAGCCGCACTTTCTGCAGACCCTCGCTCAGCGCATCCGCACGGCGCAACTGCCAAGGCAGCTACACCTGGTGCTCGAGAACGAACACAATCAGGCGCGCTGGCTCGCCCGTGACGGGCAGGGGCGAGCGCGCGATTATGATGCGCAGTGGAACGATGACGTCCATCATGTGCTGCACGTGGCCGCCAGCGCCGAATCCGAGGGTTACTACGCCGATTACACGCGCGAGGCAGGCGTGCAGCTGGGCCGCGCGCTGGCCGAGGGGTTTGCATTCCAGGGCGAGCACATGCCCTATCGTGGGACCAGGCGCGGGGAGCCGAGCGCACATCTGCCGCCGACGGCCTTCGTCGCCTTCATCCAGAACCACGACCAGATCGGCAATCGCGCCTTCGGCGAGCGCCTGAGCGCGCTGGCCTCCCCCGCGGCGCTGCGCGCGGTGGCAGCCACCTACCTGCTGCTGCCACAGATCCCGATGCTGTTCATGGGCGAGGAATGGGGCTGCAGGCAGCCATTTCAGTTCTTCTGCGATTTCGGCTCCGAGCTTGCCGATCACGTGCGCGACGGACGGCGCGCAGAGTTCGCACGCTTTTCGGCCTTCCAGGACCCTGCTGCGCGCGAGCGGATTCCAGACCCGCTGGCGGAAACCACCTTTCTGGCGAGCAAGCTCGACTGGCAGGCGTTGCGCTCGCCCGAGCATGCCGCATGGCTCGAGTGGTACCGGGAGCTGCTGGCGCTGCGCACGCGCGAGATCGTGCCGCGCCTGCCTGCCATTGCTCGCGCGGCCCGCTTTCGCAGCTTCGGGCCACGCGCCGTGCAGCTCGAATGGGATTGTGCGGCGGGTGCAAGCGGTGAGCCCGAGCGACTCGCGCTCGCAGTGAACCTGCATGAGGCGCCGGCGCCGGGCTTCGAGCCGCCGGCCGCAGAGCTGCTGCTCTGGCAGCAGGGGCACGCACCCGAGGGAGAGCGCCTCGCGCCCTGGAGCGTGCGCTGCTGGCTCGAGCCGCGATGAGCGCATGATTCCACGCGCCACCTACCGCCTGCAGCTGCATAACGGCTTCGGCTTCGAGCGCGCCGCGGCGCTCGCTCCCTATCTGCAGGCGCTCGGGGTCAGTCATGCGTATTTCTCGCCCTACCTGAAGGCCCGGCCCGGCAGTCCGCACGGCTATGACATCGTCGATCACCGCGAGCTCAATCCCGAGCTCGGCGATGCGGCAGCGTTCCAGAACATGTGCGCGGCGCTGCAAAGCCACGAGCTTGGCCACGTGCTGGATTTCGTGCCCAACCACATGGGCGTGGGCGGCGCAGACAATCCCTTATGGCTCGAGGTGCTGGAGTTCGGCCCCGATGCACCGCATGCCGGCTGGTTCGACATCGAGTGGGATCCTGCGCGTCGCTATCTGCACGACAAGCTGCTGGTGCCGCTGCTGGGCGATCAGTACGGCGTGGAGCTCGAGCGCGGAGCGCTGCAACTGCGCTTTGATGAACAGGAGGGCAGCTTCTCGGTATGGGCGTATGAGTCGCATAAGCTGCCGATCTGGCCGCCGGACTACGCGCGCATCTTCACCGACGGGAGCCTGCGGCTCGAGCATCTCTCGGATGCCTTCGCCTGGTTGCCCAATGCGCGCGGCCAGCTGCCGCGGCGCGCCGCCGAGCTCAAAGCGCGCCTGGCCACTGAGGCGCGCGAGCATCCCGAGTCGGCCAGTGCGCTCGCCGCCGCGCTCGCGCGCTTCGCTGGACGTGAGGGCGAGCCCGACTCCTGGCAACCCCTGCACCAGCTGATCCAGCGACAGCACTGGCGCCTGGCGCACTTTCGCGTCGCCGCCGACGACATCAATTACCGGCGCTTCTTCAATATCAGCGATCTGGCGGGCCTGCGCATGGAGCTGCCCGAGGTGTTCGACCATGCGCACCAGCGGGTGCTGCGTCTGGTGCGCGAGGGCCTGATCGACGGGCTGCGCATCGATCACATCGACGGGCTGTACGACCCGAAGGGTTATCTCAAACGACTGTCGCGCCGGCTCGGGCCGCGCCGTCCCGAGAGCCCCTTCTATCTGGTGGTGGAGAAGATCCTCTCGTCCCACGAGCGGCTGCGCGAGGACTGGCCGATCCACGGCACCACCGGCTATGACTTTCTGAACCAGGCCCTCGCGCTGCTGGTGGACCCGTCCGCGGAGCGCGCCTTCACCGATACCTATGTCGAGTTCTCCGGCGAGCAGCGCCGCTACGCCGAGATTGCGCGGCTCGCGAAGCTGCACATCATGGAGAACGAGATGGCGGGCGAGCTCAACATGATCTCGCGTGACATGGCACGTCTGGCACGGCAGAACCCTCGCACCACTGACTTCACCCAGAACCTGCTGCGCCGGGCCATGAAGGAGATCATCGCCTGCTTCCCGGTCTATCGCACCTATCTGGATGCCAGCGGCGAGCTGGATGGCGCAGATCAGCGCGATATCGACTGGGCGCTGGCGCGTGCGCGCCGCAACGAAACCGAGATCGACCCGAGTGTCTTCGGCTTTCTCGAGCAGGTGCTCACCGGCAGGCTGCTGGGCCAGCCCCGCAGCGGCTTCTCTTATCAGGCGCTGCTGCGCACGGCGATGCGCCTGCAGCAGTACAGCGGCCCGGTGGACGCCAAGGGCACGGAAGACACGGCGTTCTATCGCTACAACCGCCTCATTGCGCTCAACGAGGTCGGGGGCGACCCGGACCGCTTCGGCGGCACCGTCGGCGCCTTCCATCACGCCAATCAGCAGCGCGCGCAGCGCTGGCCGCACTCCATGCTGGCGCTGGCCACGCACGACACCAAGCGCGGCGCGGATGCGCGTGCGCGCCTGGCAGCGCTGTCGGGGCTCGCCGGCGAGTGGCGCGAGCAGTTGCCGGTGTGGTCGCGCATCCTGCGCGGCCCCGCCGCCCCCGCTGGCGAGGCACTGCGACCGGACCGCAACGATGAGTATTTGCTGTATCAGATGCTGCTGGGCAGCTGGCCCGGGGAGCTGCTGGACATCCAGCCGGCGGACACGGAGTCCCCGCACAGCCCTGCCAGCGCGGCGCTGCGCGCCTACGGCGAGCGTATCCACGCGGCCATGACCAAATCCATGCGCGAGGCACGCGTACACACCAATTGGGCGTTCCCGATGGCCGAGTACGAGGAGGCCATGATGGGACTGATCGATGCCGCGCTGAGCGGCAATCGTGCCCCGGCCTTTCTGGGTGCCTTTCTGCCCTTCGCGCGTCGCCTGGCCGCCCTTGGCATGCACAACAGCCTGGTGCAGAGCGTGCTCGCCCTGACCTGCCCCGGCGTCCCCGATATCTACAACGGCATGGAGCTGTGGGACTTCTCCCTGGTCGATCCGGACAACCGCACACCGGTCGATTACGAGGTGCGCGCGCGGCTGCTCGAGGAGTGCCAGGCAGCGCTGCGGCAGGACCGTGCCGCAACCCTGGCGCGCTGGTTCGCAGCCTGGCACGACGGGCGCATCAAGCTTGCGATCACGCAGACGTTGCTGCAGGCGCGCGCTGCGCGCGCCGAGCTCTTTGCCACCGGGGATTATCAGCCGCTGTCCGTCACCGGCAGCCAGGCTGAGGAAGTGTGCGCCTTTGCACGCACGCGCGCCGAGCAGGCACTGGTGTGCTGCGTCGCGCGCTTCCCGCACCGCCGCGGGGAGCAGGGTTTTCAGCCCGACACGCGCATTGCGCTGCCGCCGGCCCTGTCGGCCATCGGCTGGCGGGATCTGCTCAGCGCTCGCGAGCTCAGGGGGGGCGCCGATGGCATCGCGGCCACCGAGCTGTTCACGACGCTGCCGGTGGCGGTGCTCGTACGGGCAGATGACAGCGTCTCGCAGGCGTGAGCGAGCGCGGCGGCGGCAAGCTCGGGCAGCTGCGCGAGCAGGCACGCAGCTGCACGGCCTGCGAGCTGTACAAACAGGCCACCCAGACCGTCTTCGGCGAGGGCGCGGCGCACGCGCGCGTGATGCTCATCGGGGAGACGCCCGGGGATCGCGAGGACTTGGAGGGTCATCCGTTCGTCGGGCCGGCCGGCCAGCTGCTCGATCGCGCACTGGCCGAGGCGGGCATCGATCGCAAAGTCTGCTACGTGACCAATGCCGTCAAACACTTCAAATGGGAGCCACGCGGTAAGCGGCGACTGCACAAGACCCCCGCGCAGCGCGAAATCGATGCCTGTCGCCGCTGGCTGCTGGCGGAGATCGAGGCCATCCATCCGGCGCTGATCGTGTGCCTGGGAGCCACCGCCGCCAAGGCGGTGTTCGGCCCATCGTTTCGGGTCACGAAGTCGCGCGGGCAGCTCACACCCACGCCGCTGGCTGCACGGGCGCTCGCGACCTGGCACCCCTCGGCGGTGCTGCGGGCTCCGGACCCGCGCCAGCGCGAGCAAAGCTATGGGGAGCTGCTCGCGGATCTGCGCCGCGCGCGCACGGCGCTCGACGACTGAGCCTGTAACGCTACCGGCGCGCCGCCTCAGGTCTCAGTCGGCGATGAGATCCAGATACTCGGGATGGCGACGGATGAAATCGACGACGAACGGGCAGCGCGGCACCATGCGCTCGCCACGGGCGCGCAGAAGATCCAGTGTCCCGCGGGTGAGCTGTGCCCCGATGCCCGCGCCACGCAGCCCCGCCGGCACCTCCGCGTGCGTCAGGATGCGCACCCGCGCCGCCCCGGGAGCGCCCGGCGAGACCGGCCGATCCTGATAGTTGATGAAAGCCATGGCAGCGGCGCCCGGGGGGCGCGCGGCGGGGAGCGGCAGCTCGAAGCGTCGACGCTCGGGATTGTCGCGCACCTGCCCCGGCCCTTCCGGCGGTATCGTCGCGGCGGCCACTGCCAGTGCGCTAGGCGCCTGCGAGCGCTTCGAGCGCCGGGTGCGGGGCGGTGCCCAGTTGCAGCGCCGCCAGGCGCGCGTACAGCGGGCTCGCCCGCAGCAGCTCACTGTGATTGCCCACGGCAATGATGCGTCCGGCCTCGAGCACCACGATGCGATCGGCCTTCAGAACCGTGGCGAGGCGGTGCGCAATCACCAGCGTGGTACGTCCGCGCATCAGCCGCGCGAGCGCCGCCTGCACCAGCCGCTCGGATTCGGCGTCGAGCGCGCTGGTGGCCTCATCGAGCAGCAGGATCGGGGGATCCTTCAGGATGGCTCGCGCGATGGCGATGCGCTGGCGCTGTCCGCCCGACAGGCGCGTGCCGCGCTCGCCGAGGAAGGTGTCGTAGCCCTGCGGCAGTGTGCGCAGGAACTCCTCGGCTGCAGCCGCGCGCGCCGCGCTCTCGATCTCCTCGTCGCTCGCGCCAGGTCGTCCATAGCCGATGTTCTCGCGTGCGCTCGCGCCAAAGAGCATGGTCTCCTGCGGCACGAGCCCGATCTGGCGGCGCAGATCCTGCGGATCCAGGCTCGCGATATCGACGCCATCGATGCAGATGCGCCCCTTCTCCGGATCGTAGAAGCGCAGCAGCAGCTGCAGGCTGGTGCTCTTGCCCGCGCCGGAGGGACCCACGATGGCGATGGTCTCGCCGCTGTGCACCTCGAGGGAAAAATCGTGCAGCGCGTAGGTCTCGGGCCGCGAGGAGTAGCGAAAGCGCACATGCTCGAAACTGATGCGGCCGCGCGAGCGTGTCGCAAGCCTGGCCGGCACAGCCGGTGCCCGGATAACCGGCTCGGCCTCCAGCAGCTCCGCCAGGCGCTCCATCGCACCCGCCGCGCGCTGCACCTCGCCCCACATCTCGGTCAGCGACGTTGCCGCGGCGGCCACGATGACGGCGTAAAAGAGAAATTGGAACAGCTGCCCTTCGCTCATCGCATGCGAGAACACCGCGCGTGCCCCGAGCCACACGACGCAGATGATGGCGGCGGACACCAGTATCGTGCCGACCGCCGTGAGCCACGCGCGCACCTTGTTGCGCACGATGGCCGCATCGAAGCTGCGCTCCACCGATTCCGCATAGCGCCGGCTCTGCAGCTCCTCGAGCGTAAAGGCCTGCACCG
>DATBPG010000022.1:0-2108 GCA_036561485.1 Steroidobacteraceae bacterium | reverse complement strand
GCCGGTGCAGACGATTACGTCGCCAAGCCCTTTCACTTTGCCGAGGTCCAGGCGCGTCTGTCCGCCTTGGTGCGTCGGGCCGGCGGCTGGGCGACACCGCAACTGGCCTGCGGCCCCATCGAGCTGGACACCCGCGCCCAGACAGTGATGGTCAATGGGAAAGCGGTGGAGCTCACCAGCTTCGAGTACCGCATCCTCGAGCATCTGATGCTGCGCGCCGGGGAGGTCATCTCCAAGACGGAGCTGACCGATCGGCTCTATGAGCAGGACTACGACCGCGACAGCAATGTCGTGGAGGTGCTCATTGGGCGCCTGCGCCGCAAACTCGATCCCGAGGAGACGCTCAAGCCGATCGAAACGCTGCGCGGCCGCGGCTACCGGCTGAGTCTGCCGCGTCACCCGGCCTGACGCGCAGGCGCACATGGTGGCGCAATTTCCACCGTCGGTCTCGCGGCGCGTACTGGTGGCGGTCGCCGTGCCGCTGCTGCTGTTCCTCACGCTGACGGTCGTCGCCCTGGACTTCGAGGTGCGCCGCCTGATCGCCGGGGCCCTGCATAATCAGCTCGAAGAGCAGGTCGTCGCGCTCGTCAATGCGGTGGACCTCGATCCGAATGGCAATATCGAGGTGCAGCCCCAGGCAATCGGCGATCCGGAGCTGCACCTGGATCTGCCGGGCTCGGGCCAGTACGCGACATTGCGTGACGACAGCGGCAAGCTGCTGTGGCGCTCGCCCTCGTTGACCGGTGTGAATCTGACGCTCGGTGAGAACGTTCCCCCCGCGCAGGAGGAGACCCTGCGCTATCTGCGCGTGCCCGGTGGCACGCAGGTCGCGGAACTCAGCCGTCGCCTCCAGTGGGAGATCGGAGCCGGGGCGAACAGGGTCACGCGCCGATTGATCTTCACCGCGGCCGACAGCACCGATCCACAGACTCATCAGCTTTGGGCGTTTCGACGCGTCATGGCGGGCTGGTTCGGGGGGCTGGCGCTCGCCCTGATCGCCGTCATGGCCTGGATGATGCGTCGTGCGCTCGCGCCGGTGCGGCGCCTGGAGCTGGAGATCGAGGCCGTGGAGAGCGGGGAGGCGCTGCTGCTGGGCGAGGGCTACCCACGGGAGCTGGTGGGGGTCACCCAGGGGCTGAATGCGCTGCTGCACTCTGAGCGCAATCGCATCAGCCGCTACCGCGACACGCTGGGCAATCTTGCCCACGGCCTGAAAACCCCTCTGGCGGTCATCCGGGCGAGCCTGGGGCCGCCCGAGGCCTCCGGCGAGAGCGCCACCGCGGGGGGCGCGGCTGTGCCCGAGGCCCTGGCCGCCAATATTCAGCGCGAGGTCGATCGCATGGCGCAGATCGTCGAGCACCAGCTCAAACGTGCCGTCGCCGGTGGCGGCGTCACGCTCGGTCAGGCGCCGGTGCTGATCCTGCCGCCGCTGACGGAGCTGCGTGTGGCGCTGCTGAAGGTGCACTCGCGCAAGGATCTGCGCATCGATATCGACGTGCCGGCCGATGCCGGTTTTCTCGGCGACAGCGGCGATATTCTCGAGCTGCTCGGAAACCTGCTGGACAACGCCTGCAAGTGGTGCAGGTCGCACGTGCGCGTGAGCGCGCAGCTGGATGCCGAGCGCGAGCTTTCGCGTCGTCTGGCCATCATCGTGGAGGACGACGGCCCCGGGATTGCCAGCGCCGACCGTCACCGCGTCATGGAGCGGGGCGTGCGCGCAAGCTCCGAGCAGGTGCCCGGTCACGGGCTGGGCCTGTCGATCGTGCGCGAGACCGTGGCGCTCTATGGCGGACGCTTCTCGATCGGCAAATCCGCAGTGCTCGGCGGCGCGCGCATCGAATTGCAGCTGCCGGGGCGCGCGGCTGATGCAAGGGGGCGCGACAGCCCCGAAGGCAACTCAGCCGCCCGGTATGTCGAATGAGATTCCCTGCGCGAGGGGCAGGGTGCTGCCCCAGTTGATCGTGTTGGTCTGGCGACGCATGTAGGCCTTCCAGGCGTCGGAACCCGATTCGCGCCCGCCGCCGGTTTCTTTTTCGCCGCCAAACGCGCCGCCGATTTCCGCTCCGGAGGTACCGATGTTGACGTTCGCGATGCCGCAATCCGAGCCG
>DATBPG010000021.1:0-5660 GCA_036561485.1 Steroidobacteraceae bacterium | reverse complement strand
GCGCCGGATCTGCACGCGCGACTGCAGGACCTCGACGCTGCCAACATCGATCTGTCCCGTCCATTGAGTGCGACGCAGGTCGGTATGCTTGCGCTCCTGAACGATCCGGATCTACGCGCGCTGCGAGGAGGGCACGAGCTTGCCCGGGCGCAGCTGCGACAGGGATCACTACTGCCCAATCCCACGGCGAACGTTACCTGGGAAGCGCTGCTCGGCGGAGACGGCACGGGCCCCGCCTGGGCCGTGTCATTGACCGAAGACATCAATGCACTCATCACCTATCGCGCCCGGGTGCGCGCAGCGCGCGAGCAGGCCGGCCAGATCGACGCCGACCAGCTCTGGCAACAGTGGCAGGCCGCACAGCAGGCACGGCTCCTGGCAGTGGATCTGTCTGGGGCGGACAGGCCCTGCAGCTCAGCGGGCGCGAGCGCGGCATGGTCGAATCGGAAGTCGAAGCGGTGCAGCGGGCGATCCAGGCCAACAATCTGGACTACACCGCCCTCTCTGCGCTGCTGGGGATACAGGCGACCCTCGAGCAGTCCTGGGTGACACCTCAAGCCGCGCAGCTGACTGGCTGGCAGGGCCTGGATGCGCTCCTGGGACTCAAAGGCGATGTGCGCTTCGCGCTGGCACCGGTCGCAGCGGCCGCGGCTCCTGCCGATCCGCTCTGCCTTACCGCTGGACGGGCCTCCTATTCGCCGATGCCGTCCAGCATCGCGATGGCCGGAGGCACTGCCGTAGAGCCGGGCGACGTCCCAGCTGCATCCACTGTGCGAAGGGGACTGCCTTCAGGCAACGCGCGCAATGGAATATAAATGTTAACGCAGACCCCGGGCTCGGCGTCGGTCAGCGCGATGCTGTAGTGATGCAGCTTGACGATCGCCGCGACCAGCGCCAGGCCTACGCCGTTGCCGGGGGTGCTGCGGCTTCTTTCCAAGCGATACAGCCGGCCGAACACCTTGTCGCGCTCGCCGGCGGGGATACCTGGGCCGGTATCGCCGATGCGCACCAGTGCCTCGCCACCACTCACGCGGCAGTCGATGCGGATCGCCGCCCCGCTGCCGGCATGCCGGATGGCATTTTCCACGAGGTTCGAAAACATTTGCAGCAGCAGCGCGCGATCGCCCAGCACCGCGAACGGCGCACACAGGTCGGTGGTGAGGGTCTGCTGCGCATCCTCAGCCACCGGGGCAAAGCACTCCGCTGTCTGATGCAGCAGGGCAGGCACGTCTACTCGGGAGAAATTCGGCCACCGCATGCTCGATTCGATTTGCGAGATGCGCAGTAGCGCTGAGAACAGCGCCAGGATGCCGTCGCAATCCTCCAGTGCACGCTCTACCACCTGCTCATACTGGTGCGCACCGACCGGTCCGGCTCGGGCTGCTTCGAGTCGCTGACGCAGACGCGTCAGCGGCGTGCGCAGATCATGGGCAATGTCCGTGGACACCTGCCGCAAGCTCTCCAGCAATGTGGCGATGCGATCTAGCATCTCATTGATCGTCGCCGATAGCCGGTCGAGCTGCGCTTGCGAGCTATGTACCGGGATGCGCTCCTCAAAGCGGCCGGCCACGACCGCGCGGCAGGTGCGCGTGATAGCGTCGATACGCCGCAGGAAGGCGGCGCTCAATATTACTCCCCCGGCGATCGCGAGCAGCACCGTGGCGCCGATGATCCAGCCAATGGACAACAAGATGCGGGTCCGCGTGCGTACCAGCCGCTCCATCTGTTCGCCGACAAACAGGTACGATCCGTCGGGCAGGAAGCTACCTTCTCCAAGCACGACTTGATGACGGCGTGCAACGACGCGCGTGCCTGTGGCCGAGGGTCGGGTGCCTGCGCCTGCCTGGACGTGGTCGCTCCCGGCGGTGAGCTCGGGCGCGGTCATGACCTGAAAAAGCCCAGAACGCGCCGGCATCGCAGCAAGGTTACCCGCCAGCTTGCGTCCATCGCGCGCCTGCAGCAGGTAGCGCCCCGACAGAGCTGGGACGGCGGTGAGCTGCTGGACGACTTCCATGGCCTCGGACAGGCCCTCGCTGCGATAGCCGCTGGCGATCGCGCCGGCATCGGCGCCGATGGAATCACGCAGCTCCGCGCGCATGCCACGATCCGCTATCCAATAGACCGTGACCGCCAGCAGCAGCGCCGACAGCGCGAACAGCGCGATCAGCAATGCCGAGAGGCGCGCGGTCTCGTTGTCGAAGCGTCTAGGGGTAAGCAATGAACATGTACCCCGAGCCGCGCACCGTGCGGATGTACTCGCCCGTCGCGCCCGGACTCAACTTCGAGCGCAGACGGCTGATGTGGCTCTCGACCACGCTGGTCTGCGGATCGAAATGGATCTCCCAGACGTGCTCGAGCAGCATGCTGCGGGTAACGACGCTGCCAGCATTGCGCACCAGATACTCGAGCAACCGGAATTCTTGCGGCATCAAGGCGATTTCGCGGCCGGACCGCGTGACTTGGCGCTGGACTAGATCCAGCTCGATATCCGCTGCGCGCAGGCGAGTCTGGGTTTGCGCGTCTGCAACGCGGCGCACCAATGCATTGATGCGTGCCAGCAGTTCGGGCAAAAAGAACGGCTTGACCAGGTAATCATCGCCGCCTGCCTCCAGACCCTCGACGCGATCATGCAGGCCGTCCACTGCGGTGAGGTAGAGTACCGGCGTGGTGGTGCCGGCGCGGCGCAGCTTCCGCAGCAGCGAAAGACCATCGCATCCGGGCAGCAGCCGATCGAGAATGATTGCTTGGTAGTGCCCCGATCGCGCCCGGGCCAATCCCGCGACGCCGTCGGCGGCGTGCTCGATGTGGATGCCTTGGGCAGCGAAGCCGTTTGCGATGTAGCTGGCCGTCTCGGCATCATCCTCGACCAGCAGCACCTTTATGGGTGACATAGGAGGGGCAAGCATATACGCCTGTGCGGATCTCCGATCTCGATTCTTACAAAAATACAAACTCGTGGGACCCGAACCCGATCGATAATTGCCTGTGCAGAGGCGTATCATGAGCATGGCTTCCCGTACCCTCCGCGATGGGCCGACACGGCGCGGCATGCTGCTCACGCTACTGGCTGGCGTGCCGCTCTGGCTGCTGGCGAGCTGCGCAGTCTATGCGCCGCTGCCGCTACCCAAGGCGGCGGATCTTGCCGCCACAGCCAGCCCCATGGGGCCCGCTGTGGCTGCGCTGGCGACGGTACCTCCGCTGGATATGAACACCGTCGCGACGCTCGCGGTGCTTGACAGCCCGCAGCTGCGCTCGGCGCGCGCCACGATGCACGTGGCGCAGGCACAGGCGTTCGCCGCCGGCCTGCTGCCCGATCCGCAGCTATCCTATTCTGCCGACTACGCGATGGATCACGTGATCTCCTCGACCGATCCACGCTATCCCGAATACAACGCCTATGGACTGGGCTTGGCCCTCGATCTGCAGACCCTGCTAACACATGCCAGCACGCACGCGGCGGCGACTGCCGCGTACCGGCAGGGCCGCCTCGATCTGCTCTGGCAGGAATGGCAGACTGTGGCGCAGGCCCGCAGCCTGTATGTGCAGCAAGTCATCGCTACCGACCGGGTCGCGTTCCTGGCGCCGGCGGAGCAGACATATGCGGCAGCCGCCGCGCACTCACAGCGGGCGCTGGCGGCCGGCAATGTGACGCTCGAGCAGAGCAGCGCCGATCTGGCGGTGCTGCAGGATGTGCGCGCCCAGTTGGGCGTCGCTGATCGCGGCAAGCTACAGGCCGAACACGAGCTGCGCGGGCTGATCGGGGTGAAGCCAGACGTAATTATCCCGCTACAGCCGCTGGCGGCACCGCCCCTACCGCCGCGTGCGCAAGTGGCGGCGGCAATCGAGCAACTGGCCCAGCGCCGCCCGGATCTACTCGCACTGCGGGCGGGCTATGGCGCTCAGGAGGAGCGGGTTCGAACGGCGGTGCTGTCGCAATTTCCGAACATTTCGCTCGATCTCACCCGGGCGCGCGATGTCTCCGACGTACATACAAGCGGCTTCGGCATAACGCTCACGCTGCCCTTGTTCAATCGCGGGCGTGGAGAGATCGCCATCCAGCGCGCCACCCGCGCGCAGCTACGCGCCGACTACCAGGCGCGGCTAGATCAGGCGCAGGTCAATGTCTGGCAGCTGTGGGACGAGATCGAGCAGCTCGACGGACAACTGCGCGTGCTCACTCAGCAGTTGCCGAATTTGCAGCGCAGCGTCGAACGCGCCCGGCGCGCCTACGAGGCTGGTAACTTCCCGGCGGCCAGTTATCTGACGCTCACCGGCGCCTACTTGAGCGCCACGAGCACTCGATTCGACCTGTTTCAGAATCTGTGGACCGACGCCATCGGGCTGGCCACCGAACTCGGCACTCAGATCCAACCCGACGCGACGACCACGCAGAAGACATCCCCATGAGAGCATTCCTGATTCTGTTGCTCGGGCTGCTGCTGGCGTCGATGCTGCCGATGAGCGCAACGTTTGCCGACGACACGGCGAGCGCCGCCGCCGCCAGCGTGCTGGTGCAGACCACGATGCTGCGGCAGGGCAGCCTGCCGCGCACGATCACTGGCTACGGCAGCGTGCAGGCCGACCCATCGGCGCGTAACACCGTGATGGCGCCGCTGGCCGCCAACGTGGGCGCGATCTACGTGCGCGTCGGGCAACAGGTCCCCCAAGGGGCCCCGCTGCTACAGTTGGTGCCGAACCCGCAGACCAGCGCCCTGTATGCCCAGGCCGTCTCGGCGCAGCTGGCGGCCGCTGAATCCCTCAAGCGCACACAAGCGCTGCTGGCCGAGCAGCTAGCCACCCACCAGCAGGTAGCCGACGCGCACAAGGCGCTGGCGGATGCGCTCGCGGCCCTCGCGGCGCTGCGGGCCCAGGGCGCCTCCGGACCGACCACATTGCGCGCCCCCTACCACGCGATCGTGACCGCCGTGTCCGTCAGCGTGCACGCCATTGTCATGGAAGGCGCCCCGCTGGTCGATCTGGCGCGGCCGAATGGGCTGGTGCTGCTGGTGGGCATCGTCCCCGACCAGGCCGCCACCGTCATGCGTGGTGACGAGGCCGACATCACGCCGCTGGGCGGGTCCCGCAGCTATGCCGGGAAAGTGACGCTGCGCGGCTCAGTGGTGGACATGACGAACGGCCTGGTACCGATTCAGATCTCGGTGCCGCCCGGGGCGTTGCTGCCTGGGCAGAGTGCTGCAACGAGCATCACGACCGGCTCGGTACAGGGCTACGTGGTACCGCACGGGGCGATCCTGGTCGACGACAACGGCGATCCGTACGTGGTGCAGGCGGTGCAGATGATCGCAAAGATCGTGCACGTGCACGTTGTGTATGCGGGCGGCGATCAGGACGTGATCGACGGCCCGCTCGATCGAGCCGCGCCGCTGATCCTCGCCGGCAGCTATCAGCTACAGGACGGCATGAAGGTGCGGCTGCAGTCTGCCATTGGCCACGGCGCCACGGACCCGAGCGCCGCCAAGGCACGCCACTGATGTTCGTCCGGCTACTCGAGCGCCATCGTCGTGCGCTGCTGTGCGTGGCTTTTGCGTTGGGGCTGGCCGGACTGGTGGTCGGTATTGGCCTACCGGTCGGATTGTTTCCGGTCATTAGCTTTCCGCGCATCCGGATCGAGCTGGATGCCGGCAGCATGCCGGCCCGGC
>DATBPG010000020.1:0-5684 GCA_036561485.1 Steroidobacteraceae bacterium | reverse complement strand
TATCGCGCGATGAGCTGCTGCCCGTGATGCGCACGCTGCCGCAGCGACTGCGGGCCATGTCGCTGGCGGCCGAGAATGCGCGCAAGGGCGCAGTCACGGCGTTGCTCGGCGCGGCGCTGCCGCCCGGCATCTCGCGCGTCTCTTCCGGCTGAGGTCGGCTCTTTCACCCGCCAGGCTGCGCTCAGCAGTGCCTGCGCGCTCTGCCTGTGTTGGCTCTCCCGGCCGTGCCGTCTCTGCCGTGCGGGGCGTTATGATGGCCAGCGGCTGACGGGTGCTGGCCGTCAATATGGGAGGGGCAATGTCGACCAGACCGGGATGGACGGGCGCGCAGCGCGATGTCGTCGTCGCCTGCTTTTTGGGCTGGATGCTCGATGCCTTCGACTACTTTCTCGTGGTCTTCGTGCTGCAGCGGCTCGCGAGCGATTTCGGCACCACCTTTACCAGGGTCACCCTGGCCACCACCCTGACACTGATGTTGCGCCCGGTCGGTGCGTTGCTGTTCGGCCGTATCGCGGATCGCTTTGGGCGGCGGCCGGCACTGATGGCGAGCATACTGCTCTACTCGGTGTTTGAGTTTGCCACCGCATTTTCCGCTTCCCTCACGGTGTTCTTCGTGCTGCGAGCCCTCTATGGCATCGCCATGGGCGGGGAGTGGGGCGTGGGCGCATCACTGGCCTTCGAGAGTGTTCCGGTCAGCTCGCGCGGCTGGATCTCGGGCATCCTGCAGGCCGGCTATCCGGCCGGCTATCTGCTGGCAGCGGTGGTCTTCGGCGTTGCCTACCCATACATCGGCTGGCGTGGGATGTTCATGATTGGCGCCGCGCCAGCGCTGCTGGTGCTCTACATCTACCGCCGCGTGCCCGAGTCGCAGCCGGCGAGCGCGCGAGCCGCACTGGACTGGCGCGGCCTTGCCGCGCACTGGAAGCTCGCGCTCTATGCCATTGCGCTCATGACGGCCTTCAATTTCTTCAGTCACGGCACCCAGGATCTCTATCCCACGCTGCTGCAGCACCAGCGCGGCTTCTCCACGCACCAGACTTCCGTGGTCGCGGTCATCTACAACATCGGTGCGATCTGCGGCGGATTGTTCTTCGGGCGGCTCTCGGGGATCATCGGGCGCCGGCGCGCCATTGCGCTCGCCGCGGCACTGGCGCTGCCGGTGCTGCCATTCTGGGGGCTGGCAGAGCACGTCATTCCCGTGGCGGCGGCGTCCTTCCTGATGCAGTTCATGGTTCAGGGCGCCTGGGGCGTCGTGCCGGTGCATCTGAACGAGCTCTCTCCGGCCGGCATGCGCGCAACGTTCCCGGGCGTGGTGTATCAGGTCGGTAATCTGATCGCCTCGTCCAACGCCCCCCTGCAGTCGCTGCTCGCGCAGCATGTTGGAGGCGCGGCGCACCCCGACTACGCCTTCTCGCTGTCGCTGGTGTGCGCGCTGACGGCGCTGGTGCTGCTGGCGTTGAGCCTAGCCGGACCCGAGCGGCGCGGCGTGCGCCTGGGCTTTGCGGCCGATGACTCGTGAGCGCATCTTGAGCGTAACGGCGCGAATGGCCAGCACGGCGCTCACGTAAGCGAACGGCACGGCGAGGAAGTAACCGTACCAGTCCGCGAAGTTCTCGCGCCAACCGGCGAGGGTCGACGGCGCGCTGCGCGCCGCGAGCCAGTAGAAGCTCGCATTGGTGATCACGAAGCAGACGCTCACGGCGATCGCAAGGCTCGCTGCCGTGAGCGTCAGGGTGCGCAGCGGGCGCGCGGGGCTCCAGCGACGTGCCAGCCAGCGGCCACCCCACCAGAGCGTGGCGTAGGCCGGAAGCAGGAAAACATAAGCCGGGGACAGGCAGTAGCTGCTGACACCCAGGTGCTGTGTGGCTACATAATCGACCAGTACGGCGAGCAGCATGAAAAGCGCGAACACGCGCGAGCGGCCGATGTACACACCACCGAGGAAGAAGACTGCCCAGGATGCGTCGGCCACGCCGGCAAAATCGCACTGGCGCGTGAACACCATCAGTGCGCCCAGCAGCCATGCCGTCGTGGCAATCGATGCGGGCAAGCGCAGGGCCGATGAGGCCGAAGAGGTTGAGGGCGTGGGCGTCGTGATCTGCATCGGATCACTCTACCCGCAGCCACGCGCGCGTCGCAAGACGCGCGCGTGGGCTTGATCGCATGCCGGGGCTCAGTCGACGCTGTAGCCGCGCCCCGTCAGGCAGGCGGCCAAAGCTCGGCGGTAATCGATCGAGCTGTCGCCTGCCTCTGCGCTGCCGTGAGCGTGCGTCGCGGCCCAGCGCTGGCAGGCCTGTTGGTCCTCGGACTGCTGCTGCTCGCTCTGGCCGTTCTTCGGATAGGCGTAGAGGTTGCCGCTGTCCGGGGGCGGCGCACTCGGGCCTTCGGCCTGCGCAGTGCCTCCCGTCGGCGCGTCCGTCGGGGCATCGGCACCTGCGGCGTCCGCTGCGGCCGCGTCGGCAGCCGCCGAGTCATACGGGGCGGCGTCCGGGCTCACCGCCGGCGGCGGCGCGCTCGCCACGTAGCCGTTGTCCGAGCCGTCCCAGGTGTAATAGACGTCGTTGTAATAGTAGTAGGGCACATCGCTCCACCAGTACACCGGGCACCACGACGGGACGACCGGCAGGTACCAGGCGAACGCGGCGCCGATGAGGATCGGCGGCCAGAAGCGCCCACCCCAGTAACCGCCGCCCCAGTGCCATCCATACCCGGGGTGCCAGCCATGGCCCCAGACCGCGCCGCGGTAATGCCCGTGGCCATCATCCGCGCGGTATCCGGGATGGCCTGCAAAGCCGCCATGCGCTACGCCGGCGTGCGCGTAACTGCCCGCTCGAACCCCGGCGTAACCGCCACCATAGGCGCGTCCCGCGTAGGCGCGGGAACGGAAAGAGCCGCCGCCGTATCGGGGGGCCGCAGCGAAGCCGCGCGTTGCCCCTGCATGGGCGGCAAAGCCGCCGCCGGCGAAGCCGTGAGCGCCACCCCCGGCAAAGGCGTGACCTCCACCCCCGAAGCCATGACCTCCACCCCCGAAGCCGTGGCCGCCGCCTGCGTGCCCGCCGCCGCCCCCATGGCCGCCGCCGCCGGCCCAGGTCGGACCTGCGGCGAGCAATGCGCCGCCGAGCAGCGCAACCGCCGAGAGCCACGTTATGCGTGCGCTTCGCGTGTTCATCGTCGGATTCTCCTCGGGAAGCGTACAGCGCCGCAATCGGGCATGGGGGTCAGGGCGACGACACCACGTGTCCTCCCCGTCATAACGGTCGGGAAAGGGTCGGGTTGACCCCTGATCTTCCGCCCTTGCCGCGCACCCAGTGCCGCGCCCGCGGCACTTCACTTCAGGTAGCGTTTGACAATATGCGCGAGCTCTTTGAGATCCTCGGCCCGCTGCACCGCTGAGCTGCTTGGCCGGCTCAGGTGCTCCTGCAGGTGTTCCTCGAGGACGTCGGCCATCAGGCCGGTCGCTGCGCCGCGCACCGCGGCGATCTGCTGCAGCACGTCGTTGCAATCACGCTGCTCTCGCAGCAGCCGCTCGAGCGCCTCGACCTGGCCCTGCATGCGGCGCACGCGCACCAGCAAGCGGGCATTGTCCCGCCGTGCATGAACCAAGGGCTGTTTGCTCATTGCGGATCGGTGTTAACTATACGGGGGTATAGTATGCCTTCGCAGCGCGGCCGTCGCCGTCGCCGTGGCAGCGCACGGGCGCGCAGCTGAACTGGCGCACGGCGGCCGGCGCAGAGGGCCGGAAAGCTACGGGGCCGCCGGGGCTGGATTATCCCGGGTCGGGCAGGGGTGAGGCTGGGACGGGGAACTTCAGCGCGACGCCGCGTAGGCATCCATCATGAGGCCCGTGCCGCCGCCGGAAACATGGGCGACGATGGCGGTGCGCCGATGCAATTTCGTCACGGCCCCCAGATCGATCGCGAAGGCCAGACTGACCTGCTGGCCCTTGCGCAGGCCCAGGCCCGAGGTTCTGAGGAAGACACCGGTGGCGCTGAGATTCACCGCCTTGCACAGGCGGCGCTTGCCACCGGGCAGGAGCAGGTAGACGGCGGTACGTGCCCGATGTCGTGTATGCAGCCGTCGTTCCATTTCGAGCCCACCCTGCTCAGTTCTCGACCGATCGCAGAGCGCAAATGTATGCCAAGAGCCGCGTCGTTGCCAACGCTACGCGACATTAATCAGGCCGGAATAAAGGCCTAGGCGCCTCTGCGGGCCGGCAGACGCGCTGTCGGCCACTTCCCACGGCGCGGCGGCCGCTCGGGGCACGGCTGGATCGGCAGCGGGCGGCAGGGCAGCCCCCCGGGCGGGCGGGCGGCCCGGGGGTGTCAAATGCACGCCGCCTCAGTAGATGCGGAACGGCCGGAAGCCGCCGTCGCTCGTCTGCAGCACGCGAGCATTCAGGCGCCGGCGCGCTCGCAGCTCGCCGCGGCGTTGCACGCTCGGGGCAGCCGGCACCGGCAGGACGATCTGCTTCTCGCCTGCAGGGAGGGCCGCAAGACCCGGGTTGAGCGTCAGCTCGTTCATGTCACAGCTCCTGTCATACTGTATGAACCGCAAATGGTTCGTAGCACGTACGGTATGTTAGTACAGACTGTACGTATTGCAAGTGACAGTGTGGTTAAAACCAGATGGCATCGGTGTGACGGGGCCCAGGGTTTGCGGGTGACTGTGCGCTGTAGGCCACAGTCATGTCGCAAAGCACCGTGGGCCACGCGGGCGCAAGCTGCGAGGTACGAGGGCGAGGGCGCGCGAGCGGTTTTCCAACGCCGCCGGTATGAGTGATGCTGCGCGTTCGCTGACAAGCGCGTAGGGGCAGTCCGGGTGTGGCCTGCGCAGCGCGCGCAGTGCCCGGATGAGAAGCAACCAGTACGATCGGCTATTGCCAGGCTTCATGCGCGATCACAGGATTGCGTCATGCCCGAGATTTCTCCGGCGAATCCGCCATCGCCGCCGGCACTGCCCCCTGCCGGCGCGCCGGACACATCGACGCTGACCGGCGTCGTCGTCGCTGTGGTGATTGTTCTCGGCCTCTACTTCGGGCGCGAGGTGCTCATCCCGGTCACGCTCGCGATGCTGCTGAGCTTTCTGCTGACCCCCCTCGTCGGGCTGTTCCGCCGCTTGTGGCTCGGCCGCGTCCCCTCCGTCCTGCTCACGGTGATACTGGCACTGTGCATCATCGTGGCATTGGGCACGGCGATCGGCAGCCAGGTGGCCCATCTCAGCAAGGATCTGCCGCAGTATGAGAGCACCATTGAGCACAAGATCGACCAGCTGCGAGGCGCAACGCTCGAGCGCTTCTCGACCAAGCTTCAAAGTATCGGGCGGCAGCTGAGTGACGCCGGACCTGCAACGCGCTCGGCCGTGAAGCCTGGGAAGGCGCTGCCAGGGCAACCCGTCCCGGTGGTTGTGGCACAGCCAGGCCCTTCAGCGCTGGAAATCGGCAAAACCGTCATCTCGCCCCTGCTCTCGCCGCTCGCCACGGTGGGCATCATCTTCGTGGTGACGATCTTCGCGCTGCTGCAGCAGGAGGATCTGCGCGATCGCATGATCCGGCTGTTCGGATCAGGGGACCTGCGCCGCACGACGCTGGCGATGAATGAGGCGGGGCGGCGCCTCAGCCGCTATTTCCTGACCCAGCTTGCCATCAACACCAGCTTCGGGGTGATTGTCGGCGTGGGGCTCTACTT
>DATBPG010000019.1:0-5450 GCA_036561485.1 Steroidobacteraceae bacterium | reverse complement strand
GTCGGAACGTTCGGCGCGATCTCAACATTCTGTCAATCAAAACACCCACTCCATGAGCAGCATCGCCCCCCCGTCAGAGCGTCGCAACCGCGGCTTCACGCTCATCGAGATCATGGTCGTGGTGGTGATCATCGGGCTGCTGGCTGCGGTGATCGTACCGCGAGTGGTCAACAACGTGGACAAGGCGCGCGTCGCCAAGGCCAAGCAGGATATCCAGTCCCTCGAGACGGCGCTGACGATGTACAAACTCGACAACTTCACCTATCCGAGCGCCGAAGAGGGCCTGAAGGCGCTGGTGCAGAAGCCCGATGACCCGAATGTGCAGAACTGGCGCCAGGGCGGCTACCTGGAGCATCTGCCCAATGATCCCTGGAATCATCCCTACCAGTATCAAGTGCCGTCGTCCCATGGCGGTGACTACGATCTCTTCTCGCTCGGTGCCGACGGGCAACCAGGTGGCGACGGTGACAACGCCGACATCGGCAACTGGAATCTGGAAAACTGACCGGTTGCCGGCATGAGCCGGCCGACGCCGCGCCGGCCGTGGGCACGCAGCCGCGAGCGCCTGGGCTTGCGCGGGGTGGCTGGGTTCACGCTGCTCGAGTTGCTGGTGGTGCTGGTGATCATCGGCATCGTCATCACCGGCGCAATCCTGAGCCTCGGATCCACTGGTCGTGATCGCGGCCTCGAGCAGGAGCGCGACCGCCTGAGCGCGCTGTTCGACTACGTGCGTGACCGCGGTGCGATGATGACCACCGAGTATGGCCTGCTCTGCGGCCAGCACGGTTACCGCTTCGTCTACTACGACAACCGCACCATGCAGTGGCTGCCGGAAACCCTCGACGACACACTGCGCGAGCGGCGCCTGCCCAAGGGCCTGGACCTGCAGCTCATCATCGAGGGGCGACCCATCGTGCTCGATGATGCCACCCTGCAGGTCTCGCCGACGCCCGGCGCGCTCACCACCCTCGGAGCGACGGGGGCCGCGGCGCCAGGATCAGCGGCCGAGCCAGCGTCAGGATCAGCGTCAGGATCAGCGCCAGCTCTCGGTGGCGGCTCCGCGTCCGGCAGCTTCGCAGGCGGCGATACGGACACGCCCGCCGGTGCGCCCACCGTGCAGCCCAATACGCCGCAGATCCTGCTGCTCTCCAACGGCGACACCAATTCCTTTCAGCTGACGATCGAGCGGCCCTCCTCCAAGCGCAGCGTGACGTTGAAGAGCGCCGATGACGGCAGCATCAGCGCGGGCAACATCGTCGAGGCCGCGCAATGACACGCAGCGCATCAATGCGGGGCTTCACGCTGCTCGAGGTGCTGGTCGCGCTCGTCATTGTGGCGCTGGGCATGAGCGCGCTGCTGGAGACACTCAATCAATCGGCGCGCAACGTCATGGCACTGCGTGACAAGACGGTCGCCGAATGGATCGCGATGAACCAGATCGCGCTGGCAAGACTGAGCCTGACCGCGCCGAGCACCGGCAGAACGCAGGGGGATGTGCAGAACTGCGGCAATGGCAACTGGCACTGGCAGCAGCAGATCAGCGCAATCGATGCCATTCCCGGACTGCTCACCATCACCGTGAGCGTACGGCGCACCGGGACAGCGACACCCGGGGCCAGCCAGAACCATCCCGTACAGCCGCCGGGTGCCACGCCCGGCGCTACCGGCTCGCTCGCTGCGCCTGTCACCCTCGGCCCTACCGCCGCGCTCGGCTCGGTGAGCTCGTTGAGCACGGCCGGCTGTGCCAGCGTCGAGGCGCCCGGCAGCTCTCTCGGCAATGGCGACGCACCCGGCCTCGGCAGCATGCCCTCGCTCGGGGCTTCTTCCCTCGGCAGCACCAGCGCCGCGGATGTGGGCGCCAGCGTCGATGCCAGCATTGCGAGCGCCGTTGCCGGCACCAGCGGCAGCACCGCTGGCAATGGCAGCGGCAGCAGCGCAGACGGCTGGCTCGTCACGGTCACGGGCTTTCGGGGCAACTCGCTGGCCGTGCCCTCGGGCCAGACTCCGGACTGGATCGATCAGAAGGGCTTTTCGCCCAACGGCAATGGCGGCGTCACACCGGTGCCGGGGATACCCGGCTTCACGGGCAGCACCCCATGACGCCGCTGCGCGCCGGGGCCTCCGGGGGCTTCACGCTGGTGGAGCTGCTGGTCGCATTGTTGATCACCGCCATCATGTTCGCCATCGGCTACGGTGAGCTGAGCCAGTCGCTCAAGAGCCGCCGCGAGCTCGATCAGCAGGCTGCGCGCATGCTGGCGATCCAGCAGGCGGTGCGCATCATGGAGCAGGACTTCGAGCTGATGCAGCCGCGCCCGGTACGCAATCAACTCGGCGACGGCTGGCTGCCGGCGCTGACCACGACTCCCACCAGTGCCAACGGCACGACGCTGCTGAGCGCGAGCAGCAATCCGGCGCTCGGCTCCACGCTGCCGCTGGTGAGCTTCACGCGCGGCGGCTGGACCAATCCGGTCGGTCTGCAGCGCAGTGAGCTGCAGCGTGTCAGTTATGTACTGAGCAATGGTGCGCTGATCCGCCAATACACCCCGGTGCTCGATGCCACCCTGGATGACCCGACGATCTCCCGCACGCTGCTCGATCACGTGCAGGGCTTCAGCCTGCGCTTCCTGGATGCAGGCCACATCTGGCAGACCCAGTGGCCGACCACGACCGTGGCCTCCGGGGCGGGCGCCGTGAACACGGCGGGCACGGCGCAGGACCCGCAGCTGCGCTACCGTCCGATCGCCGTGGAGATCACGCTGCAGCTGCAGGACTGGGGCCTCATCGTGCGTGATATCGAGGTGCCTGGCTGATGCCGGCGCGCTGCATCGGCGCCGCACGCGCCCAGCGCGCACAGCCCACGCGCGGCGCGCAGCGTGGCATCGCGCTCATCACCGCGGTCGTGCTGGTGGCGATCGCCACGGTGCTGGCCACGAGCATCGGCTTTGCCGCCGTCATGGTCGCGCGCCGCGCCAGCGCGACCTTCGGCGCCGATCAGGCGCTGCTCGCCGCTGAGGGCGCCGAGGACATGGCTGGCTACGTGCTCACGCAATCCGGCGCCCTTGGCAGCACCGACTCACCCGATCAGGTCTGGGCACAGCCCTATGGGCCCTACCCGCTCGCGCCGGATGTGACGCTGCAGTTTGCGCAGATCGAGGATCAGCAGGGCAAGTTCAACATCAACAATCTCGCCGGCGGCGTCAATGGTCAGACCGATCAGGAGTCGGTCGCGCAGTTTCAGCGGCTGCTGCAGCTGGTCGGCCTGGAGCCCAAATGGGCCACTCTCCTGGCCGACTGGATCGACAGCGACAACATGCCCAACGATTCCGATGGCGCCGAGGACAGCGTCTATCTGGGACAGACCCCGCCCTACCGCCCGCCCAACCTGCCGATCACCAGCATTTCAGAGCTCATGGCGCTGCCCGGCTTCGGTCGGGATCGCTTCAACCGCCTCGCCCCCTACATCAGCGCACTGCCGGCGCCCACGACGATCAATCTTTGCACGGCGCCCGGCGTGCTGCTGGATGCGCTCACGGGCAAGGACGAATACGGCACGGCGAGCAGCACGCTCTCGGAGCTGCGCGCGCAGGGTGGCTGTCACCCAAGCCCCGCGGAATTCAGCACCAGCGTTTCCAATCCGAAGCAGATGACGGCCCTGCAGCCCTACATCGGCATGACCTCGAACTACTTCCGCCTGCGCACCTTCATCACTATTGGCACTGCCCGGTTCAGCTTGTACAGTCTGCTGTTCTTCGAGAACGGCAAGGTCCGTCCCATCATCAGAACCTTCGGTACCGAATAAGCCATGGCAGATTGGTTCCTTCTGCGTCTGCCGCACGGCCAGACCGAGCGTGTGACCTGGATGCCTGCGGATGCGCGCGGTCAGCCGCTCGGCGCCCCGCAGATGGGCAGCCTGCTGCAGGCGGCCGGCGCGGGCGGCGGCCGGCGCGTGGCGGTGATCGTTCCCAGCAGCGACGTGCTCATCACCGAGGTGGAGCTGCCGGTCAAGAGTGGCGTACGCGTGCAGCAGGTCGTGCCGTTCGCGCTCGAGGAGCAGCTCGCCGCCGACATCGAGACGCTGCACTTCGCCGCCGGTGCGCGCGATGAGAGCACCGGGCGCACCTCGGTCGCCGTCGTGACGCGCGCGCTCATGGATCAATGGCTCGGCGAGCTTGCCGGCGTCGGCCTCACGCCCGAGCTGCTGTGCACCGAGGCAACGCTGCTGCCGGAAAATCCCGGCCACGTCGTCGTCATGCTCGAGGGCGATACCCTGTGCGTGCGGCGCGCCGGTCAGAGCACGCAGGCACTGCCGGCGCTCGATATCGGCGCCGCCCTGCAGGCACTGCTGGGAGAGACCCTGGCTCACGATGATCTCATCTTCTACGTCTCGCCCGCGGACTGGCAGCGCCGCTCTGCCGAGGTCGAGGGGCTGCGCATGCAGTGCGCGAGCCTGAAGGTGCAGCTGCTGAATTTCGGACCCCTGCCGCTGCTGAGCCCTCATCTGGCAGCCGAGGGTCCCTGTCTGAACCTGCTGACCGGCGACTATGCGCCCAGGCGCACGCTCGGGGCGGGTCTGCGCCGCTGGCGCCTGGCCGCCTCGCTCGCTGCCGCGCTGCTGGCGGTGCATCTGATCGGCCTGGGCCTGCAGCTGCACCAGCAGCATCGCACCGAGCAGACCCTGGATGCGGCGATCGGCCAGATTGCGGGACATTCGCTGCCGGCCGGCTCGGACATCAGCCAGGTGCGCCCGCGCATCGAGAGCGCACTGCTGGCTCGCTCGGGGGCCGCGGGCGGACTGATGCCGGCGCTGGCTACGCTCGCCGGAGCGGTGCAGAGCGCCGAGGGCACGTCGGTCGAAGCGCTCGGCTTCCAGAATGATGCGCTCGATATGAAACTGCGCGCACCCAATGCCGAGAAGCTCGAACAGGTGGATCGATCGCTGCGCAGTAACGGCTGGAAAGCCGAGCTGACCTCCGGCAACACGGCAGGCAATGCCTATGAGGGCCACATCCACGCCAGTGCGCCCGGGGCCACGGGGCGAGGCGCACCATGATCGGTCTTGCCTCCCTGCAGCGTCTGGGTGAGCGCGAGCGCCGTATCGTCTTCATCGGCGCCGCCGTCGGCCTCGTGCTGCTGATTCTCGCCGTGCTCCTGCCGCTGCAGCAGAGCGTCAGCGCCGGTGCGCAGCGCATCGCGCATGAGCGTGACGATCTGAGCTGGCTGCAGTCGGTGGCGCCGCAGCTCGGCAGCCTCGCTGCCAGCGCGCCCGCGCCCCTGCACGAATCGCTGGTTGCACTCATCGATCGCACCGCGCGCGATGGCGGTATCGGCAAATCACTGGTGGGCAGCCAGCCGGGCGGGGATGGCGGGCTCAACGTGCATTTCGATCAGGTTCCCTTCGATGCCCTGGTGAGCTGGCTCTCACAGCTCGGCGATCGCTACGGCGTGCACGC
>DATBPG010000018.1:0-3857 GCA_036561485.1 Steroidobacteraceae bacterium | reverse complement strand
GACACACACACATTGACGAATCTTAACGTGTGCTCTCGCGCTATCACGCGAGACAATTCGTCATCGCAACTGTTAAGGTGTCAGCCATCCACAGGGCGTAAGTTCCCGGTTTGCCACCGCGAGCGCGGCGTCCCATCCGGCGCCGTTGTCGGCAGATGGTCCACGGAGGTGTCCCCAGTGCTTATCCTGACGCGTCGAGTCGGTGAAACGGTAATGATCGGGGATGAAGTCACGGTGACCGTGCTGCGTGTCAAGGGCAATCAGGTGCGACTGGGTGTCAATGCGCCCAAGAGCGTGTCGGTGCAGCGCGAAGAGATCTTCCACCGCATCAAGCGCGAAGGCGGCGAGCACGGCCCTCATCCCGAGCATAACGATCACCTGGACCCTTCTGAGCTCGACCATAGCGAGATGCAGATCAGCGAGGCCAACTGAGCCCGCTGCGCGGCCCCGACAGCCGTCGCCCTCACGCGCCCGCGCCCAGCCCCGGCGCTGCGCTGCTAGTTTTGCCCCGCTCTTCCCCGTTCAGTATCATGGCGCCGCCAACGGCTTGGCCGTGGCATGTGCGGAGAGATGGCCGAGTGGTCGAAGGCGCACCCCTGCTAAGGGTGTAAGGGTCAAAAGCCCTTCGAGGGTTCGAATCCCTCTCTCTCCGCCAGTCGATTTATGCGGGCGACTGGCTTGCGCCGCATTGCCGGGAGGCCACAGGGCAGCGAGCCGCTCTGCCAGAGCAGCAGCACGGCGTAACTGCGCCAGGGGCGCCAGCCCTGCGAGCGTCGCTCCGCCTCGGAGGCAGTCAGATTGCCCAGCCGCTGGCGCACCACGATATCTTCCTTCGGAAAGGCGTCGGGCCATGCCAGGGCACGCATCGCGATGTAGTGAGCCGTCCAGGGGCCGATGCCGGGAATCTGCAACAGCCGCTGCATCACTTTGCCAGGATGCGAAACGCCGGCGTCGAGTGCCAACTGGTTCGCTTCATGCGCACGCGCCAGCGCAATGATGGTCTCGGCGCGGGTGCCGACGATACCCAGCCGGGCGAGATCCGGGACGCTGGCGCCCGCCAGTCGCGCCGGAGTTGGCGACAGGCGGCTCAGTTCGGCATGTGGGGTGACGATGCTTTCGCCGAAGACCGCGGCGATGCGTCCGCCGATCGTGCTGGCCGACTTGACGCTGACCTGTTGACCGATGATCGCACGCACGCCCAGCTCGAAACCATTGAATGCGCCCGGTACCCGCAGACCCGGGGTTTGCCGCAGCAGCGGCGCCAGTCGAGCGTCGAGACCAAGATGCGAGCTGATCAGGTCGGGACGCGCATTGAGGTCGAACAGCGCGCGCACGCGCGTGAGCAATCCCGGCAGCACTGCGGTGAGGCTGTGCGTGAATTGGAGCAGCAGTGCGTTCGTTTCAGGTGCATGCGTGACGCGGATCCAGCCGCGCGCCTCGCCCAAGGCCACGGTTCGCGCGTAGAAATCATCGGTGACCCATTCCACATCGCGCAGCGCGCGCGCCGACAGGAAGCGCAGCACGCCGAGCCAATCGTACGGCGGTCGATAGACCAGCTGCAGCGTGGATGTGTCCGCTGGGCCCGTGAGGCGGCTGCCGGCGGCAGCCTGTTTGCGCAGTCGCGACGGTGCCAGACGATAGCGTGTGCGAAACGCGTCGTTGAAACGGCGCAGACTGGAGAAGCCACTGGCGAAGGCAACCTCCGTTACCGGCAGCGACGTCTCGGTCAGCAATTGCTTGGCGAGCAACAGCCGGCGCGTGAGCAGCAGCTGGATGGGCGCCACACCCAGCTCCTTTTGCACGATGCGACGTACCTGGCGTGAGCTCCGTTGAAACTGCCGCGCGATGCTCGCAAGGCCCACGTCGTTGCCGATGGTTCCGTCCTCCAGTCGCTGCAGCATCAGCTGCGCGATACGCTGGGAATCGTCGACCGGGGCACTGCCCGGTGCCAATTCCGGACGGCAACGCAGGCACGGGCGGAAATGGGCCTGTTCGGCCTGCTGAGCGCTGGAAAAGAAGCGGCAGTTGGCTTGCCTCGGCGTGCGTGCCGGGCAGATAGGACGACAGTAGATGCCGGTGGAGGTGACGCCGACGAAAAAGAGCCCATCGAAGCGCCGATCGCGGGCGCTCAAGGCACGATAGAAGCTGTCGTGATCGGCTGGCACAGGAGGAAATATAAGCCCGCGAGCGCGTCTCTGATAGCCAGATTCGGACGTTGAGATTTGTCGGTGTCTGCGTCCGAAAGTGGCGAGTATGCCGAGGGTATCGACCACTAGCATGGCGCTGCACGGCAATCCCTGTGGAGACTGAAATGAAGCCCTACGTCAGCGCGATAATGGCCTCGCCACTCGGAGCTCTTACGCTGGTGGCCAGCGAGCGCGGGCTGGCGGCGATTTTGTGGGAAAACGATCGGCCCGGACGGGTACCGCTGGGCAGGTGCATTGAAGGCGTGAATTACCCGGTCCTGCGCGAGACACGGCGGCAATTGTGCGAGTACTTCGCAGGCGAGCGCCGCGTCTTCTCGCTGCCGCTGCATTTCAGCGGCACCGCTTTTCAGCGATCGGTATGGCAGGCGCTGCTGGGCATTCCCTATGGCGAGACCCGATCTTACGGGCATATCGCGCGACAGATCGGGCAGCCGCGGGCGGTCAGGGCGGTGGGCGCGGCCAATGGCCGCAATCCGATCTCGATCGTTGCCCCCTGTCACCGCGTCATCGGCACCGGCGGGCGGCTCACCGGCTTCGCTGGAGGACTTGCGGCCAAGGCGCAGTTGCTGGCGCTCGAGGGCGTGAGGATCCACGAGCGAGACAGTGCGCGGCTGACTGTCCAGGGCGAGGAGCGCGCAGGAGCGTGACCCAAGGCGGCAGGGTGATGACGGCCTGTCGCTCAAAGTGCGAGCCCGCTCACTGCAGGGTTCTGTCAAATTCCATACTGTGGCCGCTTCACGGGGCGAGCAGAGCGATAACCAGACCGTGTTCGGACACAGGCATGCGTTCGCATGGGCCGAAGCCAATCGCGCAGGAGCACGCCGAGCAGGACTGAAAGCGGGACTCCTGGCAGCAGCGCTGCTGATCGCAACGTTGTGTGCGACGGGCAGCCAGGCGTCGGCCGAGGTTGCCGGCGCCGACGGTGCGCCCACCGAGTACCAGGTCAAGGCCGTGTTCGTGTACAACTTCTCGCGCTTCGTGGCGTGGCCGGCTGCGGCCTTCGCGTCGCCGAATCAGCCATTCGTCATCGGCATCCTCGGTGCAGATCCATTCGGCTCGCACCTGGCCGAGGCGGTGCAGGGCGAGCACGTCAATGCCCATCCGCTGGTGGTGCGTCATTACACGGACGTGGCAGACATCGACCAGTGCCAGATTCTCTTCATCGACCGCTCCGCGGCGCCGAATCTGGACCGCATCCTCGCCCAGCTTGATCACCACAGCACCCTCACCGTCACGGACGTGCAGGGCGCGTCGCTGCGCGGGGTCATGATCCAGTTCGAGACTCTCAATCGGCGCATCCGCCTGCGTATCAATCCCAACTCTGCACGCGCCGCCGGGCTGACGATCAGTGCACCGCTGCTGCAGCTTGCGCAGATCGATCGCACGGAGCACTAGCGATGGCGTCGCTGCAGGACTCATCCACCATCCAAAGCCAGCCGATTCAGTGGGTGCTGATGCGCATCATCCTGCTGTCGGGGCTGGCGGTGCTGGTTGCCACGGTGGGCGCATTTTCCGCTTATGAGCTGCTGGCGTTTCGTAACGGCAGCATCGAGCAGCTGCGAACGCTGAGCACCGCCATCGCGACCAACAGTACAGCCGCGCTGGCCTTCGACGACAGCGGCCAGGCCGCCACGGTGCTGGCCGCGCTGC
>DATBPG010000017.1:0-13215 GCA_036561485.1 Steroidobacteraceae bacterium | reverse complement strand
CGGCACACCGCCGATCGCCGCCGCCATCGGCCTGGCAGCGGCCCTCGATTACGTCGAGGGGATCGGACGCGAGCGCATCGCCGCCCACGAGCAGCTGCTGCTGCGGCAGGCCACCGCGCAGCTCGGATCGCTGCCGTATGTGCGCCTGGTGGGCACCGCGCCTCTGAAGGCCGCGGTGCTGTCCTTCACGATGGAGGGCGTGCACCCGCATGACATCGGCACCATCCTGGACAGCGAGGGCATCGCGATACGCACCGGCCATCACTGCGCCATGCCGATCATGGAGCGTTTCGGACTGGCAGCCACGGCCCGCGCTTCATTCGCGCTCTACAACCGGGCCGAGGAGATCGAGCGCCTCGTGGCGGCCCTGCGCAAGGTGCGCGAGCTGTTCGGCTGAGTGATGCCAGAGCGCTGCAGGCTGACGGAGAGAGAATGGACCTGAAGGATCTATACCGCGAAGTGATTCTGGATCACAACCGCAGCCCGCGGAATTTCGGCCGGTTGGAGCCTGCCGACGCCGCGGCCGATGGGCACAATCCCCTCTGCGGCGATCAGCTGCATATCTCGCTGCGCCTGCAGGACGAGCGGCTCACCGACATCCGATTCGAGGGTCGGGGCTGTGCGATCTCAGTGGCCTCCGCCTCCCTCATGAGCGAGGCCGTCAAGGGCCACAGCCGCAGGGAGGTCCAGTCGCTGTACGAGCGGGTGCATGCGCTGCTGACCGGCCGGCAGGCCGCCGAGCCCGCTGCGCTCGGCAAGCTCGCCGCGCTGGGAGGCGTCGCTGAATTCCCGGCACGCGTGAAGTGCGCGAGCCTCTGCTGGCATACGCTGCAGGCCGCGCTCGAGCAAGCCGACGAGGCCGCGCGCTCGTCCGATGCATCGCGCGCGCCCGAGCCTGTCAGCACGGAGTGAGCGATGCGCGCCTACGAAAATGAGCCAGTGGTCATCATGCGCGAGGTGGACGCGGTCATGGTTCCCTCCGGACAGCCCATCCGGCTGAAGTTGGGACTGGCCGGCTATATCACCCAGGCGCTGGGCGGCAGCTTTACCCTCTACATCGAGGGCAACCTGTATCGGCTCTCCGGCGAGCAGGCCGACGCGATCGGCAAGGAAGTCGTCCGAGCGCCGGAGTTGCCGCCGAACGCGACCGAGGAGGACGTGCGCGAGCTCGCCTGGCAGCAGATGCGCGGCTGCTACGATCCGGAAATCCCGATCAATATTGTCGATCTCGGACTGGTCTACGATTGCCGCGTGCAGATGAATGAGGACCAGACGCGGCGCATCGATGTGGTGATGACGCTCACGGCACCGGGCTGTGGCATGGGCGATGTGCTGGTGCAGGACGTGAAGGAAAAGCTTGCCGCGATCCCGACCGTGACGGACGTGGGGGTAGAGCTCACCTTCGAGCCGCCCTGGAGCCAGTCGATGATGTCCGAGGCAGCGAGGCTGCAGACGGGCATGACCTGGTAGCACGAACGTCGCAGGCTCCCGTGAAGCGCCTGTTGCTGCTGCGTCATGGAGAGGCCGAGCCAGCCGGCGCGGCAGCCAGCGACTTCGAGCGGCCTCTGACTGCGCGCGGACGTGCCCAGGCGCTGCAGGCGGCGCACCGGCTGCGCCAGATCCACTGCGTTCCCGACACCATCCTCGCAAGTCCGGCGCTGCGCACACGCGAGACCGCCATGATCCTCGCCGCGCACCTGGAGCAGTTGCAGGCGGTGCGCTACGAAACGGCCGCCTACCCCGGTGATCCCGAAGCACTGCTGCAGCTCATCGACGCCGTGGCCGGGCAGATCGGAACCCTGCTGCTGGTAGGCCATAACCCGGGCCTGAGCGCACTGGCGCGCCGCTTCGCGCTCTGTGCCTCTCCACGGCCGGCCGGCGCCGAGCCGCCGGAGTTGTCGACGGGCGCTCTGTGCCGCATCGAGCTCTCAGGTGGCGCAGCCTGGTCCTCGGTCGACCCTGGCGTCACCGATGTGACGCTGGTGTCCTAGCCCCGAGCGCATGCCGCCCCGGCTGCTCGCCTGGCTCGGCATCCTCGCCTGTCTGTCGCAGGCGGCACTGATGTCGGGGCTGAACCTCGCCGTCTTCAGCGTCAGCCGCCTGCGCCTTGAGATCGAGGCCTCCGCCGGGGATGCGGCGGCAAGCCGCGTGCTGGACCTGCGGCGTGATACCAATCTCACGCTCTCGACCATCATCTGGGGCAATGTCGCCGCCAACGTGCTGCTGACGCTGCTCTCGCACAGCGTGCTGATGGGAGTCACCGGCTTCGTGTTCTCCACGGTGCTGATCACCTGCCTCGGTGAGATCGCACCGCAGGCGTACTTCTCACGCCATGCTCAGCGCACCATCGCACCGCTGGTGCCGGTGCTGAAGCTCTATCGGCTGTTGCTCTATCCGGTCGCCAAGCCCACGGCGCTGCTGCTGGACTGGTGGCTCGGACCCGAGGCCATCGCCTGGCTGCGCGAGCGCGACTTTCGCGCCCTCATCACCCAACATCTGCGCGCTTCAGTGCCCGAGATCGGCGCCGCGGAGGGACTGGGGGCGGTGAATTTTCTCGACCTCGATGACATCCCGGTCGGCCACGAAGGCGCACCGCTCGATCCGGCCAGCGTCATCGAATTGCCCTTCGAGGCCGGGCAGCCGCGCTTTCCTGATTTTCGCGCCTCCGTGGAGGATCAGTTCCTGCGCCGTGTGCAGGCATCCGGCAAGCGCTGGGTCGTCATTACCAACCCGCGCGGGGAACCTCAGGCAGTGCTCGATGCGCACCGATTCCTGCGCGATGCACTGCTCGGTCGGGACATCGATCCGCACCTCTACGTGCATGCACCGATCATCCTGCGCGATGCGGCGACGCCTCTCGGCAAGGTCCTTGGGCAGCTGACGCTGCGCTCCACGCCGGAGGCCGCCGATGTGCTCGATCACGACGTCATCCTGCTGTGGGCACGCGGGGCTCGGCGCATCGTTACGGGGCCGGACCTGCTCGGACGGCTGCTGCGCGGGATAGCGCAGCGCTGAATTTGAACCGGCCGCCAGTGGGCCGGCCGCGGCCCTCGCCCGCCGTCGGGCCCGCTACTGCACGCCGCAGAAGCAGTAGGCGTACAGCCCGTTGCGCGAGGACAGGTGCGCCCAGTGAGCGAGCTCCTGCTCGAGCGGTGCCAGCGGCGCAAGCCACCCGCTGGGCGGGGTCGACAGTCCGGACAGCGGCGCATGAGACATCGGTGCGAAACGCGCCAGCAACTCTTCGGAATCGCCGCGCACCTGCAGCAGCAGCTGCTCGATCCAGCTGATGGCCGGCTCGATGCGGCGCACGCCATAGGATCCCTTGAGTCCGGCGCGCATGGCGGCATCGGTCACGGCGTCCTCGAAATTGCCCAGCCGATCCACCAGGCCGATGCGCAGCGCATCGGTGCCGGCCCAGACATGACCCTGCGCAATGGCGTCGATGCTCTGCACGGGCTTGCTGCGTCCCTTGGCGACGCGGGCGAGAAACTGCTGATAGGTATGATCGACCATGCTCTGCAGCAGCTGTTGCGTGGCGGGTGAGAGCGGCCGGTCCAGCTGCGCCTGTCCCGACAGCGGCGTGGTGCCGATGCCGTCCACGTGCACACCGAACTTCGCCAGCGTGCGGCTGAAGGTGGGGAAGGCGGCGAACACGCCGATCGAGCCCGTGATCGTGTTGGGGCTGGCAATGATCTCGTTGGCACCGGCGGCGATGTAATAGCCCCCGGAGGCCGCCACATCGCTCATCGAGACGACCACCGGCTTGCCGTCCTGCTCCAGCTGCAGTACGGCGCGGTAGATCTGATCTGAGGCGAGCACGCTGCCACCGGGGCTGTCGACACGCAGCACCACGGCCCGGATGTCACTGTCGAGTCGCGCCGCGCGCAGCAGCTCCGCGGTGGACTGCCCGCCAACGCTGCCCGGGGGCTGGCGTCCGTCCAGAATGTCTCCGCTGGCAACGATGACACCGACGGCTGCGCCATGACCACGCTCGCGCTGCACGGCATGGCTCGTGCGCAGGTAGTCCTCGACGCTGATCTGACGGAAGCCGCGGCCGCCCGGATCGATACCGACGAGCTGACTGATGCGATCCTCGACCTGCGGCTCGGTGCGCAGGTCGGTGACCAGGTCGCTGTTCTTCGCCACCATGGCCGCATCGCCGCCGGCCGCGAGCACCGCGGAGACATAGTTGTCGGCGTAGTTCGCCACGGCATCGTCCGGCAGTTTGCGCGCGCGCGACACTGCACGCCCATAACCCTGCCAGAGTGCGGCGAGGTACGCCTGACTCTCCTCGCGGTCGGCCATCGACATGTCGTCGCGGATGAAGGGCTCTTCCGCGCTCTTGTATTTGCCGACGCGGAACAGGTGCATGTCCACGTCGTATTTCTTCAGGGCAGCGCGGTAATAGAGGCGGTAGCGCGCATAGCCGTCCAGCAGCACGGCGCCGAGCGGATCCAGATAGACCTCGTCGGCCTGGGCGGCGAGCAGGTACTGGCTCTGTGTGAACGCATGACCGAAGGCGATGACCTTCTTGCCGCTGCGGCGAAAGTCGCGGATCGCGGCGGCCAGCTCCTCGAGCTTGACCTGGCCCGAGGCGCTCATGTCATCGGTCTCCAGCACCAGAGCACCGATGCGACGATCGGCGCCCGCGGCGCGGATCGCCGCGGTCAGATCCCACAGCAGCGTTTCGGGGGCGCCCTGTCCCTGCGCCTCATTGATTGCGCGTTGCACCGGCTCGCCGCTGAGCTGTTCGACGATCTGACCCGAGGGGCGCACCACCAGCGCGGCCAGCGGCGGCAGGCGCGGACCCTGCGAGGCCTCGTACGCCGCCACAACCAGCACCAGCAGCGCCAGCAGCATCAGCAGGTGCAGCACGCGGCGCAGGCCATCGAGCCCACGCCACAGCACGGCAAAGAACCGGTGCAGGAAGCGCATGCCGCAGCGGAACCCGCCGGCGGCCGGCCGCTAGACCTTCTCTTCGATGCGGGCGGCCTTGCCGGCGCGATCTCTGAGGTAGTACAGCTTCGCGCGTCGCACGCTGCCACGGCGCTTCACCGCGATGGAGGTGATGGCCGGGCTGTAGGACTGGAAGGTGCGCTCGACGCCCTCGCCGTGGGAGATCTTGCGGACCGTGAACGAGGAGTTGAAGCCGCGATTGCTGCGCGCGATGACCACGCCCTCGTAGGCCTGGATGCGCTCGCGGTCGCCCTCGACGACCTTGATCTGGACCACCACCGTGTCGCCGGGCTTGAAGTCCGGCAGTTCCCGCGTCATGCGCTCGCGCTCGAGCGTCTGAATGATGTTGCTCATGGCTCGTTCCTCTTCTCGTGCGCGCAAGCGCGCTCCCACAAAAATTCCGCCAGCAGCTCACGTCGCTGGGCATCCAGCGGTGCTCGGCCCAACAGCTCCGGCCGCGTCAGCCAGGTACGCCCCAGCGCCTCGCGGTGCCGCCAGCGCTCGATGGCCGCATGATCCCCCGAGCTCAATACCGCGGGAATCGCCTGACCTGCATAGATCTCGGGCCGCGTGTAATGCGGCCAGTCGAACACGCCCTCGCTGAAGGACTCGGTGGCACTCGAGCGCTCATCGCCGAGGGCGCCGGGCTGCAGGCGCGCCAGCGCATCGATCAGCACCAGCGCCGGCAGCTCTCCACCGGAGAGCACATAATCGCCGATCGAGAGCGTACGGTCGACCGCAACTGTCAGCACGCGCTCGTCGATCCCTTCGTAGCGTCCCGCCACCAGCAGCAAGCCGGGCATCGAGGCCAGCGTGCGCACTTCGCGCTGCGTCAGCAGCGCACCCTGCGCCGAGAGCGCGATGCGCAGGCTCCCGGGCGGCAGCCGCGCATGCGCCGCCGCGATGGCGGCACAGAGCGGTTCGGGCTTGAGCACCATGCCCGGACCGCCGCCATACGGTCGGTCATCGACCGTGCGATGCGCATCGTGCGTGTGCTCGCGAGGATCTTCCGTGCCCACCTGCAGCAGGCCCCGATCCACCGCCCTGCCCAGCACTCCATGGCCCAATCCCTGCTCGATCAGCGCCGGAAACAGCGTCACCACTTCGATCCGCACGCAGCCTCCCGGCCCTCACAGCTCTTCCGGCCACTCCACCTCGATCTGCCGCGCAGCCAGATCCACGCGTCGCAGATACGCAGCGGTCGCGGGCAGCCAGCGCTCCCGCTCGCCCCTCACCACCATCAGAGCGCCGGCCGGCGCATCCAGGAAGTGCTGCAGGGTGCCCAGCAGGACACCCTCGCGGTTGCGTACGGCAAAGCCCAGCAGATCCTCACGGTAATACTCGCGCGGCCCCGGGGCCGGCCGCTCGCTGCGCTCGATGAGCACTTCGGCGCCCCGCAGGCGCTCGGCCGCATCTCGGTCCTCGATCCCCGCCAGCCGGGCGCGCACCGAGCGTCCGTCCCACACCGCCTCGGCGACCTCGAACTGCTGCTCCTCGCTGCCGTCGCGGCTTCGCACTCGCCACTGCCGGTGCTGTACCAGGGATGCGGCGGGATCGGCATAGGACTGGACCCGCAGCGCGCCGCGCACGCCGTGCGGCGCGACGATACGACCGAGCAGCAGGTAGCGGCTCAGGCCGCTGCCGCCGGAGCCTGCTGCGTGCCTGGGTTCTTGCGATACGCGGCCACGAGCGCGTGCACGCGCTCGGATTGCCTGGCGCCGCGCTGTAGCCAGTAGTCGATGCGCGCAAGGTCCAGCCGCAGCTCGATATCCTTGCCGCGCGGCACCGGATTGAAATAGCCGACCTGCTCGAGCGCGGCGCCGCCCTGGCGCTTGCGGCTATCGGTGACCACGACGTGATAGAACGGCTGATTCTTGCCGCCGCGGCGCGTTAAGCGAATGATGACCATACGTGACCGTCGCGCCCGCCCAGCGGGCCCCCGAAAAAAGAGCGCGGATTCTACGCAAATCGGACCGCACAAGAAAGGCCGGTGTTGAGCTGCCCTCCGACACCGCAGCGGGCTTAGGGTGGGCCAGGGCCCTGGTCGATGACCCCGCGCAGAAACGCCACGTGACGGGCGAACGCCAGACGGCCGGCGGCACTGATGGATACGCGGGTCCTGGGCCGCTTGCCGACGAAGTCCTTATGGATCTCGACGTATCCTGCCCGCTCGAGCGTCGCCAGATGCGCCCCCAGATTGCCGTCGGTGGCCTTGACCGACGTGCGCAGGTGGGTGAACTCGAGCGGCTCGCGCCTGGGCAGGCTGTTCAGTGCCGCCATGATCCGCAGCCGCAGCGGCTGGTGAATGATCTCGTCAGCCCCATCCGCCGGCATGGCCGCGCTGTCCATTGAGACGCTCATGCCCGATCACCCCCGCCTGAGCCAGAAGCCGGTGATCAGCAGAGTCCCGCCGCCGGCCGCTGCCATCCACAACATCATGTACTGCGGCAGCAGGTAGTAGCCCAGGAGCGCCAGGGCGGCCAACGCCAGCCCGCCGACGAGCCAGCGCAGGCCGCGCCACAGACCGATCCCGATGTAGATAGCTCCGCACAGCAGCGCCGGAAATACCGCGAATTGAGCGCTCCGTTGGGGCTGAAAGACCGCGTAGGTCGCGTACAGGAAGCCCATGGCGGTCGCCAGTAGCGCCAGGATCCGCCAGAAGGTGCGACTGGAGCTACGCGCTCCCAGGCTGCGCTGCGCGACGCTGCGTTGATGCCGCATGAGCAGCACGGTGGCGGCGAAGCCGGCCAGGTCCAGCGCCGCCCAGCCCCTGCCCGCCCACGCCGGCAGGAAATACTGGCCGAGAAATCCCACGATCCAGATACACCCCCAGAGCAGAAAATAGGGTGCCGCGTAGCCGTAGCCGCGCAGCGTCGCAACGCGACGCTGCGCGTCCTGCACTTCTTCCAGCGCCTCCAGCGCCTGATTCGATGAGATTTCCATGACGACAGTCCTCCCGGGGTCAAGATCCATTCATCAGAAGAGATGCACGGGCTGCAACCGCGGTCCGCAGCATGACAATGCCCACCGCTAACTTGAGCGACCCGTCCGCAATCCATATCCCCGCCAGCGGGAGCGTGGGCATCGCCATCCCCAGCAACGCATTAGCGCAGCACAGCGCTGCAAGCCACAGCATCAGCGGTCCCGAGGAAAGCGCGAATACCAGGAAGTGCACGCCGACGGCCAACAGAATCGCAAGGGTGAAATTACGCGTCTGCCCTTGCGCCAGATCGGCGCGAAATACCAGCAGTACTAGGATGATCAAGGCGATTTCCAGGGAGATCGCCGCCGGCATGGCCAGACGTTGTGTGCGGGTCAATACTCCCAGCGGACGGGTCAGACGCCGTCGAAACAGCGCCAGTGCCACGAAGGCGGCGCCAAAACCGGCGGCGAATACCCTATACATCCACTGCGGGCCCAGCAGGCCGCCGGCAACGATCGCCGCCCCCACAATGACGAGAAACAGACCGCCGCTGCGCACGGCGGGGTACGGGTGAGGGCAGCTCGCCCGGTTGGGGATCGCCCGAAGTGCTGGGAAGAGGCTGATCGGAGGCTCCCGACACACACGATGCAGAGTACTCTACCGTACAGAGTTATCTGCCGTCAATGGCGTTTCGACGAGGCGGCTCAGAGCACCTCAGTTCGCATCCCCTGGGAGCTGAAGCTGCCGAGCTTTGGATCGTGGCAACGCGGCTCTAGCGCGGCGGACCGGGGGGCATGGCCCCCCGCAGGCCCGCCAGCAGCCGGCCGAGCTTGCCGCCCTTCATGCTCTTCATGACCCGCTGCATCTCCAGGAACTGCTTCAGCAGCCGGTTCACATCCTGCACCTGGGCACCTGCGCCGGCGGCGATACGGCGGCGGCGCGAGCCATCGATGATGCCGGCCTGGCTGCGCTCCTGGTGCGTCATGGAGTCGATGATGGCGATCTGGCGCTTCAGCTCGCGGTCGGCCTGCTCGCCCTGCATGCCCGAGGCGCGGCTCGCCAGCTGCGCGGGCAGCTTGTCCATGACGGCGGACAGGCCGCCGAGCTTGCGGACCTGCTCGAGCTGCTCGCGCAGATCCAGCAGCGTGAAGCGTTTACCCTGCACGACCTTGCGCGCAAGCTTCTCGGCCTGCTGCGCATCGACCTTGCGCTGTACGTCCTCGACCAGCGAGACCACATCGCCCATGCCCAGAATGCGGGAGGCCATGCGCTCGGGATCAAACGCAGTGAGCGCATCGAGCTTCTCGCCGACACCGAGAAACACGATCGGCTGGCCGGTCACGAAGCGCACCGACAGCGCGGCACCGCCACGCGCATCGCCGTCCGCCTTGGTCAGCACGATACCGCTGAGGGCGAGCGCATTGCCGAAGGCACGCGCAGCATTCAGCGCATCCTGACCGCCCATCGCATCGACGACGAATAAGCGCTGATGTGCGGGCACCGCGCGATCGATGCCCTGCACTTCCCGCATCAGTTCCTCATCGACATGCAGGCGCCCCGCGGTATCGATGATGAGCGTGTCGAACACGCCACGGCGCGCGGCCTCCAGCGCCGCCGTGGCAATCGCGACCGGCTGCTCGCTCGAGCTGCTCGGAAAAAAATCCGCGCCCACGGTCTCGGCAATACGCTGCAGCTGCAGGATCGCCGCCGGACGGCGCACGTCCGTGCTCACCAGCAGCACCCGCCGCTTTTCGCGCTCGATCAGCCAGCGGGCGAGCTTGCCCGCGGTCGTGGTCTTGCCCGCACCCTGCAGCCCCGCCAGCAGCACCACCTGCGGCGGCTGTACGTTCAGGGCGAAGCCCTGCTGCGCCTCGCCGAGCAGCGCCACCAGCTCGCGATGCAGGATGCCGATGAAGGCCTGCCCCGGCGTGAGACTGGTGGAGACCTCAGCGCCGAGCGCGCGCGTCCTGACGCTGTCGATGAAGCTCTTGACGACCGGCAGCGCCACATCCGCCTCGAGCAGCGCCATGCGCACCTCGCGCAGCGTCTCGGCGACGTTCTCGTCGGTCAGGCGGCCACGGCCGCGCAGCGTCTGTACAGCGCGGCCCAGCCGCTCGGTCAGTTTATCGAACATGTTGGGTAGGGAACCTGCGATGGCGGGCGGGCGAGGCCATGTGGCGCTCTATACAGCCCTCCGGCGACCGATTATAAGAGACAGGTGGACAAAACGCCGACGCCGGTGCTGATCCTGGTTCTGTTCGTGCTGCTGTTCATCATCGCCTTCGCCTCGGGCACGGAGGTGGCGATGCTTTCGGTGAACCGCTACCGCATCCGCCATCGGGCCAATCAGGGCCTGCGGCGCGCGCGCCAGCTCGAACGGCTGCTCGAGCAGCCCGACCGCTGGCTGGGCGCCAACCTCGTCATCCTGGCGCTGGCGAGCGTTGGGGCCACCACCGACGCCACACTGCTCGCGCTGCGCACCGGCATCCGCATCGCGCCGCTGATCATGGCTGCCCTGCTCACGGTGGTCATGCTGGTGTTCTGCGAATTTGCACCGAAGATCTTCTCCGCGGTGCACGCCGAACGCGTGGCGCTCGGCTCCGCCTATATCTACCGCGCGCTGCTATGGATCCTCGGTCCCATCAGCTGGATCGCGAACCGCATCGCGCAGGGTTTTCTCAACCTGTTCGGCGTCAACCGCAGCAAGGATGGGCCACAGGCACTCTCCAGCGATGAGCTGCGCACCGTGGTGGCCGAGGCCGGCACCCTCATCCCGCAGCGGCATCGACAGATGCTGCTGTCGATCCTGGATCTGGAGCGTGTCAGCGTCAACGACATCATGATCCCTCGCCAGGAGATCGCCGGCATCGATATTTCCCTGAGCTTCGAGGACATCCTCGAGCGGCTGCGCCACACGCCGCACTCGCGCCTGCCCCTCTACGATGGTGAGATGGACAACCTGATCGGCACGCTGCATATGAAGCGGGTCGCACAGGAGCTCGCACGTGGCACCCTCACGCGTGAGCGTCTGATCGAGCTCGCCGCCGCCCGCGAGCCCTACTTCGTGCCGGACGGCACGCCACTGACCCAGCAGCTGGCGCAGTTTCAGCGCACACGCCGTCGCATGGCCTTCGTGGTCAATGAATACGGCGATATCGCCGGCATCGTCACGCTCGAGGACATCCTCGAGGAGATCGTGGGCGAGTTCACCAACGATCCGGCCACCATCGTGCACAAGGACGTGCATCGCGACGCTCAGGGCAACTGGCTGGTGAACGCGGGCGCAACCATTCGTGCACTGAACCGCTCGCTCAGCTGGCAGCTGCCCACGCTCGGGCCACGCACCCTCAATGGGCTGCTGCTCGAACAGCTCGAGACCATTCCTGCGCCGGGCACGACGCTGCGCATCGGGCCCTATGAATTCGAGGTGCTGCAGATCGCCGACAATGCCATTCGCACCGTGCGTGTGCGCATGGCGCCACAGGCTGAGCAGATCGTGAACGCCGGTTGAGGGGCCCCGGTGCAACTGTGATCAGGGACGCGCATTGGCTGCGCCGCGATGCTAAGTTATGCCGGGAGCTTCGAATGGGTGCAGGGAACGTCGCCAGCATATCCCCCAGGGGCCAGCCGCAGAGCGCAGTGTGACGCAGTTCAAACTTTCAAGAGTCAATCAAGACCATTCGTATGCCGCGCGGTAGGGGCCGCCAGAATCTCAAAGGCAAGCTGCGTTGTGTGGGCCTGACCGATACCGGACGGGTTCGGGATCACAACGAAGACACCATTGCCTTTGACTCCGAGATCGGTCTCATGGTGCTGGCCGACGGCATGGGCGGCTATAACGCCGGCGAGGTCGCCAGCGGCATCGCCGTCAAGACCATCGTCGGGCTGGTGCGCGAGGCCGTGGAGCGCGAGGATTGGCGCGTGCACGATCCGCAGGCCGGCCTGACCCGTGCCTCGATCATCCTTCGCGATGCAATTGTGCGCGCCAACAAAATCATCTTCCAGACCGCCCGCACCCAGCCACAGTGCGAAGGCATGGGCACGACCGTCGTCGGTGCGCTGTTCTTCGACAACCGCGTCTCCATCGCGCACGTCGGGGACTCGCGGCTCTACCGGCTGCGCAGCGACGGGCTCGAGCAGCTGACGATGGATCATTCACTGCTGCAGGAGCTGGTCGACCGCGGCTTCTACTCGGCCGAGGAAGCACAGCGTGCAGCAAATAAGAACTACGTCACACGTGCGCTGGGCGTGGAGCCGAACGTCGACGTGGAGGTCCAGGAGCACCCCGTCTACAAAGGAGACCTGTACCTCATTTGTTCCGATGGGCTTTCGGATATGGTTGAGGATGATGACATTCACTTAACCATCAGCACCTTTGGTGCTAATCTCGAGAACGCAACCAAGCAGCTGATTCAATTGGGCAATGATAACGGCGGCAAGGACAACATTTCGGTGTTGGTCGCCGAGGTCGTGGAGACCTTCCCCGCGCCGCGCGGCGTATTCGACAAGATGCTGAGCTGGTTCGGCTCTACCTGAGGCAAACTGCATGGCTAGGTTGATTTTGAGTCTGGATGGCGGCGTGCTTGCGGAATACAACATGAACCGCGAGCGCTACACGATCGGCCGTCTGCCGGACAATGACATCCGCATCGATAACTCCGCCGTCAGCGGTCACCATTCGCTGATCATCAACATCCTCAACGATTCGTTCCTCGAGGATCTGAACAGCACCAACGGCACGTACGTCAACGGCAAGCTCATCAAAAAGCACGCGCTGCAGCATGGCGACCTGATCACCGCCGGCCATCACCAGCTGCGCTTCGTCGAGGACGATGAGGCCCAGCAGGATTAGTTCGAGAAGACCATGGTGATCCAGCCTTCGGCACGCCCGGTAGACAAGCTGCGCGCCGCGGTTCAAGAGAATGGTGCCGCCGCCGCGGCCATTGGTCGCCGCACGCTCGCCAACGGCGCCGCGGCGCCCCGCAAGGCCAGGCTCCAGGTGCTCTCCGGTGCGTTCGCCGGCCGTGAGCTCGAGCTCAGCAAGGCGCTGACCACCCTGGGCCGCCCCGGAGTGCAGGTTGCGGCGATCACGCGGCGCTCGGAGGGCTACTTCATCGTGCACGTGGACGCCGAGGGCGACAACAACTTCCCGCTGGTCAACGGCGCCGCCATCGGCGCGCAGGCCCGCAAGCTCGCCGACAACGACGTGATCCAGCTCGCGGGCGTGAAGATGGGGTTCTTCGAGGACTAGGTGCGTCCGCGGGCCCGGCGCGCCCGACTAATCCCCCGGGAACAATCGCTTCATGTCCCGCCCGAGCTCGGGGCGCTCGGAGATT
>DATBPG010000016.1:0-7259 GCA_036561485.1 Steroidobacteraceae bacterium | reverse complement strand
TTGATACCGCGGCGGGCCAGGTTGCCGTGCCCGATCTCGCGGCGCTTGGGCGAGCCCATCATGCCGGTCTCCCCGACGGAGAACGGTGGGAAATTGTAGTGCAGCATGAACGGCTCGCGCCGCTCGCCCTCGAGCGCATCGATGATCTGCGCATCGCGGGTGGTGCCGAGCGTGGTTGCGACGAGCGCCTGTGTCTCACCGCGCGTGAACAGCGCCGAGCCGTGTGCGCGCGGCAGGACACCGACGCGGATCGAGATCGGGCGCACAGTGCGCGTATCGCGTCCATCGATGCGCGGCTCACCGTTGAGAATGCGCTCGCGCACGATGCGGCTCTCGAGCTTGAACAGCTCGTCCTTGAGCGCGTCGGGCGTCCACTGCGGTGTCTCGCCGCCAGACAGTGCCACGCTGGTTTCCTTCTTCATCTCGGCAATGCGCGTGTAGCGCTGCTGCTTCTCGGTGATGCGGTAGGCATCCGAGAGCGCCTGCCCGGCGCGCGCCTTCACGGCCTGCTCGAGCGCGATGTCGGCCGGCGCGGGCTTCCAGTCCCAGCGCGGCTTGCCCGCCTCGGTGGCGAGCTCGCGGATGTGGCGGATCGCGATCTGCATCTGCTCGTGACCGAACACCACGGCGCCGAGCATGACCTCCTCGCTCAGGCATTGCGCCTGCGACTCCACCATGAGCACCGCGTGCTGAGTGCCGGCGACCACCAGCTCGAGCTGCGAGCTGGCCTGCTCGCTGCGCGGAGGATTCAGCAGATACTTGCCATCGCGATAGCCGACGCGCGCAGCACCGATCGGGCCGTTGAAGGGCACCCCGGCGATTGCCAGCGCCGCTGAGGCGCCGAGCATCGCAGGAACATCGGCGTCCACATCGGGATTCAGCGAGACCACGGTCGCAACGACCTGCACCTCGTTGCTGAAGCCGTCGGGAAACAGCGGGCGGATCGGCCGGTCGATCAGACGCGAGGTGAGTGTCTCGCGCTCGGTCGGACGTCCCTCGCGCTTGAAAAATCCCCCGGGAATGCGGCCGGCAGCGTAGGTCTTCTCGACGTAGTTGACCGTCAGCGGAAAGAAATCGCGTCCTGCGACCGCGCTCTTCTGCGCGACCGCCGTGACCAGCACGACGGTATCGGCCATGGAGACCACCACCGCGCCGTCCGCCTGCCGGGCCAGTTCGCCGGTCTCCAGGGTGACGGTATGCGGGCCGTAGGAAAAGCTTTTCTTGACGACAGTCACGCTTCGATCCTCGATGAGTCGGGCAGGAAGCCGCGCCGCTAGTGGCGGGACGCGGCGGCGGAAATCAGCGGCGCAGACCCAGGCGCTCGACGAGCTCCTGGTATTTCGCCGGCCGCGTTGCCTTCAGATAATCGAGGAGTTTGCGGCGCTGATTGACGAGCTTGACGAGGCCGCGGCGCGAGGAATGATCGCGCTTGTGCGTGCCGAAATGCGTGCCGAGGCCATTGATGCGCTCGGAAAGCAGCGCAATCTGGACTTCGGGCGAGCCCGTATCGCTGGTATCGCGGCGGTACTGCGCAACCACACCGCTCTTCTGTTCTGTGGACAAGGACATTGGCTTGGAAAACCTCTGTGCTGAACCGTTCTGCTGGGTCGTTTTGAAGGCCGCGCATTCTACGCGCACCCCCCGCTTCCCTCAAGCCGAAACAGGGGCTTACGTAACCGCCAGTGGCTCCGGGAAAAGTCTGCGCGAACGCAGCTCACCCGCGCCGTCGCTCGCGCCGAGGCCAAGAAAGCGCCCTTCGACGTCGTACAGCCGCCACAGCAGCGGCTGCGCAGCCCTCGGTGCGCCCGAGTCAGCCAGCTGCAGCACGCGTCCCTGCATCAGCGCCTGCGCCTGTGCAGCCGTCAGCGGCAGCGCCGGCAAGTGCGAGACGGCCTGGTCCGCGGGCAGCAGCGGCCAGCGCAGCCCCGACTCCGTCAGTGCGCGCAGCTCATTGAGCTGCACCATGGCGTGGGTCTCGAAGGGCTGCACGTACAGTCGTCGCAGGCGCGTCAGCCGCCCACAGGTTCCGAGGGCGCGGGCAATGTCCTCGCCGAGCACGCGCACGTAAGTGCCACTGGAGCAGGCCACCTCGAGCTGCAGCTCGTCGGCAAGCTGCTCGAGCAGCTGCAGCCGGTCGATGTGCACGCTTCTGGCGGCGCGCTCGACGGTGATGCCGCGGCGCGCGAGCCGATAGAGCGGCTGACCGTCGCGCTTGAGCGCCGAATACATCGGCGGGATCTGCTCGTGCGTACCGAGAAAGCTGTGCAGTACGCTGCCGATCTGCGCCTGCGCGAGCGGCGGCACGGCACTGCGCTCGACGATCTCTCCTTCCGCATCCCCCGTGGCCGAGCGTTCCCCGAGCTTCAGCCCAAAGCGATACGCCTTGTGCCCGTGCAGCAGCTGCCCCGCAAGGCGCGTCGCCTCACCCAGGCAGATCGGCAGCATGCCGCTCGCCAGCGGATCGAGACTGCCGCCATGTCCCGCCTTGATCCCGCCGGCCAGCCGCCGGACGACCTGCAGCGCCGCATTCGAAGACAGCCCCACGGGCTTATCGAGCAGCAGGACGCCTGCGGTGGGCAGGCACGCCGAAGCAGCAGGAGGAAGAATAGGAACCATGGGCGTGGTCGCGACCTGTGAGCGATTGGGATGCACGAAAAATATTTGTTCTGAACAAATATTTTGCATGTATCCCAATCACTCGTCGGATGGCCTCCGCGCTCCAGGCTCCTGCCCTCCTTCCTGGTGCTCCTGCGCACGTGCGGCATCGTCTGCGACTGCGTGGTCGATCAGCGTGCTCAGCTGATGCGCGTGCTCGAGCTGCTCGTCGAGTCGGAACTGCAGGCGCGGGGCGTGGCGCAGCTTGAGCTCGCGCGCGAGCTGGCCGCGCAGGTAGCCGGAGGCGCTCTCGAGCCCTGCCAGCATGGCGGCGGCGGCGGTGCCGCGGTCGGCGAAGGGCAGCACGAAGACCGTGGCACTGCTCAGGTCCGGCGCGAGCGTGACGGCGGTGACCGTCACGTTGCCCACGCGTGGATCCTTGACGCCCCGGCGCAGCAGCGGCACGAGCGCCCGCTGTATCTGTGAGGCGATGCGGGCCTGCCGCGCCGGGTTGCCGGTCATTGGATCGTGCGCGTCACCTCGACGCGCGAGAAGCACTCGATCTGATCGTTCACGCGCACGTCCTGGTAGTTCTTGACGCCGATGCCGCACTCGGTCCCGGCACGCACTTCGGCGACGTCGTCCTTGAAGCGGCGCAGCGATTCGAGGGCGCCCTCGAAGATCACCACATTATCGCGCAGCACGCGTATCGGGTTGTTGCGCTTGACCACGCCCTCGGTGACCAGGCAGCCCGCCACCACGCCGAACTTGCTCGAGCGGAACACCTCGCGCACCTGCGCGGTGCCCATGATCTGCTCCTTGATCTCGGGCGCCAGCAGGCCGCTGAGCTTCTGCTTGACGTCGTCGATGGCCTCGTAGATCACGCTGTAGTAGCGCACTTCCACGCCCAAGTCCTTCATGGCTTCGCGGGCGGCCGCATCGGCGCGCACGTTGAAGCCGATGACGAACGCCTTGGAGGCCGCCGCCAGCTGGATGTCCGAGGCGGTGATGCCGCCGACGCCGCTGGCGATGACATTGACCTGCACCTCGTCGGTCGACAGCTTGTTCAGCGCGTCGGTGAGCGCCTCGGAGCTGCCCTGCACGTCCGCCTTCAGCAGGACCGCCACGATGCCGGCGCGGGTCGCGCCCATCTGCGCGAACACATCCTCGGCGCGGGTGCTGGAACGCGCAAGCTTCACGTCGCGGAAGCGGCCCTGCCGGTGCAGCGCGACCTCGCGGGCCTTGCGCTCGCTTTCCACGGCCAGCAGCTCATCGCCGGCGTTGGGGGTCCCGGACAGGCCCAGCACCACCACGGGAATGGACGGCGGTGCTTCGGTCACGGGCTTGCCCGCCTCATCGAACATCGCACGCACGCGACCGAACTCCGAGCCGGCGAGGATGGCATCGCCCACCTTGAGAGTACCGCGCTTGACCAGCGCGGTGATGACCGCGCCACGCCCCTTCTCCATGCTCGCCTCGATGACGACGCCCGCCGCGAGGCCGCCGCGCGGCGCCTTGAGCTCGAGCACTTCGGCCTGCAGCAGGACGGCCTCGATCAGCTGATCGATGCCCTCGCCGGTGCGGGCCGAGACGTTCACGAACATGTTCTGCCCGCCCCACGCCTCGGGAATGACATCGTACTTGGACAGCTCGGTGCGTACCCGGTCCGGATCGGCGTCGGATTTGTCGATCTTGTTGACCGCCACGACGATCGGCACATTCGCCGCACGCGCATGCTGGATGGCCTCGATGGTCTGCGGCATGACGCCGTCGTCGGCAGCCACCACCAGCACCACCACATCGGTGGCCTTGGCGCCGCGGGCGCGCATCGCCGTGAAGGCCGCGTGACCCGGGGTGTCGAGGAAAGTGACCGCGCCGCGGGGCACCTCGACGTGATAGGCGCCGATGTGCTGCGTGATGCCACCGGCCTCGCCGGCGGCGACCTTGGTGCGCCGGATGTAGTCGAGCAGCGAGGTCTTGCCATGATCGACGTGGCCCATGACGGTCACCACCGGCGGGCGCATCTCCAGATGCTCGGCGGCCGCCTCCTCGCCCTGCAGGCCCTCCTCGATCTGGTTTTCCTTCAGGATTTTGGCGGTATGCCCCATCTCCTCGACCACCAGCATCGCGGTATCGCGCTCGATCGGCTGGTTGATCGTCGCCATGACGCCCAGATTCATCAGCACCGTGATGACCTCGGTCGCCTTGACCGCCATCTTCTGGGCGAGCTCGGCCACGGTGATGGTCTCGCCGAGCACGACCTCGCGCTTGACCGGCGCGGTGGGCATCTCGAAGCCATGCTTGGCCTCGGCCCCGACCGGCATGGTCCGTGCACGCAGCCTTTTCTTCTTCTTGTGTCGCGCACTGACGTCACCGGCGATGTGCAGCTCATCACGTCCATAGCGCGTGCGCTGCTTGTCGGCGTGCTCTTCGCGCGCCGCGGGGGGCGCATGCGCCTGAGTTTCGCGCGGCGTCTCGGTGGTCCGTCGCTGACGCTCGCGCTCGGCGGCCTCTTCGGCTGCACGCTGCTCGGCGGCACGCCGCGCCTCCTCCTGCGTCTTCTTCTTGGCCTGCTCTTCCTCGATGCGCCGGCGATTCTCCGCCTCGATGCGCTCGCGTTCGCGCCGTTCGGCCTCGGCCTTCTCGCTCTGCGCGCGCTGGGCCTCCTCGGCCTCGCGCCGCTGCACGTCGATCTGTTCCTGCTGCGCGCGCGCCTGACCCTCGAGCACGTCACGCTTGATGTAGGTGCGCTGGCGGCGTACCTCCACGTTGACGGTCCGGGCGCGGCCCTGGTTGCTGGAGAGCTTGAGCTCCTGCTGGGTCTTGCGTTTGAGCGTGATGCGGCTCGGGGCCGAGCCCGACTCATGGCCGTGACTGCGACGCAGATGCGTCAGCAGCTCGAGCTTCGCCTCCTCGCTGATGCGGTCCTGCGGGCCGGCCACGCTGATGCCCGCCTGGTCGAGCTGGGCAATCAGCCGGTCGACCGGGACCTTCAGCACATCGGCAAATTGGGCGATGGTTACTTCAGCCATTCTGTCTCACCTTGGCATGGAAATGCGCGCCAGAGCGCATCCGTGTCCCTGTCGCATTCATTCGGCTCAATGCTGTGCCTCGAACCAGTGGGCGCGAGCCTTCATGATGAGGCTACCGGCCTCGTCGGCCGACAGGCCGTCGATGTCACTGATATCGTCCACGGCCTGCTCGGCCAGATCGTCTCGCGTGCGCACCCCGCGGCGCGCCAGCGCCAGCGCCAGATCCGGACGCATTCCCTCGAGCGTCAGCAGATCCTCCGCGGGCATGGACTGGTCAAGCGACTCCTCGCTGACAATCGCCTGCGTGAGCAGCACGTCCCGGGCGCGGTTGCGCAGCTCCTTGACGATGTCCTCATCGAATTCCTCGATGGCGGCAAGCTCGCCGGCCGGCACGTACGCGACTTCTTCGACGGTCGAGAAGCCTTCCGACACCAGGATGCTGGCGACGTTCTCATCCACGTCCAGCTGCTTCATGAACAGCTCCACCAGCGCGCGCGTCTCCGTCTCGCTCTTGGCTTCGGCATCCGATTCGGTCATGACGTTGAGCTCCCAGCCCGTCAGCTGGCTCGCCAGGCGGATGTTCTGGCCGCCGCGACCGATCGCCTGCGAGAGCTTCTCCTCCGCGACCGCGATGTCCATGCTGTGCGCATCCTCATCGACCACGATCGACTGCACCTCGGCGGGCGACATGGCGTTGATGACGAACTGCGCCGGATTTTCATCGTGCGGAATGATGTCCACGCGCTCACCGGCAATCTCATTGGAGACCGCCTGCACGCGCGAGCCGCGCATGCCCACGCAGGCGCCGACCGGATCGATACGCGGATCCTGGCTGCGTACGGCGATCTTGGCGCGCACGCCCGGATCACGCGCAGCGCCCAGGATGTGGATGAGCCCCTGGCCGACCTCGGGCACCTCGAGCTTGAAGAGCTCGATGAGGAACTCCGGGGCGGTGCGGGTGAGAAACAGCTGCGGGCCGCGCTGCTCGGCGCGCACCTCGCGCAAAAACGCCTTGACGCGGTCCTGGGGTTTCAGCTGCTCACGCGGAATCATGTCGCTGCGCGACACGAAGCCTTCGGCATTGCCGCCGAGATCCACGTAGATGCCATTGCGGTCGATGCGCTTGATGACTCCGCTCACCAGGGTGTTGATGCGGTCCTTGTAGGCTTCGACGACCTGCGCGCGCTCGGCTTCGCGCACCTTCTGCACGATGACCTGCTTGGCCTGCTGTGCGGCGATGCGTCCGAACGCCACCGATTCCATCGGCTGCTCGACGTACCCGCCCGGCTCGACGGTGGCATCCAGATCCCGCCCGTCCTCCAGGCGCAGCTCCGCGGACGGGTTTTCCAGCTCCTTGGAATCATCGGCAAACACCTTCCAGCGCCGGAAAGTCTCGTAGTCGCCTGTCTTGCGATTGATCAAGACGCGCGCGTCCCAATCCTCGCCGTGCTTCTTGCGCGTGGCGGAGGCGAGCGCTGCTTCCAGCGCCTCGAAGATGATCTCCTTATCGACGCCTTTCTCGTTCGAAACGGCATCGGCGACCATCAGAATCTCTTTATTCATCGCTCACGTTCCTCACTGTCGCGCTCACTGCGGCGCCAGGCGCGCACGGCTGATCTCATCAAACGGTAC
>DATBPG010000015.1:0-2761 GCA_036561485.1 Steroidobacteraceae bacterium | reverse complement strand
TGCGATCGACAGTTATCCGGAGGATCTGCGCGTGGCCATCGTCGCCACCGGAGGCCTGTCGCATCAGGTGCACGGTGAGCGGGCGGGCTTCAACAACCCGGACTGGGACAGGCAATTTCTCGATCTGATCACCGACGATCCGCTCGCACTGACCAGGCTGACACAGGCGCAGTACGCCGAGCGCGGCGGCTTTGAAGGTGCCGAGATCATCATGTGGCTGATCATGCGCGGCGCGCTCTCGGCCAATGTGCGCCGCCTGCACAGTTCCTACTATCTGCCATCGATGACCGGAATCGCCACGCTGCTGCTGGAGAACGAGGCCGCCGAGATGCCTGAGGCGGCGAGGCAGGAGCACCTGCAGCGCATGGGGCGGCAGCTCGCGGGTGTGGAAAAGCTCAGTGGCACCTATCCATTCACCCATTCCGCCAGCCTCAAGACCTACCGCATCAATAAGTTCTTGCGTGATCTGGTGATCCCGGCGCACCGGCAGCGATTCCTGGGCGAGCCGGAACGGGCATTCGAGGAAGCGGGCCTCAACGAGCAGGAGCGCGATCTGCTGCGCCGGCGCGATTGGCGTGGCCTGATCCACTATGGAGCTATCTTCTTCGGCCTGGAGAAACTCGGCGCGGTGGTCGGTGTTTCAAACCTGCACATTTACGCCGCCATGCGCGGCCAGACGCTCGATGAATTTCTCAAGACGCGCAACACCGCGGTGAAGTACTCGGTGGCCGGGCGCGATGCCGGCGCGAGCGCAGGTCCGAGCGCAGACGCGACGAAAGAGCAGACCTGATGAGCACGGAGCCTGGGAGCGGGACGGCGCTGCGAGCCGGCTGCTCCATGGCCACGGCTGCACTGCTGCGCGGGCTGCTCAACGATTATCAGCGCCACAGCGGGCAGAGGATCGAGCTGGTATCGAGCGGCGGCGTGGAGCTCCTGCGGCGCGTGATGGAGGGCGAGCCGTTCGACGTGGTGGTGCTGGCATCGGATGCCATCGACGCGCTGATCCGCGGCAATCGGCTGCTGCCGGGCAGCCGCGTCGATCTGGTGCGCTCGAGTGTGGCCGTCGCCGTTGCGGCTGGCGCGCCGCATCCCGACATCTGCAGTGAACAGGCGCTGCGCGCTGCGCTGCTCACGGCCAGGAGCATCGGTTATTCGACCGGCCCGAGCGGCACGGGCCTCCTGGCGCTGCTGCAGCGCCTGGGGATCGAAGAGCAGGTGCGAGCGCGCATGGTGCAGGCCAAACCCGGGGTGCCGGTCGGTAGTCTCCTCGCCAGCGGCGAGGTGGCGCTGGGGTTTCAGCAGCGCAGCGAGCTGCAGGGCATGGCGGGTATCGAGCTGGTGGGGGATCTGCCGGCGGCATGCGCCATCGAGACCCTCTTCAGCGGCGCAGTCTGCAGCTGCTGCCAGCGCGCCGAGGCCGCCGCAGCGCTGCTGCGGTATCTGCAGTCGCCGCAAGCCGCGCCGGCCAAACGTCAGCACGGCATGATGCCCGCCTGAGCGGGGGCAATTGAGCGGGGCGGCTGGGTGCGGCCTATAATCGATCCATGCATGGGTCTTTGCGGCCGTTCACGGTTGACCAGACACACGGCATCCTGCGTCGCCCCGAGCACCGCATCGAGGCCTGCAGCGATCCGCTGGGGTGGACGTCGCTGTATGCCTCTGCGCAGCATGAGCAGGCCTATGAAGGCGGTTTCCGCTCGGTTGAGGATCACCTGATCATCGTGCACCTCGACGGTCCAGTGCAGGTGAGCCGGGACCTCGACGGCGAGCGGGTCTGGCGGGTCGTACAGCCTGGAGGGCTCTTCATCCTGCCCGCCCGGCGCCAATTCAGCGTGCGCCTTGGGGGCCCGCTGGCGAGCCTGCACGTGTATGTGCGCGGCAGCGTGGTACGCGAAGCCGCCATCGAGCTTACCGCTGGGGATCCGGACCGGCTCGAGATCTTGCCGCGCCTGGGCGAGCATGATGATTGCATCGAGAGTGTCGTGCGCGTGGCGGGTGAGATGGTGCGCGAAGGGCGAGGGGGAGACTGGATCGCCGACAGCCTGGCCCACGTACTGGCCGCACAGCTCGTGCGCCGTCACTCCAGCGCCGCATGCCGGCCCGAGCCCCCGCTGCGCGGGTTGACCAGCTCGCAGCTCGCCCGCGTCGTTGCCTACATGCACGAGCATCTGGAAGAGTCGGTCGGCCTGGTCGACTTGGCTCGCGCGGCCGCACTGAGCCCGGTGCATTTTGCGCGTCAATTCAAGCTCAGTACCGGCACGACGCCGCATCGGCATCTGCTGCGACTGCGCGTCGAGCGCGCCAAGCGCCTGCTGGCAGGAGAGCTCAGCATCGCAGAGATTGCCTGTCGCTGCGGTTTCAGCCATCAGGAGCACCTGACGCGGGTGTTCGGCCGTATCGCGGGCGCCACACCGTCCGCCTACCGCCGACAGATCCTGGCCTGATCGCGGGTCCGCGCGGGCCTGCGGGCGCCGCGCTACTTTTCTGCAGGCGACGCTCAGAATATGCAGGAATAGGCCGGTCCTCCTTTATATGCTGTCCCGGTCGGCGCACGCCCTGTGGGTCGGCTGGCCGATTTCGAGGTGACATAATGAGTACCGCACCGAACGACGATCCCCCCGTCCAGTCATCGGCGGCGAGCAATCGCACCGGCTACCGCAGCTTTCAGCTCGGCAGCTTCGGCTTCGCACGTGACGAATACTTCGTGCATGTCAGCTGGCCCGCCAGGGGCCAGACCCTGACGCATACGCTGTCGGCGGAT
>DATBPG010000014.1:0-6272 GCA_036561485.1 Steroidobacteraceae bacterium | reverse complement strand
CCGAGCGCGAGATCACGGTGACGCTCGGGGCCACGGAGGCCATCTATTCAGCGGTGCAGGCGCTGGTAGGGTCTGGGGATGAGGTCATCGTCTTCGATCCGGCCTATGACTCGTATGAGCCGGCCATCGAGCTTGCCGGGGCGCGCTGTGTGCACGTGCCACTGGAGCCGCCGCGCTTTCGCCACGACTGGGCGCGCATCGGCGCGGCGTGCAACGAGCGCACGCGACTCATTATCATCAATTCGCCGCACAATCCGGGCTGCAGCTGCATATCGGCCGAGGATCTGACGGCGCTGGCGGCGCTGGCGCAGCGTTTCGATCTTGCGGTGATCTCCGATGAAGTCTACGAATACATCGTCTTCGATGGTCGGCATCACCACAGTGTCCTCGCCCATCCGGAGCTGCGCGCGCGCAGCGTTGCGGTCTACTCCTTCGGCAAGACGCTGCACGCGACGGGATTGCGCGTGGGCTATGCGGTGGCCCCGCCGGCGTTGACGGCCGAGCTGCGCAAGGTGCATCAGTTCAATACCTTCACCATCGCCACGGCGCTGCAGTGGGGCATCGCGCGCTATCTGGCCGAACGGCCGCAGACCGGTGCGGACCTGAGTGCATTTTTCGCCGCGCGGCGAGATCGCTTCATCGCCGCCATCGCTGCGGCTGCTGCGGCTGGCGCGGCCTGGTCACTACCGCCCTCGGAGGGCTCCTTCTTCCAGCTGCTCGACTATGGTCAGATCAGCAGCCTGCCGGACGTGCAGTTCGCCGATGAGCTGTTGACCCAGGCAGGCGTGGCGCTCATTCCGGTTTCGGTATTTTATCGGCAGCCGCCGCCCGGCATGACCCTGGTGCGCGCCTGCATTGCCAAGCGCGAGGCCACGCTCGATGCCGGCGCCGCACGCCTGGCCGCCTTTGCGCAGGCGGCCGTGCAGAGCGGCCACACCCGTGCGGCGACGGGCGCTGCGGCCGATACGTCCCTGTCCGCCGGCGCGGCAGTGCACGCGGAGTCGAGTCCATGAAGGGTGAAACCCGCGTCAACCATCCGCCCGCGGTGCAAGTGCCGGCCGACAATCATCCGGTGGTGGCGCCGATCCATCAGACGGTCAAGTTCGAGTTTGACACGGTCGAAGACACGCTCAAGGCGCTGCGCGGGGAGCGCCCGGGATTCTTCTACGCGCGCAGCTCCAACCCCACCACGCGAGCGCTGGAGCTCACGCTCGCGGAGCTGCAGGGACGCGATGACTGCCTGGTGTGCGCCTCGGGTGTCGGAGTCGTGGCGCAGACGCTGCTGTCGCTGACGCGCGCCGAGGACCACGTGCTGTGCTTCGTGGAGAGCTATGGGCCGACCCGTCAGCTGATCCGACGCATTCTCGGCAAGTTCGGGGTCGCGCACTCGCTGCTGTCGATAGAGGACCTGCCGGGCATCGAGGCGCTGCTTTCCTCACGTGCCACGCGCCTCGTCCTGTTCGAGAGCCCGACCAATCCTATCAATCGCATTGCTGACATCGCTGCCATCACGCGCCTGGCCCGCACCCACGGGACGCTCACCGTGATGGATAACACCTTCGCCGGTGTGCATCAGCACGGACGCTATGACGTGGATCTGTACCTGCACAGTCTCACCAAGTACGTCGCAGGCCACGGCGACGTCATGGGGGGAGCCGTGATCGGGGAGGCGCGGCTGATCCGTGGCCTGCGCCCGGACTTCACCATCCTCGGTGGTATCCTCGATCCGCATGCGGCATTTCTGATCCAGCGCGGTCTGAAGAGCTACTTCGTGCGCTACCGGGCACAATCGACCGCGGCGCTGCGCATCGCCCAGTTCCTGCTCACCCATCCGACCGTGGAACGCGTGCGCTACCCCGGCCTGCCGAGCGATCCGCAGCATGCGCTCGCGAGCTCACAGATGAGCGAATTCGGAGCCATCGTGACCTTCGATCTGCGCGGTGGCGCCGAGGCCGGGCGCCGCTTCGCCGAGGCGCTGCAGCTGTTTGCGATCACCCCAAGCCTCGGGGCGACCGAGTCGCTGGTCATGCCGCCGCAACTGCTCGGCAGCCGCGATCTGTCCGAAGAGCAACAACGGCTCTCGGGCATCGGACCCGGCACTGTGCGGCTCTCGATCGGGCTGGAAGACGTGGACGACCTCCTCGAGGACATGCAGCAGGCGCTGGCGGCGGCACACACGGCCTGATGAGGCTGTTACGGGCTGGACACTGGATTGTCTTGCGCATCGGGGTGCACGACGCCAAAGCTGACCTGCGTACGCGTGTAAAACAGACGGATCGCCGCCCGTTCCAGCAGCTCCAGCAGCTGCTGTACTTCCTGATCGCGCAGCAGCAGCTCCACTTCCACGGTGAGGCTGCCTGCGAGCTCAAAGAATTTCTGCTCGTGCAGCACATGGTGACGGCCAAAGCCTGCGATGGGCCGCAGCGCCGAGCCACCGCGTGCACCGAGGTCGCAGCCCCGGCGCAGCAGCCATTCCCACAGCAGTACGCCCTGATGGCGCTGACCCTCGGGCACGTGGAATCGCAGCAGATTGCCGTTCATGCGGTCTCGTCTCCCGAGGTGCACGTGCCGGGTTGAGCCACGCTGCCATCGGCGCGCATCTGCATCGCGGTGGAGGGTGCGCGCGCCGCCGTGCGCGTGTGCAGCCAGCTCACCGTGCCGATACCGGCGAACGTCATCAACAGTGAGCCGGCCAGGTGCGTGCCGATCACCGCGCCGGCGGCGAGCATGCGGCCCTGCTGCATCAAGGTGGTCACTTCGGCCGAGAAAGTGGAGAAGGTCGTCAGGCCGCCGCAGAAGCCGGTGATGACGAGCAGACGCCATTCCGGCGCCAGCGTCGAAAACACCGCGAAGACGGCCGCCGCCGCACCGATGATGTAGCCGCCGATCAGGTTGGCAGCGAGTGTACCGAGCGGCAGCGTCGGGAAGAGCGCATTGAGGCGGCTGCCGAGCACCCAGCGAAGCAGTGCCCCGGCGCTGGCGCCGATGCAGATGGCGAGCACCGATTTCCACATGACTTCATCCCTCCGTAGCGGCCTTGACGCCCGGTCGGGCACGTATTGGCGCGTGTGCCCGGCAGGGTTGTGCAGGCATCATCAGCCGCAGAGCGACGGTTCAGGGAGGTATGCCATCTCCGTGCGGACAGTCTTGCAGAGACGCCAGGGCGATGCAATTGCACACGTCGCACCTGCGGCAGCAGCGTCACGCGCGGCCGCGCGCGCCCGGCCGTTGGCTAGTTGTTGCCGTACAGGGCCGCCGGCCCCAGCTCCTGTTCGATCTCCAGCAGGCGGTTGTACTTGGCGATGCGCTCGGAGCGGCACAGCGAGCCGGTTTTGATCTGTCCGCCGCCCATGGCGACGGCAAAGTCGGCGATGAAGCTGTCCTCGGTTTCTCCCGAGCGGTGCGAAATGATGAAACCCCAGCCGGCTCCCCGACACAGGCTGATCGCATCGATGGTCTCGCTGACGGTGCCGATCTGATTGAGCTTGATCAGCGCCGCGGTGCAGGCACGCTCCTGGATGGCGCGGCGGATGTAGATGGGATTGGTGACCAGCAGATCATCGCCGACGATCTGCATGCGCTGACCGAGCGCTTCGGTCTGGGCGCGAAAGCCCTGCCAGTCGTTTTCGGCCAGTCCATCCTCGAGTGAGATGATCGGGTAGCGCTCGGCCCAACTGCGATACAGAGCGGTCATCTGCTCAGAGCTCTTGTCACCCTGACGACTGCGTGTCAGCCGGTAGCTGCCGCCCTCAAAAAACGACGAGGCAGCGGCGTCCAGCGCGATCGAGACCTGCTTGCCGGGCTTGAGTTTGGCGCGCTCGATTGCCGTGACGATGAGCTCGCAGGCCTGCTCGTTGTTCTGCAGCTGCGGCGCAAATCCGCCCTCGTCACCCACGGCGGTGCTCAGGCCGCGCTCGTGCAACAGGCCCTTTAGCGCCTGGAACGTCTCGGCTCCATACCGCAGCGCCTCCGAAAAGCTCGAGGCGCCGTGCGGCACGATCATGAACTCCTGCAGATCAAGGCTCGAGTCCGCGTGCTTGCCACCATTGATGACGTTCATCAGCGGGACCGGCAGGCGACGGGCACCGGCACCGCCGAGATACGCATAGAGCGGCAAACCAGCGGCGGCCGATGCGGCACAGGCCAGCGCCTGGGACACACCCAGGATCGCATTGGCTCCCAGACGCGACTTGTTGGGCGTGCCGTCCAGCTCGAGCATCAGCTGGTCCAGTCGGGCCTGCTCGGCCGGATCGGCACCGACCAGACGCGGCGCGATCACATCATTGACGTTGGCGATCGCACGGCGCACCCCTTTGCCGCCGTAGCGCGCAGCATCTGCATCGCGCAGCTCCACGGCTTCGTGCTCGCCGGTGGAGGCACCCGAGGGCACCGAGGCCGTGCCGGTGACACCATTCGCAAGCTGCACGGCGACGCGCAGCGTCGGGGTGCCGCGCGAGTCGAGAATTTCCAGGGCATGCACCGTGCGAATGGCGCTGTTCATGCGGGCGAGCTCCATGAGGCTGGGTGGGCGGGCGATTATAGCCGTGTGCCCGCGCCGGGCGGCCGCCGGAGCGGCCGCCGGGGCGGGCGGTTATTACGATGCCCCTGCGCGGCTGTCAATCAGCCGCAGGGCCGGGCGGGTGCAGCCTTTCACGAAGCCTGCGAGCGGCGTCGGCGGTCAGCGGTGCCGTAACCCGCGCGCTACAATGAGCTCATGTCCCGCCGTCGTTTTCTGCAGTCCGGCGCCGCGCTGGCGGCTGCCGCGCGATTCCCCGCGACTCTGGGCGCCACCGAGCGCGCCGCACCGCGCCCCGGGGGGCTCAAGCGACTGGGGTCCGCGCAGCCTTTCGACTACGCACGCCTCAAGGGACTTGCGCGATCGATGGGGGCTGCGCCCTACCGCGGGCCGACCACGCAGCTGCCCGCGCCGATCGCGCACCTGAGCTGGGATCAGTGGGAATCGATCCAGTTTCGCGAAGACCACTCGCTCTGGGCCAACGAGGGCCTGCGCTTCCAGGCGCGGTTCTTCCATCTGGGCTTCACGGTCAAGAAGCCGGTGCGGCTCTACGAGGTCGCCGGCGGCATGGCGCAGCAGCTGGCCTTCGATCCTGCGCTGTTCGACTACACCCGCAGTGGCGTGAACTGGCGTCGCCTGTCACCGGAGCTCGGGTTCGCAGGTTTCCGGCTGCTGTTCCATAGTGACTGGCAACGCGATATCGCCGCCTTTCAGGGTGCATCCTATTTCCGCGCCGTCGACGGCGACATGCAGTACGGCATGTCTCAGCGCGGGCTGGCCATCGATACCGGCATGCCCCAGCCCGAGGAGTTCCCCGACTTCATCGCCTATTATCTGGAGCGCCCGTCAGCGGATTCCAGCGAGCTCACCGTGTATGGCCTGCTCGACTCCCCGAGCAGCACCGGTGCCTATCGCTTCGTCATCGGGGCTGGCGACACGCTGGTCATGGACATCGATGCGGCGATCTATCCGCGCCGGCCCATCGAGCGCCTGGGCATCGCGCCGGGCACCAGCATGTTCTACTACGACCAGAGCCAGCACCGGCTGTCCGAGGATTGGCGCCCGGCGATCCACGATTCGGACGGTCTGCAGATCCACAATGGCGCCGGCGAGTGGCTGTGGCGGCCGCTGATGAACCCCAGCGCCGTGCGCGTGAACTCTTTCTTCGATAACGGACCGCGCGGCTTCGGGCTCATGCAGCGTGACCGGCGTTTTGCCGACTATCAGGACGACGGGGTGTTCTACAACCTGCGCCCGAGTGTCTGGGTCGAGCCCAGGAGCAACTGGGGCCGCGGCTCGGTGATGCTGGTGGAGATTCCCGCAGCGGACGAGACCTTCGACAACATCGTGGCCTTCTGGAACCCTGCCGCCAAGCCGCAGGCCGGGCAGGAGCTGCTGTTCGCCTATCGGCTCTACTGGTGCCGTTACAACCCGACGCCCTGCGCTCTGGCGCAGGTCTATGCCACCCGCACGGGTATCGGCGGGGTCGTCGGCCAGAAGCGCAGCTACTTCTCGTGGCGCTTCGTGGTGGATTTCGTCGGCGGGGATTTTTCCATGCTCGCCCCCGGCGCCGAGGTGCAGGCCATGATCAGCACTTCGCGCGGTCAGATCGAGCTGGTGTCGGCGCGGCCGCTGCTGCAGGTGCGCGGTTGGCGCGCCATGTTCGATCTGAAGCTCACCGATCCGGGCACTGAGCCGATCAATCTGCGATTGTTTCTGGCGCTCGGCGGCCAGCCGCTCAGCGAGACCTGGCTCT
>DATBPG010000013.1:0-3697 GCA_036561485.1 Steroidobacteraceae bacterium | reverse complement strand
CCACCGGTGCCCAGCACCGGCTCCCCAATGAAGGCGCCGACCGTCTCAGGGCCCTCGCGCTGGATCATCTCTTCCAGTTCCCGCGCACGCCGCTGCGAGAACTGCAGCTCGCTCTCGCCGGGCTCGGCACCCCAATAATGGTGCGGCACGCCCGCATGCAGAATGCCGCCGACGGGAAGGTTCATGTGCGCATGATAGAACTGCATGCCCGTCATCGAGCCGGAGACGACCGTGCTGCCGTGATAGCCACGCTCACGTGAGATGATTTTTCTCTTCTGCGGACGGCCGAGCAGATTGTTGTAGTACCAGACGAGCTTGGCATTGGTCTCGTTGGCGTCCGATCCCGACAATCCGAAGAACACACGGCTCATGTGCCCCGGCGCCATCTTCACGAGGCGCTCGGCCAGCCGCGCCTGCTCTTCGGTCGTATGACCGGCGTAGCTGTGATAGTAAGCGAGTTTGTAGGCTTGTCGTGCGATCGCTTCGGCGACCTCGGTGCGACCGTAGCCGATGTTCACGCAGTACAGCCCGGCGAAGGCATCGAGATACTCGCGGCCGTTCGCGTCGCGGATGCGGCAGCCGTTGCCGGTCTCGACGATGGTGGGGCCGGCGCGGCCGTTGGCATAGTCCTTCAGCTGCGTGAAGGGGTGCAGCACGTAGTGCCGATCGGCCGCCGCCAGCTCGGCGATGTGCTCGGTCTGCCTGTCGTCGCTCATAGCGTTCTCCTGCGGGTGCACGCCTGCAGCGTGGCCCAACGCGATGCAGGGACGCTGTCGGCGTCAACGCCGAGATTTGCCCTCATCGCCGGTGATCAGCGCCAAGTCGATGGCATCGGCCATGGCCTTGTAGCCCGCGTCGTTGGGGTGCAGATGATCCCGGTCATTGTAGCCGGGCGCAAACGTCAGCGGATTATCGCCAGCCGCCACCACGGGGGCGAAGTCGATGACCCCGTCGAACACGCCGCTGCTGCGGATCCAGCTGTTGAGCGCCTCGCGCGCGGACTCGCCCGCGGGGGAGGCGTACGCGGCGCCCTGGTAGGGAGTCAGCGTCGCGCCGATGACGCGGATGCCATGCTCATGCGCACGAGCGATGATCTGCAGATCCGCAGCCTCGAGCGCCGGCACGGTGACCGGATCGGAGGGGCCGACGGGCATGGAACCGCGGCCGATGTCGTTGATACCTTCCATCAGGATGATGACGCGCACGCTCGGCACGCTGAGCACGTCTCGGTCCAGGCGCGCGAGCGCGCTCGGCCCGGTACCATAGCGCAGTAGTCGATTGCCGCTGATGCCGGCATTGGCGACCGCCCAGTCGCGCGGCGCGAGGCGCTCGGCCAGCCGGTCAGGCCAGCTGCGAAACGCATTGGCCGTGGAGGTTGCGCCCTCGGTAATGGAATCCCCCAGCGCCACGACCACGGAGGCAGGACGACGCGTCTGCACTTCCAGCAGCGTCAGGAGACTGGGCACGCGCATCAGGTGCACTTGCGGCAGCGAATCCGCGCCACTGAAGTCTCCCGGCTGTCCGGCCACATACTCGAACAGGCTGCGTTGAGCGCCAGCTGCCAGCGTGCGCGGCAGATAGACCGAGACGTATAATTTCTCGAGCGGCCGCGTGGCGAGCTCGACCGCATCGCTGAGCACGGGCGCGCCCGGCGGCAGTATCACGCCGGCGTGGCCGGCAAATTGCACCGCATGATCGCTGCCCGGAATGATCGCGCCATCCGCCCCGGCCTCGGCCACGTGGACCGAGCCGAGCACCAGCGGTTCGGTGCCGGCCTCATTCGAGAACCGCAGTCGCAGGCGCTGCCCACCCACCGAAGTCCTGATCACCTCGCGCAGCGTGACATTCGTCAGAACCGCGTTGGCGCTGCCAAGCGGGACATTGCCGGGATTGTCGATACGCGGAGCCGGGAAGGCGAGGGCCGGCGGGGGGGCGGCGGCGGCGCCCGGTGCATCCAGGGGTGTCACCGGCGGCGGCGCAAACAGCGGCGCCGCCGGTGGGGTCTCTCCAGGGGGCAGAGGCCCCGCCACGTACTCCCACGTCCCCACCCACTGCGGCATCGAAGGCTTCTGCGCCGCCGACACCGAACCGAATGCAGCCATGCCGCCCAGCAGCGCGGCTAAAACCATTTCTTTACGCATGATCTCCCCTCGACTGACGCTCGCGCGATCTACCGCCGCGCCTGACAGCCCAGACCATCTTAGCATCGCGGCGCTGACGACCGCTGCGCGTCATCCCACGCTAGAATGCGCGCACCTGGACGGGGGAAGTATGCGTTTTCATCGAGCTCACCTCGGCTGCTGGGGCGTTGCACTGCTGGCACTTGTGGCGATGGCGCCGGCGGCACGGGCGCAGAACTGCGGTGACAGCTGCCTCAAGCGCATCCTGCACCGCTACCTCGTTGCGTTGCCGACGCATAATCCCAGCTCCCTGCCACTGGCCGCGCAAGTGCAGGCGCGCGAGAACAGTGAACCGGTCAACCTCGGTGAGGGGTCCTGGCAGAGCGTGACCGCGGTGCTGCCCGGCTACATTTTCGCCGACCCCGAGAGCGGCAATGTCATCTACGGCGGTGGTGTGCGCCGTGGCAAGGCACTGGGCATTCTGTTCCTGCGCCTCAAGGTCATCGACGGCAAGATCGCCGACTCGGAGATGCTCACCAGTGGTCCTGGTGCCGTGACGCCGCCGCGCCCGCAGCTGCCCGGTTCCCCGGCAGCCTCCGCCGGCCCGGCGACCGACACGCAGCGTTCCGCCCAGCGTTTTGCAGCCCCCGATCTTTCCGGGCTCCTGACGCCCGACATTCTCTATGACGCCATCCTTCCCAAGGACCGCCGCTCCACGCGCCAGCAGCTCATGCGCATCCCATTCCTCTATATGCAGGGCCTGGCCAAGGGCGACGGCTCCATCCCGCCCTTTGGTCCGCGCTGCGACCGCTGGGCCGCCGGCGGCAGAAAGCTCACCAACAATCCGGCCGCACGCGGCGGCGCCATCTCCTGCGCGACGGCCGTCGATGGCATGAAGCGCATGCCGGGCCGCTCGGTCACCAATCGCCGCGTGGTCGTCGCGGACGTTGCGCACGGCATCGCCGTCGGCATGCTCATCGTATCCTTCGACGTCGGCGGCATGCGGGTGACGCAAAACGCAGCAGAGATCTTCAAGGTCGTGGATGGCCACATTCGCTCGATTGAGGAGTTCAACGTGCCCGGTCGCGTGCCGCCGGGCTCCGGATTCGCCGGACAGGACGACTCTCCGTAGGGCGCCCGTGCAGGATCAGCTGCGCGTACTCATCGACGACATCGCAGCCCTGCGCCGGCGCCGTGAAGCGCAGCCGCTCGTCATGGGCATTTGCGGTTCCCAGGGCTCGGGAAAGACGACGCTGTGTGCGAACCTGCAACGCGCCCTTTCGCATGAGCAGGGTATGAATGTCGCCGTCCTGTCGATCGATGATCTCTATCTGCCCGCAGGCGAGCGCGCGCGGCTGGCGCAAAGTGTGCATAAGCTATTGGGCACCCGCGGGGTGCCAGGCACGCACGAAGTTTCGCTCGGCATTGAGTTGATCGAACGGCTCACGCGCAGCGATCGCAGTGCATGTACGCAGCTGCCGCGCTTCGACAAGCTCCTCGATGATCGCCTGCCCAGCAGCGCCTGGCCCGAATTTCACGGCCGTGCCGACGTCGTGCTGTTCGAGGGCTGGTGCGTC
>DATBPG010000012.1:0-5717 GCA_036561485.1 Steroidobacteraceae bacterium | reverse complement strand
TGTGCAGGCGCCGCCTCAGAGCGAGAGCGAATCGAGCTGCGCGGGCAGAGTTGCGGCCGACGTTTCAGTCGCGAGCCACGCATCGCGCCGCTCGTTCCAGCGCGCCTCATCCCACAGCTCGCAGCGCGCTCCCTGGCCAATGAGGACGGCATGACGATTGAGCTTGGCGAGCTCACGCAGTTCCGGGGGCAGGAGCATGCGGCCGTGCCCGTCGAGCGTCAGGTCGGCCGCATGGCCGACCATGATGCGCTGCAACCGGCGCGACTCTTCGTTGAAGGTGGGCAGCTCCATGATGCGCCGCTCCACCTGCTCCCAGTCGGTCAGCGGGTAGATGAGCAGGCAGGCCCCGTCGAGGTTCACCGTGACGACCAGCTGGCCCTGGGAGCGCTCGAGCAGTCGCTCGCGGTAGCGCGTCGGTACGACGACGCGACCTTTGTCATCCAGGGTGATTTTTGCTGCGCCGCGGAACATTAGACTTGGGAATCAGGGGCCATTGCGACCCATTCCCTCCCACCTTTTCCCACTTGGCTCCACTATAGGAACGCAAAGAGCCGCCTGTCAACGCTTTCTGACAGTAACTTTTTCAGCAGCTGTAGGGACTTACAGGTCTAAAGCTCAGGTGGGACGGTACGCCCATTAACGAATCTTTAGGGATCAGAGGGTTGAACCCCAAAGCTCGACAGGAAGTGATTTTGGGCGTGCAGCGCGGCGCAAACCGCACCATCACGGTGCATCGAGTGTAGGAAGAAGCGAAGAGCCGGCCTGTAAGCCGGGTTCTGTCGTGAGCAGTCATTCCTCTGGGACGTGCGTCACCGCACGCCTCAAGCGGCCTACCCGGAAGCACGCGCGGGCGCACGCTGCAGCCCAAAGGCGACTGCGACTTCCCTATTTGGCCTTGCTCCGGGTGGGGTTTGCCGTGCCGTCGCGTGTTACCACTGACGCGGTGCGCTCTTACCGCACCGTTTCACCCTTACCGGCGCCGTTTCCGGCGCTTGGCGGTCTACTCTCTGTTGCACTTTCCGTGGGCTCGCGCCCCCCAGGCGTTACCTGGCACCCTGCCCGCCGAGCCCGGACTTTCCTCCATGGGTGCGAAAACTTGAGGTTCTCACCCCCACAGCGACTGCCCGGCCGGCTCCTCGCGTGGCGCACGATACGTGCTTCAGGGGGGCGGCTCAACTTCTTGTGCCCCGCGCAGGCGCTGTGCCAGGGCGTAGGCCTCGCGCCGTGGTACCCCGGCAAGCTGCGCGGCGATGGCCGCCGCACGCCCCGGAGGCAGCTCCGCCAGCAGCAGTCGCAGCGCCTGCGCCAGCAGCGCCCCCCTCGCCGCGGCCCCCGCACCGGCAGCGGTTGCGGCCGTTTCTGCGCCCGCGCCGGCACCCGTTTCCGCTTCCGTGGCCGTGCCCCTCTGCGTATCCGCGGCGACGGCGGCGGCTTCGGTCCCGGAGCGGGTTGGAAATTGCCCGGGCGCGCCCTCGACGATCAGCGTGATCTCCCCGCGCGCCATGTTTGGCTCTGCATCGAGCGCGCGCAGCAGCGCCGCGAGACAGCCGCGATGCGCGCTCTCGTGCAGCTTCGTGAGCTCACGCGCGATGACGGCGCGCCGCTCGCCCCCAAACAGCGCTGCAAGATCGCGCAGTGTGGCAGCAATACGATGCGGGGCCTCGAAGAACACCAGCGTGCGCGGCTCGCTCACGAGCGCAAGCAGCCGCGCACGCCGCGCGGTGGCACGCGAGGGCAAAAAACCTTCGAACACGAAACGATCGGTGGGCAACCCGGCGATGCTCAGCGCCGCGGTCAGCGCGGAGGGACCGGGTAGCGCGCGCACCGTGATGCCCGCCTCCGAAGCGGCGCGCACGAGCGCGTAGCCCGGATCCGATACGAGCGGTGTGCCCGCATCGCTGACCAGCGCGACGATGGCACCTGAGTGCATGCGCGCGATGAGCTCCTGCACGCGCGCACTCTCGTTGTAGTCGTGGAGCGATTGCAGAGGTGTCTGGATGCCGAGCACGCGCAGCAGCGCACCGGTGTGGCGCGTGTCTTCCGCTGCCACCAGATCTGCGGCCGCCAGCGCTTCGCGCGCACGCGGGGTCAGATCGGCGACGTTACCAATCGGGGTTGCAACCACATCGAGTCGCCCGCGTGCATTGCGCTGCGCGACGCGCGCGGCGTGCTCTACAGCCCGGACCTGATCGCGGCGAGCCACTATAATCGAATCCCCGTTTTATCCGTGGGCGAGCCGGGACCCGCATGATGCCACCGAAAAAGCGACTGTGGATTCTGTTCGTGGCGGCTGCGGCGCTCGGCGCCTGCGTGAGCCTGCCGCCACCACCCGGCGAGGCGCCGGTCGCACCCAGCGGGCCGCAGCTGGCGCGTCGCGGCGATCACGTGCAGGCCGCCCTCGCCTACGAGCGCGAGGCCATGCGCAATGTGGCCGAGCGCGCGCAGATGCTGCTCTCCGCAGCGCAGGAGTGGCTGGCCGCGCAGCGACCAGCCGACGCCCAGCGTGTGCTCAGCGCCCTCAACGGGCCGCTCGCTCCAGCCGAGCACTACGAGCGCGAGCTGCTCGGCGCGAAGGTCGCCTATCAGCTGCATCATGCACAGCTCGCCTGGCGGCAGATCAGCGCCCTGCCGGCCGCAGCCGGCGCGGCGGCTGCACTCGACTATTACTCGCTGAAGATGCAGATCGCCTTCGCGGCCGCCCGCCCGGTCGACGGCATCCGCGCGGAACTGAGCGCCGAGCCGTACGCCGGCAGCGACGCCCAGCGCGTGCAGCTGCGCCGCACGCTGCTCAATGAGCTGCTGCAGGCACGCGCACGCGGCGTCGACCTCACGGCGCGCCCCGGCACCGATCCGCTGATACGTGGCTGGCTCGAGCTCGGCGCCACGGCGGCGCAATCGCGCTCGCTGTCGCTGAACAGCGCGACGCTCGCGGCGCACTGGCGTGCACGCTATCCGAATCATCCGGCGCAGGCCGTCCTCGACCAGGCCTTCCCTGCACCGCTCGCGGCCAGTGCGCCGGGCGTGCGCGTCGCGCTGCTGCTGCCGCTGAGCGGGCCCTATGGCGCCGATGGCACGACGGTGCGCGACGGGTTTCTGAGCGCCCTCTACCAGCTGCCGCCGGCGGCGCGGCCGCAGCTGCATATCTACGACACCGCCGCCGTGCCCGCCGCGCAGGCGCTGGCCCAGGCGCGCAGCGATGCCGCAAGCTTCATCGTCGGGCCGCTGGTGCCTGCGGCGGTGGCGAGCATCGCCGCGCAAGGTCCCGAGCCGGTGCCGATGCTGGCCCTCAACGTCCTGCCCGATGGCCAGGCCGGCCCGCCGGGCCTGTTCCAATATGCACTCTCACCCGAAGAGGAGGCCCAGCTCGCCGCGCAGCGCATCCTCGCCGACGGTCACCACCGCGGCATCGTGCTCGTACCCCGCAACGATTGGGGTACACGTGTGGCGGGCGCGTTCTCGCGCGCACTCACCCTCGGTGGCGGCACGGTGATCGCCGCCCCGACCTATGACCCAGCAGGGCACGACTACAGCGATGAGCTGCGCGCCGTGCTCGGCATCGATCAGAGTCAGCAGCGCGACCAGCGCCTGCAGCGCGCGCTCGGCACCAAGTTCAATTTCGAACCGCGCCACCGCGGCGATATCGAGTTCGTCTTCATCGTGCCCTACAGCGCGCTGAACGCACGACTCATCATGCCGCAGCTCAATTACTCCTATGCCTACGATATCCCGAGCTACTCGATCGCCGAGGCCTACGAGCCCGATTCACGCGATTCCAACAGCGACATCGCCGGCCTGATGTATGCGGATATGCCCTGGATGATCAGCGGCCAGAGCGCTCTGTCGGAGCTGCGCGACACGCTGTCGCAGACCTGGGGCAACCGTGTCGCCTGGCGCAGTCGTTATTTCGCGTTCGGCTACGACGCCTGCCAGCTGATGCTGGCCATGTCGGCGCCCTATGGCACGCCCGGCGCGGTGCAGATCGATGGATTGACCGGGCAGCTGCGTTTCGACCCGGACCGGCGCATCCAGCGCGAGCTCATCTGGGTGCGCGTGGATCGCAGTGGCAACCCGCGCCCGCTGCCACCACCGAGCGGTGCCGCCACGGCGCCCGCGACGACCGGGACGGCCGGCGCTGCTGCTGGGGCTCCTGAGGCACCGTTGCCGCCCTGACGGCGCTCTGTGCCACGGGAAACGACGGCCGGCGCATTTCTGCATCGACGGGTCGATTTGATGCATGGCGCATAGCGGATCGCTCGGGCAGCCTGCGGCGGGTGGTGACAGCACTGCCCCTCGATCGCCGCGCACTCGGCGCCCAAACCGAACAACGCGCCGCGCAGCAGCTGCAGCAGGCGGGCTTTCGCATTCTGCTGCGCAATTACCGCTGGCGCGGTGGGGAACTGGATCTGGTTGCGCAACGCGGCCGGCTGCTGGTCATCGCCGAGGTGCGACTTCGATCCAGCCAGCAGTTTGGTGGCGCCGGCGCGAGCATTTCTGCACGCAAGCGCCACCGCATCCTCCTGAGCGCACGGCACCTGCTCGCACGCCGTCCTGAGCTTGCACGGCTGACCGTGCGCTTTGATGCGTTGCTGGCGGCAGGTGCCGGACAGCCGCTCGAATGGCTGCAGGGGGTGATGTAGTGTCTGGCGGCCGCGCGCGGGCAGCGTCCCGCTCGCTACTTGACGACGGTGAACTTCGCCCGCCGGCGTTCGGGTGTCTCGGGCGGCGGGGTTTCCGGTCCCGGCGCGGGGCCGGAGGGTGGCGTGGGCCCTTCGGGATCGGACTCGGAGAAAATCATGCCCTCGCCGGTCTCACGCGCATAGATGCCGAGCACCGCCTGAATCGGTACGTTCACGTGGTGCACGATCCCGGCGAAGCGTGCGTCGAACTGCACGGCCTCGTTCTTCAGCTGCAGGCGCTGCGTCGCCGTGGTCGACAGATTCAGCACGATCTTGCCTTCCTTGATGTAGGCGACCGGCACTTCGACGCCAGGCTGCAGCGCATCCACGATCACGTGTGGCGTATAGCCGCTGTCGCTGATCCACTCGTGCATCGCGCGCAGCAGATAGGGACGCCGCGGAACAGGAGCGCGCCGCGCACCCCCGGGCCCGCCGCCGGGCCCGCTGGAGGAAGGGCTCATCAGTCCGCCCTCATCTCGCGTTCGGCCTCCGACAGGCTGGCCCGGAACGAGGGGCGCGCGAAGATGCCTGCGGCGTAGCGCGACAGCGCCTGGGCCTGGGGGGGCAGGTCGATCTCGTAGCGGCGCAGGCGCCAGAGGATCGGCGCGATGCTCGCATCCACCAGCGAGAACTCATCGCTCAGAAAGTACGGTTTGACCTTGAAGACGTCCGCGCTCTGCAGGATGGCGTCGCGCAGGATCTTGCGATTTCTGGCGACGTGCTTCTTGTCGTGATCTTCATCGATCGCCTGCGCCAGGCCATACCAGTCGCGCTCGATGCGATAGAGCGCCAGGCGGAACTGCGCACGCAAAATCGGATCCACCGGCATCAGCGGCGGATGCGGAAAGCGCTCGTCGAGGTATTCGATGATGACGCGCGAGTCATACAGCACGAGGTCCCGGTCCACCAGCGTCGGCAGGCTGTGGTAGGGATTCAGATCGAGCAGGTCCTCGGGATAACGCCCCGGCACCACGTTGATGACGTCGATCTCGACGCCCTTCTCCGCCAGCACGATGCGCGTGCGATGGCTGTGCGGTTCTT
>DATBPG010000011.1:0-14364 GCA_036561485.1 Steroidobacteraceae bacterium | reverse complement strand
GCGGCGGATGCGCAGCTGCCAGAGGATGTCCGGCTCGGCCCCAAAAAATAGGCGCACCGCCTGGGAGTGGCCACGGTGCGCCTAATAACGCAGTACAAGTAGCTTGACGGCTCGACAGGGAGGGATAACCGTCAATTGGCTCTACCTGCTGCGGGCCAGTGCAGGGTAGGGAGCATGGCTCGTGCCGGGCAAGCGTCGCGGGTTTGGCGCCTTTGACCCACCCCGAAAAAAAAGCTCGAAATATCAAACTTGTAAATCCGCTGCGTAGGCGTGCTCCGACACCGTTTTGGCATCGAGAGGAAATCCTGGGGCGCCGGGCCCTGAAGCGTGCCCGGCGCCTGGCGTTGCCCGAGCGGTCCGGACCTGTAAGCCTTGCAAGGCTACGCGGCCGCTTTAAGCATTTATTGCGCAGCGGCACCGCGAGCGCGCCGTGCGAGCCCGTAACCCGTCACCGCCAGCAACACGACGCCCAGCAGGCCCAGACGCTCGGCGCGCGAGGCGAGTGCGATGAGCGCCAGCATGCTCAGGATGCCGGCGAGGGCGACGGGGGCGAGACCGCGCAGGGCGAGCGGCGGGCCAGCCAGTGCCACGCCCCGCTGCCGCAGCCGCCAGGCGGCGGCGCAGCCGAGGATGTACAGCCCCGCCGTCACAAGTGAGGAGAGCACGGCCAGCTCGACGAACGTGCCGGACAACGCCAGCACCGCGGCGAGCGCGGCGTACAGGAGGATGGCCACGTGCGGTACGCGGGTGCGCGGGTGCAGCCGTCCAAGCACGCGCGGCAGCAGCCCGTCGCGCGCCAGGGCGAACAGCACCCGTGGCGAGGCGAGCAGATCACTGGCCAGAAAGCCGAGCATCGATATCCCAGTGCCGGCGAGCATCAGCGCACGCAGGCCCGGATTGATCCGGCCCATGGCGTCGGCGAGCGGTGCGGCCGCGTGTGGCAGCGAGGCGCCGAGCAGCCGCTCTGCCACGAGCTGGATCGCCACGTACAGTGCGGTGACGAGCGACAGCGCCAGCAGCAGCGCCCGCGGAATGGTGCGATTTGGCGCTCGTACTTCGCCGCTGGCAGCCAGGGACGTCTCCATGCCCGCAAAGGCGAACACGCCGAGCATCAGCGCACGGCCCAGGGCCACGCCCCCCGGCTGTGCGGAGGCGGGTAGCGCAGATGCGGCATGGGAGAAGAGCGCGCCGGCGATGACGAACACTCCGAGGGGCAGCAGCTTTGCGATGCTCGCAACGCCGATCAGGCGCGTGCCCTGCGCGACGCCGCGCAGATTGACGAGCGCGATGGCGCCGATGACCCCGACGATGAGCAGCGCGCGCCCCAGCGGGGCGGCGCCGGGGGGCAGCTGCGCGGCGCCCACCGCCGCCAGCGCCGCGGCGACGCCGCCATTGGCGAGCACGTCGCCCAGCCACAGCAGCGTGCCGGCGACGTAGCCGACCGCCGGACCGAACGCTTCGCTGACATAGCCATAGGAGCCGCCGCTGGTGGGCACGCGGCTGCCGCCCTCGGCGAAGCACAGCGCCACGCAGCCCACGGCCAGCGCACAGCCCAGAAAGGCGAGGGGTGAGTAGGTGCCGAGGGCAGCGGCCATGGCCGAAGGCAGCGCGAAGATTCCAGCGCCCACGATGACGCCGATGATGCCGAGGGCCAGGCCGGGAATGCCGACCACACGCAGCAGGCCGCTGTCGCGGGCCAGCGCGGAGGCAGAGCGTGCGGGCTGCGCGGGGGAGGACACTTACGCTAATCTATAGCGGGAACCGGAGTGCAGCGGGCTTGTTGGACGGCCTCGAAACATGAATCACGAGCATGCCTGAGGTCGTCCGAATCTACGAGCACGGCGGACCGCAGGTGCTGAAGCACGAGCAGCTCGAGCTGCCCGCGCCCGGTCCGCGCGAGGTGCTGGTGCGCCACACCGCCATCGGTCTGAACTTCTCCGACATCTATCTGCGCACGGGCCTGTACGCGCGCACGCTGCCCTCGGGATTGGGCAGCGAGGCCGCCGGCATCGTGGAGAAGGTCGGTCGGCGCGTGCGCGAATTGCGTCCCGGCCAGCGCGTGGCCTACTACTGGGGCAGCGAGCCGGGCGCCTATGCGAGCGAGCGCATCGTGCCGGCCGATATGCTGCTGCGGCTGCCCACCGGCGTCAGCGATGAGCAGGCGGCGGCTGCGCTGCTGAAGGGGCTGACGAGCTGGTATCTGCTGCGCCAGACCTATCGTGTACAGCGCGGCGAGGTGATGCTGGTGCCGGCCGCGGCCGGCGGTGTCGGACTGATTCTCTGCCAGTGGGGACGCACGCGCGGCGCGCGCGTCATCGGTGCCGTCGGCGACGCTTCGAAAGTTGCACTCGCCAAACGCCATGGCTGTCACCAGGTACTGGTGGGCTACGAGGATCTGGCGGCGCGTGTGCGCGCCTTGACGCGCGGTGCCGGCGTGCACGTGGTATACGACGGAGTGGGACGCGATACCTTTCGCGCGGCGCTCGACAGTCTGCGCCCGCGCGGCATGATGGCCGCCTTCGGCAATGCGTCGGGCGCCGCCCCGCCGATCGCACCGCTGGAGCTCATGCGTCGCGGCTCGCTGTTTCTGACGCGGCCCACGGCGGGGGATTACCTCAATACGCCGGAGGTACGGCGCAGCGCCGCGCGCGAGCTGTTCGCGCTGATTCGCCGCCGCGCGATCCGGGTGCACGTTGGCCAGCGCTATGCGCTCTCGCAGGCCGCGCGTGCGCAGCAGGATATGGAGTCGCGCCGCACGCTGGGCTCCACGGTGTTGATTCCCTAGCGCATGCATCATCGCGTCCTCATCCGTGCATTTGCCCTCTGCAGCACGATCGTGGCTGCCTCGGGCTGCGCGACCTCGGCACTGCTGGAGCAGGAGCTCACCAAGACCAATACGCAGACGGTGCTGGCCTTCGAGGAGACGGTGTACAACAAGCACGAAGTGCAGCAGGCCTTCGAGCATTACATCGCACCGGGCTTCGTGGAACACGATGCGCGGCTGGTCGCCCATCCGGGCAGCGCCGATGGTGCGGCTGCCGAGCGCGGCTATCGCGCGCTGATTGCGCACGAGGCCCCGGATGCCCATCGCGTCTTCACCCGCACCATCGCGCAAGGGCAGCTGGTCGCCACGCAGTCACTGTGGGATCGCGATTCGCGCACGGGCCATGCCGCGGTGGTCGATATCTATCGGCTGCGCGAGGGCCGCATCGTGGAGCACTGGGATGTGATCGAGGCGGCGGCGGAGCGCGGCGGCGCAGTGCGCGGGTCGGGGGAGAATGCCATCCCTGGCGCGTCCCTCCCTCCCTAGTGCGTTGCGCCCGACCGGCAGGCACCGGCGGCGATTCGCCGGACTTTCGCCCGGATCGCGGCGCGTTGCAAGTGCTATCGGTGGCGTGAAGTCAGCCTTGCGGGGTTACTCGCAACATGTAACCCACACTCGGGATGGTTGCCAACCAGCGTGGCTGCTCCGGATCGTCGCCAATCTTCTGCCGCAGGCGGTGCACCAGCTGCTTGAGCAGCTGCCGGTCCCCGCCGCCGCGGTGCCCCCAGACATGCACCAGCAGTCGATCGGTGTGCACCACCTGACCGGCGTTGGCCAGCAGCAGCTGCAGCAGACGTGACTCGAGCGGGGTGATCCGGATTTCGCGCTCGCCGATGCGCAGCAGCAGCAGCTCCGCATCCAGGGAGAGATCGCCTGCTCGCGTGGGGCTGGTACCCTCCTGGCCCGCCCGGCGCAGCAGCGCCTTCACACGTGCCACGAGCGTGCGCGGACTGAAGGGTTTGGTCAGGTAGTCATCGGCGCCGAGCTCCAGCGCCCGCACCAGGTCGGCCTCTTCCCCGCGCGCGGTCAGCATCATGATCGGCGCATTGGTCTCGCGGCGAAGCACCCCGCACAGCTCGAAGCCCGAGCCGCCAGGCAGGTTGATGTCCAGGATGGCGAGGTCAGGCTGCTCGGCATGGAAAACCGCAAGCCCGGTCCCGTAGCTGTTGGCGGTCACCACCGGAAAGCTCGCCTGACGCAGCGCGAAGCTCACCACTGCGAGCATATCGGCATCGTCATCGACCACCAGCAGCTTCATGAGCAGGGCCTCAACTGAGCACCCGCGAGGATTCGAGGTCTGCGGGCTGCGACTGTGGCAGCACGATGCAGAAACGTGTGCGTCCCTGCGCCGTGCGCTCCACGCGCACCGCACCGCCGTGACGCTCGATGATGGATTTGACGATCCAGAGGCCCAGCCCGAGCCCGGGCGCTTCCGGTTCGGTGCCCTCGCCGCGCTGAAAGCGCTCGAAGATCGTCGAGGCGCTGCCGGCGGGAATGCCCGGCCCCTCGTCCTCGACCCACACCTCCATCTGCGCGGGCGCGCCGGCCGCGCGCCGCAGCTCGGGCTCCTGTGTGCGCCCGCCGATGCGGATGGTGCTGCCCTCGGGAGCAAACTTTGCGGCGTTGGCAAGCAGGTTGACGATCACCTGCACCAGGCGCTGGGCATCTCCGGGCACGATGACGCTCAGCGCACGCTCGTCGATTTCCACCACCAGACCGCGCTGCTGCAGCAGCGGGGCGATCAGGTCCTGGGCTTCCACGATCACCTGCAGCAGCTGTACCGGCTGCTGGCGGATCGAGAGCTGGCCGGCCTCGATGCGCACGCTCTCGAGCAGGTTGTCGATGAGACGCATCAGCCGCAGCACCCCGCGCTCGACGTTGGCGAGCAGCTCCTGCTGGGCGTCGGGCCGCATGTTGCCCAGCCCGTCACGCAGCAGCTCGATGGAGGCCAGTTGCGCGGCCAGCGGCGTGCGAAATTCGTGCGAGATATTGCCGAGCACGCTGTCGCGCGCGCGGCGCGCGGCTTCCAGGTCGGTCTCATCGCGCAGGATCTGCACCTGGATACCCTGAATCGGCGGCGCTGAGAGCACGATGGTCGAGCGCGTCTCGCCATCCGAAAGACACAGCAGCTCACGTGCATTGGCCTGCGAGGAGCTGCGCGCCGCGAGGATCGGGCAGTGGCGCTCGCAGGGACGCTCGGTCTCCCCGGGCACCGGCGCCGGCCGCAGCACGTCGCCGCAGAACTGCCCGACAATGTCGCTGGAAGAACGGCGCAGCAGGCGCGCGACCTGCGCATTGGCATAGCGGATGCGTCGCTGGTCATCGACCGCGAACACCCCCTCCACGACGCCCGCCAGCACGGCCTGCGCCTCCGCCTCGCGCCGTCGCAGCGCATCGGTCAGATCCACCAGTCGCCGGCGCATCTCGTCCATGGCGCGCGCCAGCGCGCCCACTTCCAGCGGCGCGACGGCGGGAATGGCGGCCGAGAAATCGCCACGGCCGATGCGCTCCGCGATATCGCGCAGCGCGACGACCGGACGCGCCAGCCAGCGCCCGTACAGCATGCCCATCAACCCCGCTGCCGCCGCGACCAGCAGCGCCGTGGCAATGAGCACGCGATCGAAGCTGCGGATGGCCGCTTCGAAGGTCGCGCCGCTGAGCCGCGCATCCAGCAGCCCGACCACCTCGCCGGTCTGCGTAGCGATGGCGAGACTCGCGGCGTACCAGTCCCCGCGTGGCAGCTGTCCGGCCGCCGCCGTACCCGGGTGGGTCGAGAGCGCCAGGGTGTGCAGCGGGGTCATCGCATCGTCGGGCGGCGCGTGATAGGTCGCGAAGTTGACCACCTGCAAATCCGCACCCACTGCACTGCCGAGTGCGGCCAGCAGCGCCGGGGTCGAGAGGCGCAGCGTCACGACGCGCACCGGCGTACCGCGGATGGGGGCGGCCGCGCCCCAGATGAGCGGACCGCCGCTCGCCGGTGCCAGCATGAATCGATCGCCCTGTTCCTGCAGCGCCGTGACGATCTCGGACCAGTTCAGCCGCGGCCCCGCCGCGGCCACCAGCGTCGAGCCACGCAGCAGCGCCGAGGCATCGATGTTCGTGGCCTCGTTGAAGCGTCCGAGATACGCCCTGAGGCCGCCGATCTGCGGGCCAGGCGTGGGCGCGGCGCGCGCGGGGGCGCTCTGCGGCGCTGGCCCCCGTGCGCCCGACGCGGCGGGCGCGGGTGCGGGTGCAGGCAAGGATGAGGGTGCGCCTGCGGATGCCGGTGCGGGTGCGGGTGCAGGCGCGGAGGCTGAGGGTCCGGCGGCTGCGGATGCGGGTGGGGATGCCGAGGGCCCGGCGGCTGCGGGTGCAGGCGCGGGCGCTGCCGCGGCGGCAGGTGCTGGCGAGGCAGGGGCAGCCGGTGTTGCCGCGGCCGGCGGCGCGGGAGCCAGCAGGCGCGAGAGCTCGGGGCGCTCGGCAAGGTCGCGGGCGTTGGTGAGCACGTCCTCGCCATCGCGTCGCAGCTGCTCGCGAGCGGAGGTGACGGCCAGCTGGGCGCGGATGAGAGCCTGCTGGCGCACCTGCCGGCCGAGCAGAATCGCGCACGCGAGCGCCAGCGCAGCCAGCGCCAGCAGCACGATGAAGACGCTGCCGCCGCCGAGCCAGGAGGCGAGGCCGACGGGCGTCTGCGCCGCGTTCTTGCTGGTGTGCGAGGTGGCCACTACGCCTGCCGTGCCGCCCCGGTGCGCAGCTCGGGCTGACGGCGCTCGAGCAGGGATTTGGCGATCAGCGTGACCAGCGCGAGCATCGCCAGCAGCGATGCGGTCGCGAAGGCGCCGACATAGTTGTAGTCGCTGTAGAGGATCTCCACATGCAGCGGCAGGGTGTTGGTGAGGCCGCGTATGTGACCGGACACCACGGAGACGGCGCCGAACTCGCCCATGGCGCGCGCATTACACAGCAGCACCCCGTAGAGCAGGCCCCAGCGGATGTTCGGCAAGGTCACCAGGCGGAAAGTCTGCCAGCCACTGGCCCCGAGCGACAGCGCTGTCTCCTCCTCGTCGTTGCCCTGCGTCTGCATCAGCGGGATGAGCTCGCGGGCGACGAACGGAAAGGTTACGAAGGTGGTCGCCAGCACGATGCCCGGTACGGCGAAGATGATATGGATGCCATGCTCGACCAGCCAGGGTCCGATCCATCCCTGGGCGCCGAACATCAGTACGTAAATCAGGCCCGAGATCACCGGCGAGACCGCAAACGGCACATCGATGAGCGTGATGAGTGCATTCTTGCCGCGGAATTCGAACTTGGCGATGGCCCAGGCGGCGGTGACGCCGAATACCAGGTTCAACGGTACAACGATGGCGGCGGTGAGCAGCGTCAGGCGCATGGCGGCGAGGGCATAGGAATCCAGCAGCGAGCTCACATAAGGGATCAGTCCCTGGGCCAGCGCCTCGAAAAACACCACGACGAGGGGCAGTGCGACCAGTGCCACGAGGTACACCAGCGCCACGGACAGCAGCACGTAGCGGCCGAGCTCCTCGGGAATCTGCTGACGGCCGAACATCAGCGCACCCGGCGCCGACCCTGCGCCCAGAGCTGCAAGGCGTTGATGCCGAACATCAGGGCGAAGGAGGCGAGCAGCATGACCACCGCGATCGCGGTGGCCTGCGAATACTGGTACTGCTCGAGCTTGATCATGATCATCAGCGGCGCGATCTCGGACACTTTCGGGATATTACCGGCGATGAAGATCACCGAGCCGTATTCTCCCAGTGCACGCGAGAAGCCGAGCGCCGAACCGGTCAGCAGCGTCGGCCACACCGAGGGCAGGACCACCCACAGAAAGGTTTGCAGCCGTGAAGCACCCAGGGTCTCGGAGGCGCGCTCGACTTCCTGATCGAGCTCACCGAGCACCGGCTGCAGCGTGCGCACCACGAAGGGCAGGCTGACGAACGCCATCGCCACGATGACCCCGAGCGGGGTGTAGGCGACGCGGATGCCGAGCGGCGCGAGCAGCCGGCCAATCCATCCATTGGGCGCATAGAGGGCAGTCAATGCGATGCCGGCGACGGCCGTAGGCAGGGCAAAGGGCAGGTCGATCATGGCATCGAAGATGCGCCGGCCCGGAAAGCGCGTGCGCGTGAGCGCCCAGGCAATGATGAAGCCGAACACTGCATTGACCAGTGCGGCCAGCAGCGCACCACCGAAGCTCAGACGCAGCGCCGCCAGTACCCGGGGCGTCGTCACGACGAGCCAGAAGCGCACCGGACCGAGCTCGGCCGAGCGCACGAAGGCCGCGGAGAGCGGCAGCAGGACGATCAGCGAGACATAAAACAGCGTGTAGCCGAGCGTCAGCCCGAAGCCGGGCAGCACGCGAAAGCCGCGTCGCTCGCGCACGAGGCTCGCGCGGGTGGGCGGACGCGGCCTGCCCAGCGGGCCGGCCAGGGCCTGAGCGGTTTCACTCATGAATCACTGGCCGTAGATCTGATCGAACGTGCCGCCGTCATCGAAATGCGTGCTCTGCGCGCGGCCCCAGCCGCCGAAGGCGCTCTGCACGGTGACCATCTGCGGGACGGGGGGAAACTGCACGGCGAACTGCGCGGCGATGACCGGCAGGCGCGGGCGGTAGAAATTCCTGGCGATGACCTGCTGACACTGCGGTGTGTAGAGATACTGCAGATAGGCCTCGGCGCTGCGGCGGGTGCCGCGACGATCGACCACCCGATCCACCAGTGTGACGGGCAGTTCGGCGAGAATGCTCACCGAGGGGACGACCCGGGTGAACATACCTTCGCCAAGCTTCTTTTGGGCCAGCAGTGCTTCGCTTTCCCAGGAGAGCAGCACATCGCCGATGCCGCGCTCGACGAAGGTGTCGGTCGCGCCGCGCGAGCCGGCGTCGAGCACCGGCACGTGCTGATACAGCGCCTTCATGTAGGCCTTGATGCTCGCCTGATTGCCTCGATACTGCCGCTGCGCCCAGGCCCAGGCGGCGAGGTACGCCCAGCGCGCCGCACCGGAGGTCTTCGGGTTGGGCGTAATGGGCTGAACGCCCGGGCGGATCAGATCGCCCCAGTCGCGGATGTTCTTGGGGTTGCCCTGGCGTGTGAGGAACACGATCGTGGAGGTGTAGGGCGAGCTGCCGTAGGGCAGGCGCTGCGCCCAGTTGGCAGGGATGAGGTGCGCCTGCATGTAGAGTTGATCGATGTCATAGGCCGAGCCGAGCGTGGCGACGTCCGCCTGCAGACCATTGACGATGGCACCGGCCTGCTTTCCCGAGCCGCCGTGACTCTGCAGGATTCTGATGCGCTGACGCTGCTGCGAGAGCCACAGCGCCGAGAACAGCGGATTGATGGCCTCATACAGCTCGCGCGTTGCATCGTAGGAGACGTTCAGCAGCGTGATGACGCCGTTGGCGGCGGCACGTGTGGCGGGCGCGTGCAGGGCGGCGCCGCCTGCGGCTGCCGCGCCGATCAGGCCCAGGGCCGATCGGCGCGTGATGCGGCCGCTCATGCCGGAATTCCAGGCAGCGCCTGGGCGGCACCTTCGTAGAGTCGTTCGAGCGCGGTACTGCGCAGACCCGCCGGCGCTCCCGTGCACGAGAGCAGCACCACGCAGTGGCTGGCATCGGTAAACAGCGCCGGGAAATCACGTTCCAGCGTCTGCGCGAGCTCCTCGGGGCTGCCGTCCAGGCCGAGCACGGCAAGCACCGGATCGGCGGAAGCGGCGAGCTGCCTACTCCAGTCCGCCAGCGTGCCGATGTGCACCTCGGTGCGGATGTCGAGTCCATGGATCTGCTGCAGCTCGGCACGGGTATCGAGCAGACGGCGAAAGGCGCTGGTGGCCTCGCTGCGCGGGGCGGTGGGGCTCTGAACGCTGACGAAGGTCGCCTCGGCATGCAGGTGGCGCATGACGCTGGCGACCAGCCGCAGGGTCTCCGAGCGCGCGTTCTCGCTGTCGCAGTGAATGAGCAGGCGCCGCGGCAGCGCCGCCTGAGGCGGCACGCACAGCAGCCAACGGCGCCCCTGCGCGGCGGCCTGGGCAACCTGTGCAATGCTGCCGCTGCCATTGGCGATGACGCCGACGCCGCTTTGCGTATTGTCCCCGTCGCTGCTTTCCTGCGCTTCGAGCACCGGGGCCTGCATGCTCTGCACCAGCTGTCGCAGCAGCGGTGCGCTGCGCAGCGCAAGGGCCGTGGCCGGTGCGCTGCTGAGCAGACGGAAGCTGGCAATGGGGGTCGGCAGCATGTGCAGCCGGCGGATGCCCAGCGCCACGCGCTTGCCGGGCGTCAGCGGCAGTGCCACCTGTTCGGTGCTGGTGCGCGTGATCTCCACGTTGTCGGCGCCGGCGCGGCCAACGGCCGAGATGACTTCCCACTCCGGCTCGAGCTGCACCCGCAGCCGCTCGATGCCGCCGCCGAATTCGGCCGACAGCACGTGACCCACGCCGAGCGCGGCGGTTCGCAGCTGCCCCTCCTGCTCGGTCACCTCGATGTCCTCGGGACGCACGACCGTGACGACCTCGTGCGCTGGCACTGCCGAGCGGGCCGCGACAGACGTGTCGAGGAAGCCCCTGCCGAGCCTGAGGCCTGCGCTGCTGCGCTCGCCGAGGAACAGGTTGGCAGCTCCGAGGAAGGTGGCCACGAAGCGTGTCGCCGGACGCCGATACAGTGTCTCGGGACGGCCGGTCTCGAGCAGACGGCCGTTATGCATGATGCCGATGCGGTCGGCGAGGGCGAAGGCCTCTTCCTGGTCATGCGTGACGAGGATCGTGGTCATGCCCAGGCGGCGCTGCACCTCGTGGATGGTCTGGCGCAGCTCCACGCGAATCTTGGCATCGAGCGCACCGAAGGGCTCATCGAGCAGGAGCACCTGCGGCTCATGCGCCAGTGCGCGCGCGACGGCCACGCGCTGCTGCTGGCCGCCGGAGAGCTGGCCGGGCAGGCGCGAGCCATAGCCCTCCAGCGCCACGAGCTGCAGCAGCTGGTCGCGCCGGCGCGCGCGTTCGCGGCGCTTGACGCCGCGCACCCGCAGCGCGAACTCCACGTTTTCCCCGACCGTCATGTGCCGGAAGAGGGCATAGTGCTGAAACACCAGGCCCACGCCGCGCTCGCGCGCACGCACATGCGTAACATCGCGGCCATGAAAGGAGATGCGCCCGTGGTGCACGTCGGCGAGGCCGGCCGCGATGCGCAGCAGCGTGCTCTTGCCGCTGCCGCTGGGACCGAGCAGCACGAAGAACTCACCCGCCTCGATACTCAGCGACACATCGTTCAGAACCGGTGTGCCGTGGTAGCGCTTGGTGACCTGCTCAAAATTGATCGACATGCACCCTCCGTGCGCTCATCCTAAAAAGGAGCAGTGACGGCGTCAGTTCCAAGCTGGTAACAATCCGGTTATGACTGTCCCGTTGCGTCCCGGACGGCGCGATCAGCGCCACTTTTGGCGCGCTGCGGCTTTGCCTGCGCCTCCCGGTTCCGCTAGGCTCCTGCGGCCGTCTGCCGTGAGGCGCTTTCTTTCATAATCAAGGCTTTATTACTCCATGAAGGTCACCATATTTGGCTCAGGCTATGTCGGGCTGGTCACGGGGGCGTGCCTGGCCGATGCCGGTAACCATGTCGTCTGCGTCGACGTGGACCGGGCGCGCGTCGCGCAGCTCAACCGCGGCGAGGTGCCCATCTACGAGCCGGGACTGCCAGCGCTGATCGAGCGAAATCGGGAGGCCGGACGGCTGCTGTTCACCGAGGACGCCGTGCAGGGCGTGCGCCACGGTCTGTTCCTGCTCATTGCCGTGGGGACCCCGCCCGATGGGGATGGCTCCGCGGACGTGCGCAATGTGCTCGCCGTGGCCGGGACCATCGGCCGTGAGCTCTCCCGCTACGCCGTGGTCATCACCAAGTCCACGGTGCCGGTGGGCACCGCCGACCGCGTGAGCGCCACCATCGCCGCGGCGCTCGAGGCGCGCGGCGCCACGCTCGAGTACGACGTGGTGTCCAATCCGGAATTTCTCAAGGAGGGGGCTGCGATCGAGGACTTCATGCGTCCCGATCGGGTCGTGGTGGGCACGGACAACCCGCGGACGACGGAGCTGCTGCGCGCGCTCTATGAGCCCTTCACGCGCAATCACGACCGCCTGGTGGTCATGGATATCCGCTCCGCGGAGCTCACCAAGTACGCCGCCAACGCGATGCTCGCCACCAAGATCAGCTTCATGAACGAGATGGCGAGCATGGCCGAACAGCTCGGTGCCGATATCGACAAGGTGCGCCTGGGGATCGGTGCCGACCCACGCATCGGCTACAGCTTCATCTATGCCGGTATCGGCTATGGCGGCTCGTGCTTTCCCAAGGACGTCAAGGCGCTGATCCACTCCGCCTCGCTGCACGGCGTGCCAGCGGATCTGCTGCGTTCGGTCGAGCGCATCAATCAGCGCCAGAAGCTGCGCCTGGTCGAGAAAATGCAGCAGCACTATGACGGGCGCCTGGCCGGCCGCACCTTTGCGCTCTGGGGCCTCGCCTTCAAACCCAATACGGATGATCTGCGCGAGGCCCCCGCGGTGATGATCATCGAGGCGTTGCTCTCGGCCGGCGCGGGCATGCGCGCCTACGATCCGGTGGCCGGCGAGGGCGCACGGCGGCTGTTCGAGGGTCACGGCGCGGCCGAGCGGCTGCATTTCGCGCGCGACGCCTACGAGGCGCTCGAGGGCGCCGATGCGCTGCTGATCGCCACCGAATGGAAGGAGTTTCGCAGCCCCGATTTCGACCGGCTGCGCGCGCAGCTCTCCGAGCCGCTGATCTTCGACGGGCGCAATCTATACGACCCGGCGCTCATGCAGCGGCTGGGCTTCACCTACTTTGCCATCGGCCGCGGTCGGATGCCGCCGGTGCAGGCCCGCGCCGAGGGCCGCGATGCCGAGGCGCGCGCCTCCGAGCGGGCCGGCGCGCACGCCGCAGCGGGGCACTAGCGATGCTCGTGCCGGTGATCCTCTCGGGCGGGGCGGGCACGCGGCTCTGGCCGCTGTCGCGCGAGCTCTATCCCAAGCAGCTGCTGGCGCTGGTCGGGCCTCGCACCATGCTGCAGGAGACCCTCCTGCGGTTGACGGGCCTCGCGGCCGGCGCGCCGGTCGTGGTGTGCAACGACGCGCACCGCTTCCTGGTCGCCGAGCAGCTACGCACCATCGAGCGTGACGCGCGCGCCATCGTGCTCGAGCCGCACGGTCGCAATACCGCGCCGGCCATCGCGCTGGCCGCGCACGCGGCACTGGCGGCCGATGAGGGCGATTCGCTGCTGCTGGTGCTGCCCGCCGATCATGTGATCGCCGATATCGGCGCGTTCCACCGCGCCATCGAGACCGCTTCGGCCGCTGCGCGCGAAGGCGCGCTCGCCACCTTCGGCGTCGTGCCCACCGCCGCCGAGACCGGCTATGGCTACATCCGTCGCGGAAAGCTCGCCGGCGGCGCCTACCGCATCGCCGAGTTCGTGGAAAAGCCCGACGAGAACCGCGCGCGCCAGTTTCTTGCCGCGGGTGAGTACTACTGGAACAGCGGCATGTTCCTGTTCCGTGCGCGCCGCTATCTGGAGGAGCTCGAGAAGTACGCACCCGATATCGCCTCGGTGTGTCGCACGAGCTTCGCGGCCGCCACGCGCGATCTGGATTTCACACGCATCGATACGCGCGCCTTCGAGGCCTGCCGCAGCGAGTCGATCGACTACGCCGTGATGGAAAAGACCGCCGATGCGGTGGTGGTGCCGATGGACGCGGGCTGGAGCGATGTGGGCTCGTGGGCCTCGCTGCATGCCGCCTGTGAGCGCGATGCGCAGGGCAACACGCTCTGCGGCGATGTGCTCGCCGAGGATACGCGCGGCAGCTACATCTATTCGGAGAGCCGCCTGGTGGCAGCCGTCGGGCTCATCGATCACGTCGTGGTGGAAACCAAGGATGCGGTGCTCGTGGTGCCCAAGAGCCGCGTGCAGGACGTCAAGGCGCTGGTGGGCCGCCTGAAGGCCGAGGGGCGCTATGAGCACTCCCTGCATCGCGAGGTGTTTCGGCCCTGGGGCAGCTACGACAGCATCGACAACGGCGAGCGCTTTCAGGTCAAGCGCCTGGTGGTGCGGCCCGGTGGCGTGCTGTCGCTGCAGCTGCATCATCATCGCGCCGAGCACTGGGTGGTGGTCTCCGGCACCGCGCGCATCACGCGCGGCGAGGAGAGCTTTCTGCTCGAGGAGAACCAATCTACCTACATTCCGCTCGGCGTGCGCCATCGCATCGAGAACCCCGGTCGCATCGCCCTGCACATCATCGAGGTGCAGTCCGGCAGCTATCTGGGCGAGGATGACATCGTGCGCCTGGAGGACCGCTATGGGCGCCAGGGCAGCAATAAAAACTAGTACAGTGGCCGGATGACTGCTGCGCCCATGCCCGCTCTGAGCTGCTTCAAGGCCTACGACGTACGTGGCCGCCTGCCCGATGAGCTCAACGAGTCGATCGCCTATCAGATCGCGCGCGCCTATGCGGCCTACGTGCAGCCCGCGCGCGTCGCCGTGGGCCGCGACATCCGC
>DATBPG010000010.1:0-3882 GCA_036561485.1 Steroidobacteraceae bacterium | reverse complement strand
AAAGCTCTCCCAGAAGCTGCGCGCCTGCTGCAGGATCCAGTCGCGGTAGGCACTGCGGTCATCCCCGGGCGTCGCGTGCCCGGGCTGCGAATACCAGCTCAGCAGCAGGTTGCCGATGAATGCGCCCAGGTCGAAGCCGATGGGGCCGTAAAACGCAAATTCGGGGTCGATGACACGAGTGTCGGTGTCGGTGACCATGACGGAACCGGAGTGCAGATCCGCGTGCAGCAGTGCCTGCGCATCCGTCAGAAATTTCTGCCCAAAGCGGGCCGCGGCAACCTTCAGCGCGCTGTCGGCGCGCAGCTCGGCGGCCAGCAGGTCCAGCTGCGGAGCAGTATGACGGTTGCGCGGACTGTCGCAGTAGGGCTCGGTGAAGATGAGGTCGACCGAGATGCGCACCAGCGCCTGGTTGCCGGCGAACAGGGCCATGCGCTGCATCTTGCGCTCGAACGGCTCGGCGAGATCGGAGGTGAAGAAGCACGCCCGGGCAACATACTCGCCCAGATGGCCCGCCACCTGCGCATAGCGATGCCCGGCAATGAGCCCGCGCCGCAGAATGATGTGCGGCGAGAGACGCTCCATGACGATGCAGTAACGCTGCGCATCGTAGTGGTAGATCGCGGGAACGAGTCCCGCGACGTGGGGCGCCACGGCCTGGTAGTAAGCGTTTTCGTAGAACGCACGCTCGGGTGTCATCGGCCAGGAAGGCCCGGCGGCGCGCACATAAGGCAGCGCCTGCTTGACACATACTGCGCCGGCGGGGCCCTCGACGATGAACACCAGATTCAGGTTGCCATCGCCGACCTCGCGCACGCGCCACTCGCCTGGTGCTCCGCCGAGCCGGTCGCGCAGCTGCGCCTGCCGGCTCAAGAGCGTGCAGACACCTGCGGCGTCTAAAAGCTCGTAGCTCGCTGCCGAGGCGCAGTTGGGCATGCTTCAGCCGTGCACGCCCGGCGGGGCGGGTAGAGGTTCGCCGGCGAATTGCAGGTCGGGGTCCTGTGCGCTCTGCTGTCCGTAGGAGCTGAACTTCACCAGCACCTCGCGCATCTGCGCATCATCCAGCAGATGCACCGCCCCGAGCGCCAGCGCGGCGCGATACTGCGCGGCGAGGTTCTCAACTTCTCCCGCCAGCGCCAGGGCCGCCGGCAGATCGGCGCCGAGCGCGATGAGCCCATGATTGGCGAGCAGGCAGGCACGCCGACCGGTCAGCGCCGCGACCGCCGCGTCGGAGAGCTCCTGTGTCCCGAACGTGAAGTACGGCGCGCAACGGATATCGGCTCCGCCAGCGACGGCGACCATGTAATGAAACGCCGGGATGCCACGGCCGGTGCAGGCGAGTGCGGTGGCGGCGGGCGCGTGACAATGCAGGATCGCACCGGCCTCGGGTCGCGCACGCAGGATGTCGCGGTGAAAGCGCCATTCGCTCGAGGGGCGGCGGCACCCGAACCAATGACCCTCGGTATCCATCAGCGGAATATCCGTCGCCCGCAGCGCGTCGTAGGCCATTCCGGTGGGACTGATGAAGAAGGTGTGCGCATCGCGCCGCACGCTGACATTGCCGGAGGTACCGTGTGACAGCCCCCGGCGTGTCAGCTCGCGCAAGGCCGAGATGACCGCCTCGCGCAGGGCGGCATCGGAGCGGCTCGCCGCGGCCAGTCCGGCCACGCTCGTTGCGCCAGCCGTGCTGGGCGGGATCTGCGGCGTCGGCGCAGTCGCAGGGCTCGCCGCCGCGGCAGGATCGGGCGCGTCACGGCGCTTGTGCCGCTCAGGATAGAGCGTGTCGAGTCCCGCGGCGCTGGCGGCGCACACGCCGCGCTCGGTGATGAGGCCGCTGACCAGCCGCGCGGGGGTCACATCGAAGGCCAGATTGAGCGCTGCGCTGCCCTCGGGCACGACGCGCACCGTCGCCAATGCGCCGCCACCCGTGCGTCCAACCACATGCGTCACTTCATCGGGCGATCGCTCTTCGATCGGAATATCCGCGCCATGCTCGAGCGACCAGTCCAGCGTGCTCGATGGCAGTGCAACATAGAAGGGCACGCCATTGTCATGCGCGGCCAGTGCCTTCAGATACGTCCCCACCTTGTTGCAGACGTCGCCGCTGGCGGTGGTGCGATCGCTCCCCACGATCACGAGATCCACGCGTCCCTGTTGCATGAGGTGACCGCCGAGATTGTCGACGATCACGGTATGCGGTACGCCATGCGCACCGAGCTCGAAGGCCGTGAGCGCCGCGCCCTGATTGCGCGGCCGCGTTTCATCGACCCAGACGTGCACGGGGATGCCGGCGTCATGCGCAAGATACACCGGCGCCAGCGCCGTACCCCAGTCCACGCAGGCGAGCCAGCCGGCGTTGCAGTGTGTGAGGATCTGCACCGGACGCTCAGCGCCGTGAGCGCGGTGCGCCTCGCGGATGAGCGCCAGGCCATGCGCGCCGATGGCGCGACACTGCGCCACATCCGCGTCACACAGGCGGGCCGCTTCGCGAAACGCCGACTCGACGCGCTCAGCCGGCGGCTGACCCGAAAGCGTTGCGCGCATGTGCCCGAGCGCCCAGGCGAGATTGTGGGCGGTCGGCCGCGTCGCCTGCAGCACACGTGCGGCGTGATCGAGCTGCGCATCCGAGGCGTCCGCTCGCATGGCCAGCGCGACGCCGTAGGCTGCGGTGGCGCCGATCAGTGGCGCGCCGCGCACGACCATGGTGCTGATTGCGCGCGCGGCGTCTTCGAGCGAGCGCAGCTCGGCCGTGACGAACTCATGTGGCAGGCGCGACTGATCGATGACGCCTACCCCTTCGGGCACCCCTTCGCCCAGAGGCCAGATGGTGCGGTAGTGCCTGCCCGCGACGTTCATCGATAAGACGCGGAGAGTGGGCCGTTGCGGCGCGCGATCGGCAGCAGCGTCGGATAGAACCGTACCAGCACGCTGCCGTCCGCACTGAGCAGCAGAGCTCTCATGACCTTCATCGCTGACCCCGGGGGCGGCGGTTTGCCCCCAAGGTATCAGACGCCCAGGGCTGTGTCCTGACCGGAGCCTGCCAGGCCGGCACGGATGTACCCGTATGCGCGGTTGCTGCGCGCGTGGCCCTGCGCGCGATAGGCGAGGCGGTGTTGCTCGAGTGAGTCGTTACACTGCCAGCGCGCGGTCAGGGGCAGCTGATGCAGACGCGCGGCGTTCATGCCGAAGATCGCGGTCTTGACCGGCGCGTCGGCGAGGCCGAGCGGCGCGAAGCCGTGCCGACGCTGCATCTGCTCGGGAATCTCCAGCCGCCGCAGCGCCTCGACCTGCCACTGCGGAGAGCCGAACCAGATCGAGTCGGTTCCCCAGATGACGTGCTCGGCGCCCAGGCCCCGGATCAGAATCCCGAGCATGGCCGCCGCAGTGTGCGGCTCACTGATGCAACAGGCGGCAAAGCTTGCTCCGATATCGGCATATACATTCGTGACACCGTAGCGGGCCGGAATCTCGGCGAGGTCGCTGACCCATTCCATGCGGCCGGTGCGCTCGAATTCCGCCAGTGCGACCGCCGGCTCGCCCTCGCCGGTATAGCGATACGCGGCGTGATAGATGATGAAATTCAGCTGCGGCCAGTCGCGCGCGGCGCGGCCGACATCATCGACCTTGGCGAACTCCTTCAGGCGCGGATAGCGCAGCTCGTCGCTGCGCGTATAGAGCCCTTTGTGGATGGCGACGTTGTGGATACCGGAGCTGAGGAATTTCTCGTAGGCGCGATAGGCTAGCCGCTCGTCGTCCATGCGCCAGGGATAGCGGCTCAGGTCCTTGTGAGTGTTGTCGCCGATGGTGTAGCCCTTCCAGGCATCGGGATGCAGCTGCTCGATGCCGCGATCGATCTGCTCAAGCCAACCGGGCTGTCCCGGCGTA
>DATBPG010000009.1:0-13651 GCA_036561485.1 Steroidobacteraceae bacterium | reverse complement strand
GTCCGGCGTCTGCACCGAACGCGAGGGACGCAGCTCGCGCACCTCGAATGCCAGCTTGCGTCGCTGACTGGCAGGCTCCAGGGAGATGTTCGCCGTGCGGATGCCCAGGCCCGCATCCTCCAGAATGCGACGCAGCTGCAGTTCGCTCGGCCCCTCGGCATCCAGCTCCACCGTCAGACGCGCCCCATGCTCCTGACGCAGACGCTCCTCGAACCATTCCAGCACCCAGAGGGCAAACAATCCGATGGCCGTGCCCGCCAGGCCCAGCGCAATCTGACCGCCACCGATGCACAGGCCGATGACCGTGACCAGCCACAGCGTCGCGGCCGTCGTGACGCCGCTGATCACATTGCCCCGGCGCAGGATCGCGCCGCCGCCTATGAAGCCGACCCCGGTGAGGATGCCGAGCGGCAGTCGCATCAGATCGTTCATCACGAACGAGGTTGGCTGCCGCCCCGCGGTGGGCAGCAGCGCATTCATCTGCAGCATCGCGAGGCAGGCCGCCAGACACACCAGCAGCGTCGTGCGCATGCCGGCGGCCTTGCCGTGCTCGCGCCGGTTGTAACCGATCGCTATCCCCACGAGCATGGTGAGCGCCAGACGCACTACGACGTCCGTCCATCGCAACGGCGCAAGCATCGGCATCATGGGGTCTCAGCGCCTCTTTGGCAGGTACAGATCCGTCAGCGTACCCTCGTACGCTTCCGCGGCAAAGGCGACTGTCTCGGAGAGCGTCGGATGGGCATGCACGGTCAGTCCAATGTCGGCGGCATCCGCGCCCATCTCCACGGCGAGGCAGACCTCAGCAATGAGCTCCCCGGCATTGGGACCGACGATGCCGCCGCCCACCACCCGGTGGCTCTGGGGATCAAAGAGCAGCTTGGTGAAGCCCTCATCGCGCCCGAGCGACAGCGATCGGCCGCTCGCGACCCACGGGAAGCTGCTGCGCTCCACGGCGATGCCCTGCGCCTTGGCCGCCGCCTCGGTGAGCCCGACCCAGGCGACCTCCGGATCCGTATAGGCCACCGCCGGGATCACGCGCGCATCGAAGTGACTCTTTTGTCCGGCCGCCACCTCTGCCGCGACTTTGCCCTCATGCGTCGCCTTATGGGCGAGCATCGGCTGCCCGGCGATGTCGCCGATCGCAAAGATGTGCGGCACGTTGGTACGCATCTGCCTGTCGGTGGCAATGAAGCCGCGCTCATCGACGTGCACGCCGGCGCGCTGCGCCTGGATACGCCGGCCGTTGGGCACGCGGCCGACCGCGACCAGCACATGATCGTATTGGGCGCTGCCGGCGGACTTGCCGATAAAATCCACCTGCAGCCCCTCGGGCGTGGCGCGCACGGCACTGACCCGCGTGTCGAGCAGCACCTGCCCGTAGCGTGCCCGGATGCGCTTCTCGAGCGGTCGTACGAGGTCCGCATCGCAGCCGGGCAGCAGCTGTCCGGTCAGCTCCGCGACATCGATGCTGGCCCCGAGCGCCTCGAAGACGCAGGCCATCTCCAGCCCGATGATGCCGCCGCCCACCACCAGCATGCGCCCCGGATCGGCCGGCAACTCGAGAGCGCCGGTCGAGTCGATAATGCGCGGATCGGCCGGCAGGAACGGCAGCCGTGCGGCTTCCGAGCCGGCCGCGATGATGCATTGCTCGAAGCGGATGGTCTCGGCTGACCCGTCCCGCTCCACCTGCACGACGTGCGGACTGAGAAAGATGCCGCTGCCGCGCATGACCTGCACGCGCCGCTGGCGCGCGAGTGTCAGCAGCCCGCCGGTCAGCCGCTTCACCACCCCGCTCTTCCAGTCACGCAGTCGTTCGAAGTCCAGCTGCGGTTCGCCAAAGACGATGCCGTGCTCGCGCATCGCGTGCGCATCCTCGATGACCTTGGCCGCATGCAGCAGTGCCTTGGAGGGAATGCAGCCGACATTCAGGCACACCCCTCCGAGCTGCTCCCAGCGCTCCACGAGCGTGACGGAAAGGCCCAGATCGGCCGCCCGAAAGGCCGCCGTATAGCCACCGGGGCCTGCACCCAGTACCAGCAGCTGCGTGCTGTGGGTCGCCTGCGCCTCCGCGGCACTGGAGGTCCCGGGCGCTGTCTTCGCCGCAGCCGCGGGCGCCGCCGCCGCAGGGGCCGCTGCTGCCGGCGCGGGTTTCGCCGGCGCCGCCGCCTGGGTTGCGGCCGGCGCGGTTGCAGCCGCGGCCGGCGCGCCCGCTGCGCGCTGTGGCGCACTGGCATGGGCCTCAGCAGCCGCAGCCTCGGTCACGCGCAGGCGCGCAATCGGCGCTCCCTTGGAGATGCGCGCGCCCTTTTGCACGAGCAGCTCGGTGATCTGCCCGGCTGCCGTCGAGGGCACATCCATGGTGGCCTTGTCGGTCTCCAGCGTGATCAGCGGTGTCTCCACCTCGATCTGATCACCGGGCTTCACCAGCACCTCGATGACGCCAACTTCCTTGAAGTCGCCCAGGTCCGGGCAGCGCAGCTCCACATCGCTCACGGCTGCACGCTCACGGTACGGCCTCGAGCAGCTGCGACACATCCGCCAGCGCGCTGGCGACGTAGCTGGCGAAACGCGCGCCTGCGGCTCCATCGATGACGCGATGATCGTAGGAGAGCGACAGCGGCAGCATCAGCCGCGGCACGAAGCCACCGTCGCGATAGACCGGACGCATCACGGCGCGCGACACCCCGAGGATCGCGACTTCAGGCGCATTGATGATCGGGGTGAAGGCGGTGCCGCCGATGCCACCGAGGCTGGAGATGGTAAAGCTGCCGCCCTGCATCTGTGCACCCGAGAGCTTGCCGGTACGTGCGCACTGCGCGAGCTCCGAGAGCGCCCGCGCGGTCTCGTAGATATCCATGCGATTCGCATCGCGGATCACCGGCACCAGCAGGCCCTGGGGCGTATCGGCAGCAAAGCCGATGTGGACGTATTTCTTCAGCACCAGGTTCTCGCCGCTCTGATCCAGCGAGGCGTTGAATTCCGGATAGCGCTGCAGCGCGCGCACGCAGGCGCGGACCACGAACGAGAGTGTGGTCAGCTTGATGCCGGCGAGTTCGGCACGGTCCTTCAGACTCTGGCGCGTCTGTTCGAGCTCGGTGATATCGGCCTCATCGAACTGCGTGACGTGCGGCAGATTCACCCAGCTGGCGTGCATGCGCTGCGCGCTGATCCGGCGCACACGGCTCAGGGGTTTCAGCTCGGTGGCACCGAACTGCGCGAAGTCCGGAACGTTCACGCGCGGCAGGGCGCTGCCGCCCGCTGCACCGCCGCCTGCACCGCCCGCGAGCACCGATTTCACATAGGCCTTCAGATCCTCGGCACTGATGCGGCCCTTCTCGGCCGTGCCGCGCACGCGTGACAGGTCCGCGCCGAGCTCGCGCGCAAGCTTGCGCACCGAAGGACTCGCGTGGGCGCGAGAGAAGCCGAACTCATTGATGGGTGGCAGCTGCGGCAGGGCTGATGCCATGGAAGCCGGCGGCGCGCTCGCCCCCGGGGCAGCCGCGCGGGCGGAGCTGGCACCGGAAAACGCAGGCGCAGTCGATGTGACAGGCGCGGCCGGCGCAGGCGCTGGAGTCGGCGGCGCGGCCGCTGCGGCCGCGGCAGGTTTGCCCGCGGCAGCGGCGGGGGCCGAGGCCGCAGCGGGGGCAGCGCTTGCAGCCGGTGCCTCCGCCAGGCGCAGGGTCGCGATCGCGCTGCCGGTGGAGACTGTCGAGCCGCGCTGCACGTGCAGCGCCTCGATGACACCGGCCTCGGGCGAGGGCACGTCCATCGTGGCCTTCTCGGTCTCGAGCGTCAGCAGCGGTGTGTCCACCTGCACGCTGTCGCCGACCTTGACCAGCACATCGATGACGGCCACGTCATGAAAGTTGCCCAGGTCGGGCACCTGAATGTCTTTGGAGGCCACGCCGATCCTTTCGATGTCGGAGGTTCGTGCCGTCAGCTGGTGATCGGATCGGCCTTCTCGGCGTCGATACCGAGGGTCGCGAGCGCACCGGCGACCCGTGAGGGCTCGATGCGGCCCTGATCGGCCAGCGCCTTGAGCGTCGCGAGGCTGATAAACGCGCGATCGACCTCGAAATGCGCACGCAGCGGCCCGCGCGCGTCGCTGCGTCCGAAGCCATCGGTTCCCAGGGTGGCATAGCGCTGCGACAGCCACGGCCGGATCTGCTCGGGGACATTGCGCACGTAGTCGGTCGCGGCGATCAGCGGGCCGGAGCACTCCGCCAGCAGCTCGCGCACGTAGGGCACGCGAGCCTTTTCTGCCGGGTGCAGCAGATTCCAGTGATCGCAGGCGAGCGCCTCGCGGCGCAGCTCACTGAAGCTGGTGATCGAGTACACCTCGGCCGCGACGCCAAACTGCTGCTCGAGCAGCTCGGCGGCGGCCAGACACTCGCGCAGTATCGTGCCGCTGCCGAGCAGCGTGACGCGCTCGACATCCTTCTTGCCGGCACCGGAGGGCTTGCCAGCCTCACGCACGCGATAGCCTCCGCGCAGGATGCCGCTCTCCGTGCCCGCCGGCAGCGCCGGCTGCGCGTAGTTCTCGTTCATCAACGAGATGTAATAGAAGACGTTCTCGTTCTGCGTGTACATGCGCTTGAGGCCGTCCTGGATGATGACGGCGAGCTCGTAGGCGTAAGTGGGGTCATAGGCGCGGCAGTTGGGAATGGTCGTAGCCACGAGCTGGCTGTGGCCATCCTGGTGCTGCAGGCCCTCTCCCGCAAGCGTCGTGCGCCCGGCGGTGCCGCCGAGCAGAAAGCCGCGCGCCTGCATGTCACCGGCCGCCCAAAGAAAGTCGCCGACACGCTGGAAACCAAACATCGAGTAATAGATATAGAAGGGCACCATGCCGATGCCGTGATTGGCATAGGAGGTCGCCGCCGCCAGCCACGAGCACACCGAACCGGCCTCGGTGATGCCCTCCTCGATCATCTGCCCCTTCTTGTCTTCACGGTAGGACATCAGCGTTTCGGCATCGACCGGCGTATAGAGCTGGCCGACCGAGGAGTAGATGCCTACCTGGCGGAACAGTCCTTCCATGCCGAAGGTGCGCGCCTCATCCGGCACGATCGGCACGATGTGCTTGCCGATATCCCGATCCTTCAGCAGCACCGTGAGCACGCGCACGAACGCCATGGTCGTGGAGATCTCGCGCTCCCCGGTTCCCTCGAGAATGGAACGAAACGCCTCCAGCGCCGGCACCGTGAGCGATGCGGCGCTCGGTTTGCGCGCCGGCAGGTAGCCGCCGAGCGTGCGGCGCCGGCTGTGCAGGTAGCGCATCTCGGCGCTGTCCTCGGGGGGCTTTCGGAACGGCAGGCGCTCCAGATCCTCGTCGGGCACGGGAATGTTGAAGCGGTCGCGCAGCGCGCGCAGCGCATCCACATCGAGCTTTTTCTGCTGATGCGCGACCATCTGCCCCTCGGCACTCTTGCCGAGGCCGAAGCCCTTGACCGTCTTGGCGAGGATGACGGTCGGCTTGCCCTGCGTGCGTACCGCGGCATCGTAGGCGGCATAGACCTTGCGCGCATCGTGGCCGCCGCGATTGAGATGCCAGATGTCCTCATCGGACATATTGGCCACCATCTCCTTGAGCGCGGCATCCTTGCCGAAGAAGTGCTCGCGTGTATACGCCCCGCCCTTGGCCTTGAAGTTCTGGTACTCCCCGTCGACGCACTGCTCCATGACACGGCGCAGCGTGCCTGCGGTGTCACGCGCGAGCAGCGGATCCCAGCGCGCGCCCCAGAGCACCTTGATGACATTCCAGCCCGCGCCCAGAAAAGCGGCCTCGAGTTCCTGGATGATCTTGCCGTTGCCGCGCACCGGACCATCCAGGCGCTGCAGGTTGCAATTGATGACGAAGATGAGATTGTCGAGCGATTCGCGCACGGGCATGGTGAGCGCGCCCATCGACTCGGGCTCGTCCATCTCACCGTCGCCGCAGAAGCACCACACCTTGCGGTCCGACGGGGCGACCAGGCCACGGTGCTCCAGATAACGGATAAAGCGCGCCTGGTAGATCGCCATCATCGGCCCCAGGCCCATCGATACGGTCGGAAACTGCCAGAAATCGGGCATCAGCCACGGATGGGGATAGGAGCTGAGGCCATTGCCGGCCACTTCCTGCCGGAAATGGCGCAGCTGGTCTTCGCTGAGCCGCCCCTCGAGGTAGGCGCGCGCATAGATGCCGGGCGAGGAATGGCCCTGGATATAGATCAGATCCCCCGGATGATGGGCCGATGGCGCGCGCCAGAAGTGGTTGAAGCCGACCTCGTAGAGCGTCGCCGAGGAGGCATAGGTCGAAATATGTCCGCCATATTCACTCGACTTGCGATTGGCCTGCACGACCATGGCCACCGCATTCCAGCGGATGTAGGCCTCGATGCGGCGCTCGAGCGCCCGATCGCCCGGATAGGGGGGCTCCTGCCCCACCGCGATGGTATTGACATAGGCCGTATTGGGCCGGAACGGCAGATAGCCGCCGGCGCGGCGCGTATGGTCGATGAGGCGCTCGAGCAGGAAGTGCGCGCGCGCGGGGCCCTCGGCCCGCAGCACGGAATCAATGGATTCCACCCATTCGCGCGTCTCGACCGGGTCCAGATCCTCGGTGCGGCTGACGTCATTCATGAGGTAATTCTAGTGCTTTCTGCCGGCGGCTGCCGGCCCGCACTCGAGCGCCCGTAGGGCGCGGCTTATATCGCGCAAGCGGAACTGATCCTATGATCAGGCGGTCGAACCGGTTGCCGCCACCCGGCGGGTGGCGGGCGGGCGGGAACGCGGGGAATTCACGCACTAAATTCGCTCATTTGAGCTCCACTCACCAACAGTGCTCATGCTCGAGCGTCGCAGGTGATGTCATGAATCGCACGTTACACGCATCGGAGCGCCGTTCTTCACTGCACAGCGGCCTCATCGCATTCACCGCATCGCTGCTGCTGTCGGCTGGCGGCGTGGCGCTGGCCGCGCCGCACGGCGGCTTCGGAGGCGGCATGGCCCGCGGCGGCATGGCGCACGGCGGCTTCGCCGGCGGCGGCTTTCATGGCGGCTTCGCGCGCGGGGGTTTTGCGCCTGCTGGTATGGGCCGCGGCAGCTTCGCTCGCGGCGATGGCGGCCATCGCGGCGGCTGGCACGATCATGACTGGGGCCGGCGTGGCTGGCGCGGCTATGGCTGGGCACCTTACTGGGGCTGGGGACTGGGGCTCGGTCTCGGCCTCTACCTCTCTACGATGCCCTGGGACTATTCAACCTATTGGTGGGGCGGGGTGCCCTATTACTATGCGGACAGCAACTACTACGTCTGGGATGGAAGCGCCGGAGAGTATGAGCAGGTGCAACCACCCTCGCAGGTGACGCAGCAGGCCGCCAACGCACCGCCACCGCATCTGTACGCCTATCCGAAGAACGGCCAGTCCACCGAGCAGCAGTCGCGCGACGAAGCCGAGTGCCGCACCTGGGCCTCCCAGCAGACCAGCGGCGCCTCCGCGGCAGCAGCGCCCGCAACAGCCGGACAGTCCAATCAGCATCCGGACGCGCCGGATGCTGCGCCAGGCTCCGATACCGCCCTCGGGGCGATCGCCGCGGCGACCGGCGCGCCGCGCGCCGCCACGGGTCCAGGGCCGGGCGCGGGGCTGGGATCCCAATACGCGCGCGCCGAAGCTGCCTGCCTGCAGGGCCGGGGTTACAGCGTGGATTGAGCGCTGCGGGCCGTAGGGAGGCGAAGGCCGCGCGCGCCCGGGAATAGCACACTGCTGTGCTAGGATGCCGGGCCGCCCTCCCCGCAGATCAAAGGATAGTTGCCCTGATGGCCGCCGGCAGCGCACCGACGAGCTTGACGCTGCGTCGTCCAGATGACTGGCATCTGCATCTGCGCGACGCCGCAGCGCTGCAGGCAGTGCTGCCATTCACAGCCGCCCGCTTTGCGCGAGCCATCGTCATGCCCAACCTCTCCCCGCCAATCACCACCACGGCGGCCGCACTGGCCTATCGCGAGCGCATCCTCGCCGCGCTGCCCGCGGGCATGCGCTTCGAGCCGCTGATGACGCTCTATCTCACGGATCACAGCTCTGCGGCCGAGATCGAGCGCGCGCGCCGCAGTGGCCACATTCACGGCTGCAAGCTCTATCCCGCCGGCGCCACCACACACTCGGACGCCGGCGTCACGGACGTCCGACGTCTGGATGAGGCGCTCGACGCCATGATGCAAGCGGATCTGCCGCTGCTGGTGCACGCTGAGGTCACCGACCCGGCGGTGGACGTTTTCGATCGCGAGGCCCGCTTCATCGACACGGTGCTCGCGCCGCTGAGCGAGCGATTCGAGCGGCTGCGCATCGTCCTCGAGCATGTCAGCACGCGGGCCGGCGTCGGCTTCGTGCGCAGCTCGCGTGCCCGCCTCGCCGCGACCGTTACGCCACAGCATCTGCTCTATAACCGCAATGCGCTGTTTCGCGGCGGCCTGCGCCCTCATCTCTACTGCCTGCCAATCCTCAAGAGCGAGCCGGATCGGGTGAGCCTCATCGAGGCCATCGCAGAGGGCGATGCGCGCTTTTTCCTCGGCACCGATAGCGCTCCGCACGCACGCCACGCCAAGGAAAATGCCTGCGGCTGCGCGGGGGTGTTCTCGGCGCACGCCGCGCTCGAGCTGTACGCCGAAGCATTCGACGCCGAGGGCATGCTCGCGCGCCTACCGGCGTTCGCGGGGGAATTCGGCGCCGATTTCTACCGCCTGCCGCGCAACGAGGAGCGCATCACGCTCGTGCGCGAATCCTGGAGCGTGCCGGCGCACTATCCATTCGGCGCGCATGAGCTGGTGCCGCTGCGTGCCGGCGAGACCCTCGCCTGGCGCGTGCAGGAGGCGCGAGCGAGCGCATGAACACGACCGTTCCGCCAACCCCGCCCGCGCCGGTCGGGACCGCAGGCAGCGACGCAACGCCGCCGCAGTCATCGCCGCCGCAGCCCCCGCAGCCGCCTGCGGCGCCCGCGGCACCCTCGCCAATGCTGCGACGATTCCGCGGCTTTCTGCCCGTGGTCATCGATGTGGAAACGGGTGGCTTCGAGCCTGCAACCGATGCGTTGCTGCAGATCGCCGCGGTGCTCATCGAGATCGACGCGGACGGGAAACTCTCAACGGGCGAGCGGTTCTTCTATCACGTGCGGCCCTTCGAAGGTGCGCGGCTCGATCCAGCGTCGCTGCAGATCACCAAGATCGACCCCTGGCATCCGCTGCGGCCGGCCATCGACGAGGCCGATGCGCTGCAGAGAATTTTCCGTGAGATTCGTGCACAGGTGCGCCGGCATGGCTGTCGGCGCGCTGTGCTCGTGGGTCACAATGCGGCCTTCGACCTGGCCTTCGTCAATGCCGCCGTCAAGCGCGCCGCGGTCAAGCGCAATCCCTTCCATCCCTTCTCCTGCTTCGATACGGCCACGCTCGGGGGCGCGGCGCTCGGCCAGACGGTGCTCGCCAAGGCGTCGGTCGTCGCCGGGCTCGAATGGGACAAGAGCCGTGCACACTCGGCGAGCTATGACGCCGAACAAACCGCGGCGCTGTTCTGCCTGATCTGCAACGAATTGGCGAGCAGCTATGCACGCGCCGATGCGCGCGCGCGCGCGCTCGGCTGGCAGAGCGCGCCGGTGCCGCCCGAGCCCGAAGAGGATGAGGCTGCGGACGAAGCGCCCGAGCTCGGGCGCGCGCAGATGGAGAAAGGGGCGCCGGAAGCGCCCTGATGAGCGGCGTCAGGCCGCGCCGGCGGACTGCAGTACCTGCTTGAGCTCACCGCTGCGATACATCTGCATCGCAATATCACAGCCACCGAGCAGCTCACCCTTCACGTACAGCTGCGGATAGGTCGGCCAGTTCGAGAAGCGCTTGAGCGCCTCACGCATCTCGTCGTCTTCGAAGATGTTGACGTAATGGAAGCGCGCCCCCAGATGCTGCAGCGCTGCGACGGTCTGCGCCGAGAAGCCACACTGGGGAAAGTCCGGCGTGCCCTTCATGAAGAGCACCACCGGCGAGGAAGCAATCACCTTTTTGATGCGCTCATTGACCTCTGCCGCATTCACCGCCGTCTCTGCACTGTCCGTTCCGACCGTCGTTGCCATTGCTGCCATCCTGCACGCCTGGGTGCCACTGCGCCGCTAACCATTGGGGTTTACGTTGAATTATGCGGCGCCCTCGCCTATTCTTCAAATCGGCCTTGCCCCAGCGGCCTGCGACAACAACGAGTTACAGGGAGAGCTGGATGAATCCTCTCAGATCTACCGGCGCGGCCGTCGCGGTCTCGGTACTGCTCGCGGTGATCCTTTCTGCGGCGCTCGGACATGGCTTCGCCGAGCTTGGACTGGCGGTGTGGATCCACATCGTCGCCGGCGTCACGTGGCTTGGCCTGCTGTACTACTTCAGCGTCGTGCAAACCCCGGCATTGGCTGAGGCTGGCGCCGATGGCAGCGGTGCCGGCGCTGCCGCCATCCTGCGCTACATCAGTCCGCGCGCGCTGCGCTGGTTTCGCTGGGCGGCCGTGCTGACCTGGTTCACCGGTGTGTGGTACCTGGGACGCGCGCGGAATCTGATGAGTGCCCTGACGCTCGGACATCTCGGCCGGGAATATTATGGCCTCGTCATCGGCATCGGCGCCTGGCTCGGCACCCTCATGCTGCTCAATGTCTGGGTCTTCATCTGGCCGAACCAGAAGAAAATTCTGGGCCTCGTCGTTGCCAGCGACGCCGAGCGTGCGCGCGCCGCACGCATCAGCGCGCTGGTCTCGCGCATCAACTTCGTTCTATCCCTGCCGCTGCTGCTGTGCATGGGCGGCGCCAACCATGCCCTCCCCTTCTGAGGCCGCGGCGCTGCCCCCGGACCTGTTCGAGCAGGTCGGGCGCGCACTGCTCGAGGACATCGGCAGCGGCGATGTTTCCGCACAGCTGATCCCGGCCGATCGGCAGGCGCACGCACACGTCATCTCGCGCGAGGCGGCGATTCTCTGCGGCGCGCCGTGGTTCGATGAGGTGTTCCGCCAGCTCGAGCCGCGCATCGGCATACGCTGGCACTTTCAGGAGGGCGAACACGTCGCGGCCAATGCGGTGCTGTGCGAGCTGTCAGGTCCGGCGCGCGCGCTGTTGACCGGCGAGCGCACGGCGCTGAATTTCCTGCAGCTGCTCTGCGCTACCGCCACCGTCACGCAGCGCTACGTGCACGCCATTGCCGGCACCGGCTGCCGCATCCTCGATACGCGCAAGACCATTCCCGGACTGCGCACGGCGCAGAAATACGCCGTGCGCTGCGGCGGCGGCAGCAACCATCGCATGGGCCTGCATGACATGGTGCTCATCAAGGAAAATCACATTGCAGCGGCCGGTTCGATCAGCGCGGCCGTAGCCAGCGCCCGACAGCAGGCCTCGGGGCGGCGCGTGGAAGTCGAGACCGAGACGCTGGAGCAGTTGCGCGAGGCGCTCGATGCGCATGCAGATATCGTGCTGCTCGACAACTTCTCGATCGCGCGCCTGCGCGAGGCCGTGGCGCTCAACGCAGCGCACGCCCATCCCGCAGAGCTCGAGGCGTCGGGTGGCCTGAGCCTTGCCACGCTGCGCGAGATTGCGGAAACCGGCGTGGACTTCATTTCGGTCGGCGCTCTCACCAAGCACATCGCGGCGATCGACCTGTCGATGCGCTTCGATCTGCAGGGGTGAGCGCACCGGGGCGCGCTCAGTCCGCCGCGGCTACCCGCGCGCCGCCGGCCGGCCGTGGGGCGAACCACAGCAGCACCAGCGGCACGAGCATCAGAGCCCCCGAGATCCAGAAGTAATCGAGCGTCGAGAGCAGGTACGCCTGGTTGGTCAGGCCCTGCGTGAGCAGCGCGGAGCTCGCATCGCCCGACAGTCCGAGGCTGGCAAGTCCGTGCATCGCCTGCGCCAGCCCCGTGCTCGCCGAATTGGCCGCATCCGCCAGCCGCGTCTGATGCAGCGCCTCGCGCCGGTCCCAGAGCGTGGTGGTAATCGAGGTCGCGAAGCTGCCGGCGACGATGCGCAGGAAGTTCGAGACGCCCGAGGCCGACGGCACGCGCTCGGGCGGCAGCCCATCGAGCAGGATCGCCAGCATGGCGACGAAGAACACCGACATGCCCACTCCCATGACGAGCTGCGGCATGACGAAGGCTGCGAAGCTGGCGTCGGCCGTAAAGCCCGAGCGCATGAAGTACGAAAGACCATAGGCGATGAAGCCCAGCGAGGCGAGCCAGCGCGCATCCACCTTGCCGATCATTCGACCGAAGAACGGCGCGAGCACCAGGGCCACCACTCCGGAGGGCGCGGCCACCAGACCCGCCCAGGTCGCCGTGTAGTTCAGTCGCGTCTGCAGCCACAGCGGCATCAGCACCACATTGCCGAAGAACACCGCGTAGCCCAGACAGAAGGCCACCGTGCCGATGGTGAAACTACGCAGCTTGAAGAGCGACAGATCGACGATCGGATGAGCGTCGGTCAACTCCCAGATGAGCCAGGAGAGAAATCCCACGACTGCGACCGCTGCGAGCACCACGATGGCCGGATTGGCGAACCAGTCCAGGTCCTTGCCTTTGTCGAGCATGACCTGCAGCGCTCCGACCCAGACCACCAGCAGGCCCAGTCCCACCGTGTCGATCGGCAGCCGTCGCGTCGGCGTGTCGCGCTTGGCCATATAGCGCCAGCACAGCACCGAGCTCAACACCCCGACGGGCACGTTGATATAGAAGATCCACGGCCAGCTCCAGTTGTCGGAGATGAAGCCGCCGAGCACCGGACCTGCGATCGGCGCGACCAGCGTGGTCATCGACCAGATGGCCAGCGCCGTGCCGCGCTTCTGCGGCGGAAAGATGCTCAACAGCAGCGCCTGCGAGCCCGGGATCATGGGCCCGGATACAGCCCCCTGCAGCACGCGGAACACCACCAGCGAGGACAGGCTCCAGGATATGCCGCAGAGAAAGGACGCCGCCGTGAACAGCAGCACCGACAGTACGAAGGTGCGCACCACGCCATAGCGCTGCATCAGCCAGCCGGTCAGCGGGACCGCGATGCCGTTGCTGACCGCAAAGGAGGTGATGACCCAGGTGCCCTCGTCGGGTGAGACCCCGAGGTTACCGGCGATGGTCGGGATCGCGACGTTGGCGATGCTGGTATCGAGCACCTGCATGAAAGTGCCGAGCGCCAGCGCGACGGCGACCAGGGTACGGGCGCTGCCGGCGAGCATCGCCGGCGGCGCGGCGGACGGTGCGCGGCCTGCGGCAGCGGGCACCGGCGCGCTCGGCGCTCGCGCCCCGGGCGCTGCAGTTGCGCTGATGTCGGCGCTGGTCATGTTGGTTTGCCCGTCGGTGCGTGGCTGTGTCGGCGTCGTTTCAGCGCAGGATGGCGTCGGCGCGGGCCAGATTCAGCGCCTGCACCCGGCCGGAATTCTGCGCGACGATCGCGCGGATCTGCGCCTCGAGCCGCGGATCATTGCCGTCGCTCTCGAGCGCCGGCAGCGGCGCGGTGCTCACCTGGTCGGAAATCAGCGGACCGCTGGTATCGCTCACATTCACGCGTGCGCTCATCGACAGACCCACGCGCAGCGGGTGTGCCTGCAGCTGCGAGGCGTCGAGCGCAATGCGCACCGGCACGCGCTGCACGATCTTGATCCAGTTGCCGGTCGCGT
>DATBPG010000008.1:0-11934 GCA_036561485.1 Steroidobacteraceae bacterium | reverse complement strand
CGCTGGCGCTGCAGGGCCGCGACATCGCCGGCCAGGCGCAGACCGGTACCGGCAAAACCGCCGCCTTCCTGGTCGCGCTCTATCAGTCGCTGCTCACACGCCCTGCCGCAGCCGGCCGCTCCCCGACCTCGGTTCGCGCCCTGATCGTCGCGCCCACGCGCGAGCTTGCCGTGCAGATTCACAAGGATGCCGAAGTGCTCGGCAAGCACACCGGCTTGAAGCTCGCCGTGGTGTTCGGCGGCACCGACTACGAAAAGCAGCGTCGCACGCTCTCCGAGGGTGTGGATCTGCTGGTGGGCACCCCAGGCAGGCTGATCGATTACTTCAAACAGCATGTCTTCGATCTGCGACACGTGCAGGTGCTGGTGCTCGATGAGGCCGATCGCATGTTCGATCTGGGCTTCATCGCCGACATCCGCTATATCCTGCGGCGTCTGCCGGGGCCCGAGCATCGCCAGTCGATGCTGTTCTCCGCGACCCTCTCGCATCGCGTGCTCGAGCTCGCCTACGAGCACATGAACAACCCGGAGCTGGTGCGCATCGAGCCCGACAAGGTCACGATCGACCGCATCCGCCAGCTCATCTACTTTCCGGCGATGGAAGAGAAGATTCCGCTGCTGGTCGGGCTGCTCAGAGAAACCGAGGCCCATCGCACCCTGGTGTTCGTGAACACCCGGCGCATGGCCGAGCGGCTCGAGCAGGTCCTGCATGCCAACGGCTTCAGCGCGCAGGCGCTCTCGGGCGATGTGCCCCAGCCCAAACGGCTGCGCTTCCTGCGCGAGTTCCACGACGGCAAGCTTGCCGTGCTGATCGCCACCGATGTTGCCTCGCGTGGCCTGCACATCCCCGATGTCAGCCATGTGTTCAATTTCGATCTGCCCCAGGACGCCCCCGATTACGTGCATCGCATCGGACGCACCGCGCGCGCCGGGGCGGAAGGCGACGCCATCAGCTTCGGCTGCGAGGAGTACGCGATCGGCCTGCCGGACATCGAGAGCTACATCGGCCACAAGATCCCGGTGGCAGCCGTGGCACCCGAGCTGCTGGCGGCAATCGAGCATCCACCGCGCGAAGCCGGCGCGCGCCCAGGTCCGCCCCGTGGCGGTCGGCGTGGCGGTCGGCCCGGAGGAGCTCGCCCCGGGGGCCGCGGACGCGGGGACGGCGCGCGCGGCGGCCACCGTCACGGGCATTGACCCCACGCGCCGATGAGGCGCGTCAGCGCAGCAGCTCGGCCACCGAGTCCACGGCCGGAAATTCCTCCTGCAGGCGCGCGTTCATCGAACTGTCGGGCCGACGCACGGCGTACACCTGGGCAATGCCGGCGACGCGCGCGGCCCGCAGCACCGGCAGGCTGTCATCGACGAACAGGCTCCTGGTGCGATCGAAGGTTTCGACCCGCGCCACCTCCTGCCAGAATCGCGCGTCCTCCTTCGGTGCCCCAAACAGGTGGGAGCTGAAGGTCGCATCGAAATAGCTGACCACCTGAGTGCGAGCATCTTTGATGGCGAGCGTGGTCGGATGCGCATTGGTCAGCAGCACCAGGCGCTTGCCCGCCGCGCGCACCCGACCGAGAAACTCGCGCGCCCCGGGCAGCCAGCGCACCCCATGCGCCTCGGCATGCTTGAGCGCCGCAATATCGAGCTCGAGCTCGCGGCTCCAGTAGTCGATGCAATACCAGTCGAGCGTGCCCTCGCAGGCGCGAAAGCGCGGCGCCAGCAGCGTGCGTGCCTGCTCGATCTCGATGCAGCGCGCCCGCGCCCAGGCATCCGGCACGCATTCGCGCCAGAAGCGGTTGTCGAAAGCCAGGTCGAGCAGCGTGCCATCCAGATCCAGCAGCACGGTGTCGATCTGCTGCCAGGGCACGGGAGGTGCATCGGTCACGTCGGCTATGATAGTGGCTGGAAATTGCATGTCCCAGACCCCTCCTGAGTCCCTGAGCCCGGAACAGCTGCGCGCCTGGCTGCCTGCGGTGATCGACATCGCGGTGGCCGCCGGCCGCGACATTCTGCGCATCTATGAGGCGGACTTCGACGTCACGCTCAAGCGCGACCGCTCACCCCTGACCGAGGCGGACCTCGCGGCGCAGCGCACGATCGGCGCGGGGCTCGCGGCGCTGACGCCGCACATCCGCATGCTCGGAGAGGAGTCGGGGCCTGCGGTGTTCGAGCAGCGCCGCAGCTGGCAGACACTCTGGCTGGTCGATCCGCTGGATGGCACGCGCGAGTTCGTCAAGCGCAACGGCGAGTTCACGGTCAACATCGCGCTGGTGCACGCGGCCGAGACGGTCCTCGGCGTCGTGTATGCGCCGGTCACGGGAGTCGCGTACGCCGCAGCGCGTGGCAGCGGTGCCTTTCGCCGCAGCGCCGACGGCCAGCGCACGCCCTTGCATGTCGCCGCGGCCGCCCCCGGCACGCTGCGCGTACTCGCCAGCCGCTCGCACGCAGATGCCGCGCTGGATCGCATGCTCGAGCGGCTCGGCACGACGCAGCGCATCAGCGTCGGCAGCGCGCTGAAGTTTGGTCTGCTCGCCGAGGGTGCCGCCGATCTGTATGTGCGCCGCGGCAGCACCTGCGAATGGGACACGGCGGCCGGCCATGCCGTGGTGCTCGAAGCCGGTGGGGCGGTGGTGGATTTCAGCGGCCGGCCGCTGCGCTACAACGAGCGCGATACGCTGGTCAATCCGTCCTTCATCGCCTATGCCGACCCGAGTCAGGACTGGGCAGCGCGCCTCGCCGCACCGGGCGGCTCCCCCGGCACCCCATGAGCGGGCCGGCGACGGCGCAGCTTCACCGCGTCGATCTGCACACGCACAGCTGCTGCTCGGACGGCGCGCTGCGGCCCGGCGAGCTCGTGAAGCTTGCGGCCACGCGCGGCGTTTCCATGCTGGCCCTGACCGATCACGACACCCTGCAGGGGCTGCCCGAGGCGCAGCTCGCCTGCGAGCAGCTGGGCATTCAGTTCGTGCCCGGTGTGGAGCTGTCCTGCCGCTGGCAGGAGCTCGAAATCCACGTGCTCGGGCTGGGAATCGATGCCACCGACGAGGCGCTGCGCTCGCTGTGCAGCGAGCAGTGCCGGCGCCGCCAGGAGCGCATCGAGGCGATCGGCGCACGACTGAGTGCGCTCGGGCTGCCCGGGCAGATGCTCGTGGGCGAGGCGCTGGGCGCCGCCGCGCCCACGCGTGCGCATGTGGCCGCAGGGCTCCAACGGCACGGTTTTGCCTCCAGCGCCCAGGAGGCGTTCGATCGCTACCTGACCCGCGGGCGGCCGGGCTTCGTCGCCTCCACCTGGCCCTCCCTTGCCAGCATCGTCGAGCATGTCCTGGGGGCAGCGGGCGCGGCGGTCCTGGCCCATCCGCATCGCTACGGACTGTCCGGCGCGCGCCTGAGGGAGCTGACCCATGAATTCAAGCGCCTGGGCGGGGCCGGCATCGAGATCAGCGTCGCTGGAATGGGCCCGGCCAAGGCCGCCGAGGCCGCCCGCCTGGCGCGCCGCTTCGACCTGGCCGGCTCCATGGGGTCCGATTTTCACCATCCCGGTATACCGTGGCGCCCGCTGGGGCGCTTGGTTAAGCTACCCGAGGCCGTGACATCCATCACCGCGAGGCTGGCACAGGCGCGCGAGTCGCGCCGCTGAGGGAGGTCGCGCGGGGGCGCTGCCAATGAGTGAGTCGGAAGACAACGTCGACCGCGACCTGTTCCGGAGCATGCAGCGGCTGCGCGACCTGCGCATCGAGCATCGCGATCTGGACGAGGTCATCTCGCGCCTGTCGATGGACCTGCACATCGATGAGCTGCAGCTCAAGCGCCTGAAGAAACGCAAATTGATTCTCAAGGATCAGATCCTGAAGCTCGAGAGTGAATTGATCCCGGACCTGAACGCCTGAGGCCATGAAGCCGCTCGAGCTCGACCCGCGGGATCTGCAGTTCCGATTCGTGCGTGCCGCCGGGCCCGGTGGGCAGAATGTCAACAAGATCGCAAGCGCGGTACAGCTGCGATTCGATCTGCCCAACTCACGCGCGCTGTCCGAGCCCGCCAAGGCGCGCCTGCGCAGACTCGCGGGCACACGCCTGACCGCCGATGGCTCGGTACTGATCGCCGCGCGCAACCACCGCACGCAGGCGGCGAACCGGCGTGAAGCGCTCTCGCGGCTGCACGAGCTCATCGAGCGCGCGCGCATTGCGCCGACCCCGCGCGTGCCGACGCGGCCGACGAGGGGCTCGCGCGAACGGCGCCTCAACGACAAGCGCCACCGCCAGAGTCTGAAACGCACACGCGGCGGCTTCGGGGAGTAGCAGCCACTCGTGCAGACCCTGCAGCAACTGGCCGGCCGCATGTATTACGGCAACAGCCTCGGCCACTACGGCGAGGCACTGGCCATCTTCCTGGTGCTGCTGACGGTGCTGCCGCTGGTGCGCCTGGGGCTGTCGCGCCGGCTGCGCTCGTTGAAGCCGCACGAAAACCCAACGGCGCTGGAGCTGTCGATCGCGCTGGTCGAGCACACCACGCGGCTGTTCATCATCGCGGTCTCGGCCTATGCCTCGCTCAAGTCGCTGCGCCTGCCGCCACCTTCCGATCACATCATCGATATCCTGATCGAGATCGCCGTCTGGATTCAGGTGGCTCTCTGGGGCATGCAGGCCGCGATATTTGCGCTCGACCGGCACCGCCGCCGCACCGGCGCCACCGCCCAGCTGCCGACCTACGCGATTTTGCGCTTCGTGAGTCTGGTACTCGTGTGGGCGCTGTCGCTGCTGATGCTGCTGGCCAACCTCGGCGTCAACATCACCGCGCTGGTCACGAGCCTGGGCATCGGTGGCGTCGCCTTCGCGCTGGCGATCCAGAACGTGCTGGGCGATATCCTCGCCTCCCTCGCCATCGCCTGGGACAAGCCCTTCGAGCTCGGTGATGAGCTGCACCTCGGGCAGACCATCGGCACCGTGGAGCAGATCGGCATCAAGAGCACGCGCCTTCGCAGCATCGACGGCGATCAGATCGTCATCGGCAACTCGCAGCTGCTGACGCAGCAGATCCGCAACTTCGGCCGTGCGCACGAGCAGCGCATCACGTTGGTGCTGACCCTGGCCTTCGATACCCCGCCCGATAAGCTGCGCGCCTTCCCCGCGCAGGTCGCGCAGGCGGTGCGCGCACTGCCGGGTGCACGCTTCGATCGCTGCTGGCTGCGAGGACTGGGCGGTGCGGGCTTCGAGTTCGAGCTGAGCGTCTACGATACGGCGCCCACGCGCACACTGCCCGGCGCGATGCGCGAGCAGTTGCTGCTGGGAGTGCTGGACACGCTCGCGGGCGGCGGGATGGGCTTCACCTCGGCAAGCTCCCCGGTGCTGGCGTTGAGGCAGCCGCCGCAGGCCGGCCCAGATCCGGCCGCGGGACCTTCGCCGCACCCATGACACCGGCGCGCACGGCCCGCATAGCGCGCGCCGCCCGCACTTCCCGCCCCGCTCGCACGGGGGGTGCGGCGCGCAGTGGCGTCAGGCCGGCGGCGGCAGTGGGCTCGGCTGCACGCTCAAGGAGCTTTGCACCCGTGATGGCGCCCGATGCGCGGGTACTGATCCTCGGCAGCATGCCCGGGACGGCCTCGCTCGCGGCCACTCAGTACTATGCGCATCCCCATAATCAGTTCTGGCGCATTCTCGGCCAGATATGCGGCGCCGGCCCGGAGCTGGCCTATCCATTGCGCCTGCAACGACTGCTCGAGCGGCGCATTGCGCTCTGGGATGTGCTCGATTCGTGCGTGCGACCGGGAAGCCTTGACTCGGCCATCGAGCACACGTCCGCCATTGCCAACGATGTGCCGGCACTGTTGCGCAGCGCGCCGGGCATCCACCGCATCTGCTGCAACGGCGCGACCGCCTACCACGGGGTACGACGCTACTTCGGCGTTGAGCTCGATGCCCGCGGCATCACAGTGCTGCGGCTGCCGTCGACCAGTCCGGCCAATGCCGGCTGGAGCTTCGCGCGCAAGCTCGCCGCGTGGAGCGCAGCACTCGATGCTCAGGACATAGCGCTGGCCGCAGCGGCGGCGTCCTCCGCGGCCGGCGCCTGACTGTGGGTGACCTGCAGGATGCTGTGGCGGATCTGCTCTGAGAGCACGAGCTGCGCATCGGCGGCCACGCGGATCAGGATTTCGTCGAACTGCAGGCAGCCGGCCTCGTCCAGGCGCAGCACGTCGCGCGCACGCAGCAGGTCGATGAAGTTCCCGAACAGCGTGCGATCGAAGAACTCGGGTGAATTGAATCCATACAGCATCGTCATGCGCTGGGCCATGAGCTGACAGCGCTGCTCGAGCACGTTCTGCGTGATGGTGCCGCTGCCGGCGCGGATCAGCAGCGCGATCGCAAGGTAGTAGCGCTCGATGGTCTGGATGGTGGTCTGGGCGAGCAGCGACAGCTGCATCGCGGCCGGAGAGTCGGGCGGCGGCCGGCGCCAGAGAGACAGAGCATCGCTGCCTGGGGCAGTCGGCGCCGCGGCTGCCGGCGCCGCGGCAGCCGGCGCCTCGACGGCAGCGGAATCGGCGCTGGAGGGCGCCGACTCGAGCAGTCCGAGCTGCGCGAGCGCCTCGAGGGTTCGCATCACGACCGCGGGCAACTCCTCCTCGCTGTAACCGAGAAACAGCTCCGCGGCGACATAGGGGTAGATGCGCGAGGCGAGGCGCTGCACGTCCTCGGTGCGCATGTCGGTATTGCCCAGGAAGCAGCAGGCGATGAGCGAGGGCAGCGCGAACAGGTGCAGCACGTTGTTGCGGTAGTAGGTCGCCAGCACGGCGTGCTCGGCGGACATGCGCACGACGTTACCGGCAGGGGCGCGCTCGCGCAGCACCACGCCGAGGCCGACGCCGTAGTCGACCGTGTGCCGCGCATCCTGGTGCGCGATCGTCACGCGGTCGCTGTAGGGAATCGCACGCAGCACCGCCACCAGCGTGTCGATCTGGCGCAGCAGATCCGCCTCGAGCAGCGCCTGGCGCGGGGTCGCCAGCAGAATCACCGCCAGCAGGTTGATCGGCGTGACCGTGGCCGCGGCATTGATATTGCGCATGATCGAGAGCGCGAGCTCATCGACCAGTGCACCGACCCAGGGCGGGCGGTTCTGATCGTCGAACGGCCGCTGGCGCCAGCCCGGTGCGTGCCGATCGAGCAGACCGTCCAGAAAGATCGGCTCACCGAGGTTGATGTAGACACGCCCGAGCCGCTGTCGCAGAAAGTGCAGGATACTGCGCAGCAGCCGGCCCACCGACTCCTTTTCCTTGGGTTTGCCGGAGAGCTCGCCGATGTAGGTGCGCGCCTCGATCAGGCGCTCGTAGCCGAAGTAGACCGGTACGAATACTGCCGGACGGCGCGGCTCGCGCAGGTAGCTGCGCACCGTCATCGACAGCATGCCGGTCATGGGCGGCAGCAGCCGCCCGGTGCGGCTCCTGCCCCCCTCGATGAAATACTCGATCGGATGCCCGCGCGCCATGATGGCAGCGAGGTACTTCATGAAGACCACGGTGTAGAGGGTATTGCCGCGGAAACTGCGCCGTATGAAGAACGTGCCGCCCTTGCGCAGCAGCCGCCCAACGATCGGCAGGTTCAGGTTCAGGCCCGCGGCGATGTGCGGGATGGCGTAGCCATGATGATAGATGGCAAACGGCAGCAGAATGTCGTCCATGGTGCTGCGATGGCACGGCACATAGATGATCTCCTTGCCGCCGGCCAGCTGCTGCAGTGTTTCGGAATGCTGAAAGATAATGCCGTCGTACACCCGGTTCAGGATGCGCGCGAGAATCAGCGACATCAGCGAAACGAAGCTCGGCGAATAATTGGCAGCGATCTCCTCGGCATAACGACGCGCCTGTAGCAGTGCAGCACGGCGTGCCCCGCCGCCCTGATCCCGCGCCGTCTGGGCCGCCGCGACGCGCACGGCGCGCGTATGCAGGATCTCCGCGACGATGGTGCGGCGGTGGGACAGATCCGGCCCCAGCCGCGCGGTGCGCATGTGTGCGAACTGCTGGCGCAGCACCCGCGCCACGCGCCGCCCCGTGGGGGCGGCCTCGCCGTCGACTTCCACCAGCGCGCGCAGCGACACCGGCTCCCCGAGCTGCACGACGGTGTTGCGCCCATTGAAGAGCACGGTGAAGAAGCGCCGCACGCGGCTGGCGATGACCCAGTCCTCCGACAACAGCAGCCGGATCAGCGAGCGCTCCTTCTGTGGAGCGCGCCCCCAGAACACCGCGGCGGGCACCAGGGTGACATCCAGGCTCGGATCGGCGCGCAGCTGCTCGATGAGTGCGCGCAGCAGCTCGGGCGGACGCCGGTCCAGGCGGCTGCGCCAAAAACCCACGCTGCGCGTGAGCGCAAAGCAGGAACGCGCACCGCGCAGCTGCCGCGCGAGCAGGCGTCGGCCTGGACGCGGCAGGCGCCCGCGCATGCACAGCTGCTGCAGAACCGCGAGGTCGCTGCGACTGCGGCGCTCGAGCACATAGCAGGTGGGCACGCTGCGTGGGGACAGGCGCGAGGCAGCGTCCTCTGGCCGCAGCGTCGCGCGGACCCAAAGCGCGAGCACCCTGCTGAGCATCCCCATGCGTCAGGTCGAGTCGCGCTCGGGTGGCAGGTCCAGATTGATCAGGAAGTATTCGAACAGGTAGCGGATCAGCCGCAGCGCGCCGTGCAGCTGGTGATCGCCTTCGACGAGGTGCAGCGTGGCGCCGTACTGGCGCGCGAAGCGCAGACTGTCCTCCACCGGTACCACCTCATCGCGCCAGCCGTGCACGATACTCGCCGGGCAATCCAGAATGCGCTCACGCAGCGCTGGCAGCCCTTCGCGGTAGAGCGCCGGGGCCATGAGGAATACGCCACGCGCATGCAGGAGAGACGCCGCCGCCACGGTGATGTAGCCGCCAAGACTCGAGCCGGCCAGCACCAGATCACCCGGCAGGCTCTTGCACACTTCGATCAGCCGCTCGATGCGCCCGCGTGGCGTATCGATGCCGCGGTAGTCGACCGACTCGACCTCATAGCCTTCGCTGCGTGCTACATCCGCCAGCGCCGTGATCTTGCGGCCCCATGGACCTGCATCCTTGCCATGGGAGAACACGACATAGCGATTGGCCATCGTTCCCGGATCCTTGCCCCGCGAGGCCGCGGTCAGCTCTATCGCCGGGAATCATACTCCGGCCAACGGCAAGGCGAAGCGATTGACGCTTACCGGACGCACGCAACTGCCGTCGTGGGCATGGCGGATCAGGAAGGCATGAAATTCGCGCGGCCGGGCGATGGCAACGCCGCACAGCAGCTGCACGGCCGCGCCGCGTGAAGCGGACTCGCCATTGAGGCGCTGGTCGCAGACCACGAAAAAGTTTTCCTCGGCACGGCTGCCGACGAATGCGCCCTCGTCCTCCAGGCTCTCGAAGAACGCCCTGACCTGCTCGGCGATCTGCCGCCACAGGGCAGCTCCCTGGTGCTCAAACAGTGCCCAGCGCGTTCCCTGCTCGATACTGGACATGATGAAAAGTGCCAGGCGCCGGGCCGAGGCATAGCGAAAATGATTGCGGCCGGCCTGCTCGCCGAGCAGCGTGCGCAGTCCCAGCCGTCGTGGCCGCGCGGCACGCAGCGTCTGCAGCACATTGACGCCGCCCCGGGTGAGATGCTCATGGTCCAGATCGCTGACGAGCACCGCGGGCCGCAGCCCTGCACGCAGCAGCAGCTCCTCATCCGCCGCCGCGGACCAGACCGCCCGGCGAGCAGTGGCCTGCGCGATGAGCCCGGCGGCCGCTGCAGCCGGAGCGAATGTTTCCTCGTGGCCGCGCAACCGATCCAGGCCGATGAGCCGCGGATAGAACATCAGCACATCTTCGCTGAACAGCGGCCAGCTGCGCATGCCCTGCTCGGCCTGCACCGGATCGCTCCAGCTGCCCGGCGGATCGAGCAGCAGCATGGCCTGGCGCTCGCGGCAGATGCGCAGCGCCACCAGCAGCGCCGGCAGGCTCACGTCCTGCTCGCGCGTGAGCGGCGGCACATGCAGAAAGTTGAAGGGCTCAGCGCCGCGCAGTGCGAACAGTCCCGTGCAACGCTCGGCTTCGCCGATGATGTCGTACGCAGTCAGCGCATCGCCATCGTCGCCGTCCGCCTGCGACATGCTGTAACCCACCGATGCCGGTGCGCTCGCGGACACCTCCGGACGCGCAGCGGGCAGCGGCCCGTGCACGCGCACGAGCTGCGACTCGCTGAGAGCCCAGAGCACGCTGCGCTCCGCGTTCGGCAGGATCGAGACGCGGCGGAAGATCTCCTGCTGCTCGATAAGCTCGGAGCCGGGGGCGCGCAGTCGCTGCACGACGAGGTTGAAACGATCCGGCTCGTGCGCGCCGATGCCATCGTAGTCGACCGAGGCACGCAGGTATTCACGCGTGCCGGGCGCAAGCCCGATCAGGACGAGCGCACCGTGAGCGGCGGGCAGATGCAGCGTGGGCGCACGCCCGCCGTTGCAGACACGCACGACAATGCACTCGGCCCCGCCATTCTCGAAGAACTGCTCGATGGCATAGGAGAGGGTCGAAGGTTGCCAGAGGCCGCCGAAGATGCGGCGATAGTCCTCGAAGCTGCGCAGTGGGACGGGGCGATTCAGCGGTCCCTTCAGGGCCCGCCCGATGAAGGCAGAGACGGCGGCCTTCGCACGTGCGATTACCGCCTGCGGTCGAACGAGTTTTACGGTATCGGTGCCGGAAACAGCCAGCTCGGCCACGCCCTTCCCTCGAAGCCCGCGCGCACTGTATCACAAGCAATGCGCCGCAGCGTCGCCGCTGCAGCAAGGCGATCGCTGCTGCGAGCGTTTTGGGAGCGACAGGAGTCGATGAGCGTCGCCGGGGAGCCTCGCGCGCGAATGCCGCGCGATGCGATGGTTCGCGCTATGCGCTGTTGACGCGGTGTGTGGGCTTCGCGCGCGCGGCAGTGGACGTCGGCCGCGATTGCGCATGCGGCCGCGACTGCGACGATGGCATCTGCGGCTCATCCGAGGTGCTGCGCTGCTCGGGCTGCATGGCGCGCGCGGCCTGCTCGATGTCGCTGGCCTCTGCTTCCTCCTGACGCCGCGTGATCTCCGCGAGCATCAGTTCGAGCCACTCGCTGAGCACTCCGCGGAGCTCGTCATCAGCCACCTGACGGCCCTCGGTGCGCGCTGGTGACGGCCTGAGCGGGCGCCGGCACCGTGCTGGCGGTGCCCGGTTCCAGATCCGTCAGCACCTGCTGAGGTGTCTTGGCGTCGGCACTGGCATCGTCGGAGCCGTCCCAATCGGCGCCGAGCGGGATGCGGTTCTGCACCTGCGGGGCGGCCGCAACCACGCCGGCGATACCAGCCCCGGCTGCGGGCCCCGTGACCGGAACGGGAATATCACGCGGGGCCGCGCCGATCGCCGCAACGCTGTCCCAATCGATCTGCAGACCCTCGGCACTCAACTGATGCCGCAGATGGGGATTGGCATTCAATATCGCCGTCAGCAGGCGCTTCTGCCCGTGCTGCCAGTTGCGATGGTCATCCTGCAGCGGCGGGTAGACCTGCAGGTAGAGCTGATGATCGCGCCAGCCGAACAGATACGGCTGATTGACCACACGCACGTGGGTGCCGATCGGCACCATCTGAAAGAGCTTCTCGATGTCCTCGGGATACAGGCGCACGCAGCCGTGGCTCGAGCGCAGTCCCACACCGTAGGGCAGATTGGTGCCGTGGATCAGATAGGAAGGCCAGCCGAGCCTGAATTCGAATTTGCCCAGTGGATTGTCGGGCCCCGCCTTGACCACCGCGGGCAGCTTCTCGCCATTGTCCTTGAAATGGTCCTCGCGCAGCGCGAGCGAGGGATGCCAGACCGGATCCTTGACGCGCGCCGTCACGTGCGTGACGCCCTCGGGTGTCTTCCATCCCGCCTTGCCGATGCCGATCGGATAGGTGTAG
>DATBPG010000007.1:0-5314 GCA_036561485.1 Steroidobacteraceae bacterium | reverse complement strand
GGAGGGGGAGGCGGGGACGGTGGTGGGGGTGGTGGTGGTGGGGGTGGCGGCAACACGGCCTACACCATCGGCGGCACCGCCACGGGCGTCACGACCTACTCCTCTTCAGGCATGGTGCTGCAGGATAACGCTGGCAACAATCTCACCGTCGCCAGTGACGGTGCGTTCACGTTCAGCGAGCCCGTCAGCGGTGCGTATGCCGTCACGGTGCTCACACAGCCGACAGGCGAGACCTGCACCGTCACCGGCGGTTCGGGCACCGCGGCAGCCAATGTCACGAGTGTCGCCGTCAATTGCGTCAGCGCCCTCAAGGACGGCAGTAATGTCACGCCCGTCAGCGTCGGCACCTTTCCGATGGATGTGATGGCGCAGGACTTCAATGTGCCGATGGTGACTGTCAAGGTGTGCGGTACCAGCTGCGCCAGCATCCAGGTGCTGATCGACACCGGTTCCTCGGGCCTGCGACTCATGCCCACCGCTGCCGCCGGTCTCGGTCTGCTTCCCGAGGCAGACACCCATACACCGGGCAATACCCTCTCCGAATGTGCCTACTACGCCGACGGCTACGCGTGGGGCGGTGTCTATACGGCGACGCAGATTGCGATCGCCAACGAGACGGCGAGCAATGTGCCGATCCAGGTCATCAGCACGAGCACGCCGCCCACGGCTTGCACCAGTGCCAGCCCCGGTGGCAATACGGATCTGGATTCGCCCGATTCCTTCAGCGCCGACGGCGTGCTCGGCGTGGGGCCGGCGGCCCAGGACTGCGGGGTCACCTGCACCACCACGGGAGTTTATTACTACAGCTGTCCGGTCAGTGGCTGCACGGCGGGCAGCACCGCAACGACCGTCGCGGCGGTCACCGATGAAGTGACCAACCCGGTCACGCTGTTCACGAAGGACAACAACGGCACCCTGCTGCAGCTGCCATCGATCAGCGCCAATGGAGTCCTCACGACGACGGGCTATCTCGCCTTCGGCGTGGGTACCGAGAGTGACAATGGCGTCGGCAACGCCACGTTTCTGCCGTTGAGCGGGACAGCGCCGCAGAGCCAGCAGCCGATGTACCTCACCACGAGCTTCAACGGCACCAACAATATCGAGGGCATCATCGATTCCGGCTCCAACGCCTATTTCTTTGCCGATAGCCAGCTCACGCAATGCACCGGCAGCAACGCGCCGTTCTACTGCCCTGGCGCGACGCAGACCCTGACCGCGACCAATTCGGGCGGCAGCGCGATGACTGCAATCTCATTCCAGATTGCCAACTTCAGCACGCTGGCAGCCTCGATGTTCTACGCCTATGACGACGTCGGCGGCGCTGCACCGACGGTCAACGGCACGAGTTACTTCGACTGGGGACTGCCGTTCTTTTATGGGCGCACGGTTTACACCATCATCGGGGGCGCCTCGGTAGCTGGCCAGACCTACGCCAACGGCGCCTTCGCGTACTAGTCTCGATCGCGTCTGGGGCGAAAGATCGGCGCACCAGATTTTTCCGGCGCGCTTTTTCCCCCGCCGGCATCGAGTCTCCGCGGCCCGGATCAAGCGGCCACGCCGAAGAGCCAGGCGTGCAGCCGCCAGAGGAACAGCGCATACAGCGTCAGGCCCAGCAGCACGGCGAGCAGATCGTTGTAGCGTCTCAGCGGCGCGCGGCGAATGCGTGGCGGCACACGCCGCTGCAGGGACATGCGATCTACCAGCGCCCAGACGAAGAACGATCCGAACAGCACCACACCCGGCAGCGTACCGGCGGCCAGCAGGTGCGCGGCCGACCACAGCAGCACGGCGCTGAGCATGGGATGCCCGACGCGCACGAGAATGCGGCCGGGCAGGTAGGTCGCCAGCAGCAGCGGGAACACCGGCAGCATCAGCACCAGCGCCGCGTCGCGCAGCAGCGCCGGTGTCACGTACAGCACGATCGGCGTGCGGCTCGCACCACTGAAGCCCAGGACCTGCAGCGCCAGGCCCGCGCTGATCAGCAGCGCATACCAGCCCTTCCATCCGGCCTCGCCGAGGTAAAGCACCATGCGATCGCGCCAGTGCGGTGCCACGATTGCCACGGAGTGCGGCACGAAAAACAGCAGCACCCCTGCCACGAGCATCAGCATCGTATACTTTCCGCGATTTTTGCCAGGCGGCGCCCAGCGCCGCCAAGGTAGGCGCAGTGAGCCACAAGATCCAGATCGATGCGGCGCCGCTTCTCGTAGGAAGTCGCTACCCGCCGCCCTACGATGTGCCGTGCCGGGACCGCGTGCGTCGCCGGCTCGGCGATGCTGCGGGGCTGACGCAGTTCGGCGTGAACCTTCTGCGCCTGCCAGCCGGCACCTGGTCGAGCCAGCGGCACTGGCACAGCGGCGAGGATGAGCTCGTCTACGTGCTGGAGGGCGAGGTGGTGCTGGTATGCGATGACGGCGAGGAGCTGCTGCGGGCGGGCGATGCCGCGGGCTTCAAGGCCGGCGAGCGCGTGGGACACCACCTGCAGAATCGCACCGCCCGCGATGCGTTGCTGCTCGAAGTCGGCACGCGCAGCGCTTCCCCCGAGGCCGAGCTGGTCGACTATCCCGACATCGATATGCAGGTCCGTGAGGGGCGCTACGTTCATCGCGATGGCAGGCCCTACGCACAGTCCCCAGCGACGCGCGCCGGCCCATCCGCTCGCCGATGAGACCGCGGCACGGCGCCTGCCGCCGTCGCGCCGGCACTGCCCTACTCGCCTGCGCACTGCCCGCCTTCGTCCTGTGTGCGATGCTGGCCTGCTGTCCGGGCGCGCTCGGCCTGCCGGCCCCCGCATCCGCCGCCGACTCGGCACCGCTCGCCCTGGAGCTGGTACAGACCCTGCGCGCGCGTGGCTGTAACGGCCGACCCGGCAGCGCGCTGGCGCTGCGCCGTCCGCCGACTCTGCAGGCCGCCGCAGCCCGCTGGGCTCGCGGCGCGCCGCTCGAAGTCGCCATCGAAGCGGCGGGTTATCGGGCGGAGCGCTCCGAAGCACTGCAGTTTCGCGGCAGCGCCGCCGGGCTGCGCAGCGCGCTGCTGCAACGTTTGTGCGGCACCCTGACGCAGGCTGCCTACCGCGATGTGGGCATCTGGGCCGAGGGACAGGCGGTCTGGATCCTGTTGGCGGTGCCTTTCGTGGCACCCTCGCCGACGGATGCCGACGCGGTTTCCCAGGCGCTGCTCGAGCGCATCAATGCGGCGCGCGCACGGGCGCGCCGCTGTGGAGCGCGGACCTTTCCTGCCGCACCGCCGCTGCAGCTCGATGTGCGACTGACGCGCGCCGCTGAGCGCCATGCGCACGACATGCTCGAGCATGACTTCTTCGAGCATCGCGGCTCGGATGGCAGCACACCGGCCACGCGCGTGCGCGCGGCCGGCTACCGTTATCACCTCGTGGGCGAAAATATCGCGCTGGGCGCCGAGAACGCCGGGCAGGCCGTGCAGGGCTGGCTCGCAAGTCCCGAACACTGCGCCAACATCATGGACGCGGGCTTCCGCCAGACCGGCTTCGCCTTCGCAGTCAACCGCCGCGGTGCGCCGCGCATCTACTGGGCCGAGGAGTTCGGCGCCCGCTAGCTGCGCGGCTGGCGCACCAGGCGCAGGTACGGTTTGACCTCTTTCCAGCCTTCCGGGAAGAGCTTCTTGGCCTCCTCGTTGTTGACCGAGGTCACGATGATGACGTCCTCCCCGGGCTTCCAGTTCACCGGGGTCGCAACCTTGAACTTGTCGGTGAGCTGCAGCGAATCGATGACGCGCAGGATCTCGTCGAAATTGCGCCCGGCGCTGGCCGGGTAGTTGAGCGTCAGGCGCACCTTCTTGTTGGGATCGATGACGAACACGCTGCGCACGGTGAAACGATCGCTGGCGTTGGGATGGATCATGCCGTAGAGATTCGCAACCTTCATATCGGCATCGGCGATCATCGGGAAATCCACGCTCGTGCCCTGGGTCTGCTCGATATCCTTTTTCCAGCCCTGATGATCCTGGACGGTATCGACAGAAAGGCCAATGACCTTCACGCCGCGCTGGGCGAATTCGCCCTTGAGTTTGGCGGTCGCGCCCAGCTCCGTGGTGCACACCGGGGTGTAGTCCTTGGGATGGGAGAACAGCACACCCCACGAATTGCCCAGCCACTCGTAGAAGTGAATCCGCCCGACAGTCGTGTCGGCTTCGAAATCCGGCGCAACGTCACCGATGAGCAGTGCCATGATGAGTCCCCCTGCAGCAAGTCTGACCAATCGAACAGGCCGCCAAGTCTAGGTCCACGCGGCGTGACATTGCAGTGACAAGAACATAACAGTGCGGTCAACAGCCCCAGCCGCTGCGCCCGCAGCGCGCGCCACCGCGCCGGCGTCAGCTGCCGGGGGAGCGGCGCTCGCGATCGCGGTGATTCTTGTCGAGCACGCCGATGATGATCGATACGAACGCCAGGATGCGCAGCAGCAGCACCTGGAAGTGGTCAGCCTCGTCCGTGCCGCCGAGTGAGGCCAGCAGCCACTCCAGCGCCATCAGGCCGAACGCTACCGCGAAGAACGCGAACAACCGGTCGCGGCTGCTGCGCCAGTAGCGCAGGAAGAACAACGCCGGTACCAGGCTGCCCATCGCCAGCAGGCCCCAGACGAAAAACTTCATCGCGACTCCCAGATCAGCCCGTAGATCATCACGATCAGGCCGGCGACCGCAGGGATCGTGCGCCAGTAGAACAGATCCATCGTGGCAGGGGTCAGGGCCAGATCGATGAACAGCACGATGTTGTCGATGGTCAGGCCCACGAAGCACAGCGCCGCCCAGAACAGCAGCCGTGTGCCGCTGGCGTGATAGCCGCGTACCAGCAGCCAGGCGCAACCGCCACTGGTGAGCGCGCAGGCGACATAGAGGATTGCGGCAATCATGGCTTGCGTCCCCGCAACAGGAAGGCGTCGGCGAAGGTACGCGCCGCCGAGGAGCGCAAGCGCTCGATGGAGTTGGCGCTCATCTGGCGGATGACCTCGAGGCGCTGCTCGACGTAGAGCGCAGCGAGCCGGTCCACCAGCGCCATCGTTTCGGCCTCGACCGGCGCATAGCGATAGGCTACCGGCGGTCCGGCGCGCTTCTCCAGCAAGCGATGAGCGGTGAGCGAATCGAGCGCCGCAGCGACACTGGACTCATCGATGCGCAGCTTCTCGGCCAGTTGCGGCACGCTGCGGAACTCGCGGGCCTCGGCACGCAGCAGCAGCAGCGCCTCGAGCTGCTCGTAGCTCGCAACATGCTCGAACAGCAGTCGCTGGATGTCGGCGTCGAGCTCGATGGCCACTCCCGGTATTCATTGACGACCCTA
>DATBPG010000006.1:0-16180 GCA_036561485.1 Steroidobacteraceae bacterium | reverse complement strand
CACACCGTGTCGCGGCTCATCGGCGCGCCCCCCGGCTATGTCGGTTTCGATCAGGGGGGCCTGCTCACCGAGGCCATCAGCAAGCACCCGCACTGCGTGCTGCTGCTCGATGAGATCGAAAAGGCACACCCGGACGTGTTCAATCTGCTGCTGCAGGTCATGGACCACGGCACGCTGACCGATAACAACGGCCGCAAGGCCGATTTCCGCCACGTCATCATCGTCATGACCACCAACGCCGGCGCGCACGAGATGAGCCGGCCCTCGATCGGCTTTACGCAGGCGGACAACGCCAGCGACGGCATGGAAGCCATCCGGCGCCTGTTCTCTCCCGAGTTCCGCAACCGCCTGGATGCGGTCATTCAGTTCGCGCCGCTGGATGCGCCGACCATCGAGCGCGTGGTCGACAAGCTGCTGATCGAGGTGGAGGCGCAGCTCGAGCCCAAGGGCGTCACCGTGAGCCTGGATGAGGCGGCGCGCCGCTGGATCGCGCAGAAGGGCTACGACCCGAAGATGGGCGCGCGTCCCATGGCACGGCTGATCCAGGAGCACATCAAGCGTCCGCTCGCCGAGGAGCTGCTGTTCGGCAAGCTCGCCGGGGGCGGGCAGGTGCGCGTGTCGGTCAAGGCCGATGACAGCGGCTTGAATCTGGAGTGCACCCCGGCGCCGCAGCCGGAAGTCACGGCCTGACCCGCGTCAGCGGCCGCGATAGACGATGCGGCCCTTGGACAGATCGTACGGGGTCATCTCGACGGTGACCTGGTCACCGGTGAGGATGCGGATGTAGTTCTTGCGCATCTTGCCCGAGATGTGCGCCGTGACCACGTGGCCATTCTTCAGCTTGACGCGAAAGGTCGTGTTGGGAAGCGTCTCCATGACCTCTCCCTCCATCTGAATGGCATCTTCTTTCGGCATGCTGCGTTGCGTGACCTCGCGTGCGGGGCGCGAATTGCAGCACAAAGACGCCCGACAATGCAATCGAGGCGCGCCGCGGGCATCCGTTCATGTGACCGCGCCGGTGCCGGCTGCAGGCAGAAAGCTCAGGAATTCGCGGCGGGACATGGGCTGACTGCCCAGGCTGCGCAGGTGCGCCGAGGCCAGCTGGCAGTCGATGAGATCGATGGACTGGGTCGCGCAGTGATCGACCAGGCCCGCTAGCGCGGCCTTGGATGCATCGGTTTCCCGGCTGAACATCGACTCACCGAAGAACACCCGTCCGAGGTGCACGCCGTAGAGGCCCCCCACGAGCTGCCCGCCGCACCAGGTCTCGTAGCTGTGGGCAAAACCGCGCTGATGCAGCCGCGTATAGGCCGCCTGCATCTCCGCGGTGATCCAGGTGCCGGGGCTGCCGGCGCGCGGCGCGGCGCAGGCGGCCAGGACCGAGGAAAAGTCGCGGTTCTGGTGCAGGGTGAAGCCGCGCGTGCGCATCGAGCGCGCGAGGCTCCGGGAGCGCCGAAACTGCTGCGGCAGCAGCACCTCACGTGGATCGGGTGACCACCAGAGCACCGGTTGGCCGGGCGAATACCAGGGAAAGATGCCGCGCGCGTACGCGGCCAGCAGCCGCTCGGGTCGCAGATCCCCGCCGGCGGCCAGCAGCCCCGGTGGGTCCGTCAGCGCCATCTCCAGGGGTGGAAAGCGATCGGGGGGGTCATCGGCCGACAGCCAGGTGATCATGCAGGACGATCCTGGCGGCTTCGCTCAGGCCGCGGGCGGCTCGCCGGGGGTGGGCAGATGCTTGAACGGGGCATGGGCCTCGGCCTCGCTGGCATACGCATCGATGGCCGCGCCCTCGCGCACGAGATAGGTACCGATCGCGCGACGCAGCGGCGCATCGGCGATCCAGTGCGCCGACCAGGTGACCGTCGGGGTGAACCCGCGCGAGAGTTTGTGCTCACCCTGCGTGCCCGGCTCAAAGCGCGCCAGCCCCTGCTCGATGCAGTAGTCGATGCCCTGGTAGTAGCAGGTCTCGAAATGCAGGCTGTGATAGTTGTCCTCGGCGCCCCAGTAGCGCCCGTAGAGCGTGTCGTGCGAACGCAGGAATACCGCGGCGGCGATGGCGCGGCGTCCGTGGCGGGCCAGTTTGACGATGAAGCGATCGCCCAGGGCCCGCGCGATCTGGCTGAAGCAGGCGCGATTCAGATAGGGCGTGTGGCCGTGACGCAGGAAGGTCATGGCGTGAAAGGCATGTACGCGCTCGAGCGTGGCCTCGTCGAGCTCATTGCCGTGCAGCGTCGTGAACTCGATGCCCTGCTCGGCCATGCGCCGGCGCTCGCGACGCGCTTTCTTGCGCTTTTCCGCCGAGAAGCGCTGCAGGAAATCCTCGAAGTCGCGATACGCCTCGTTGTGCCACTGGAAGTGGCAGTCGCGGCGCAGGAGCCAGCCTGCCTGCTCGGCGCCCGCGCGCGCCGGCTCATCGAGAAACAGTCCGTGCACCGAGGACACCAGCCCCTCGTCGGCCTGGGCGCGCATGCGCTCGAGCAGCGCGGCGTGCAGCGCGGCGGCAGGGGCATCGGCGCGGGTCAGCAGGCGCGGGCCGCTGGCCGGCGTGAAGGGCACCGCGCAGACCAGCTTCGGATAGTAGGCCAGGCCGCGCTGCTCGGCGGCGCGTGCCCAGGCAAAGTCGAACACGAACTCGCCCCAGGAATGCTCCTTGCGATAGAGCGGGGCTGCGGCGGCGAGTCCCTGCGCATCAAAGAGCAGCAGATGCTGCGGTGTCCAGCCGGTGCGCGGGCTGGCACAGCCGCTGTGCTCGAGCGCATTGAGGAATTCATGCTGCAGAAACGGATAGCTGCCGGCCAGCGCATTCCACTGCGCCGCGGGGATCTCGCTGATGCGCTCGAGTACCCGAAGCTGCAGCGCGGATGTCACGCCGGGGCGGTGCTGGCCGATGCGGTCTGCGCCGCGTGATCGAACTGCTCGAGGTAACGATCTGCATCGAGCGCGGCCATGCAGCCGGTGCCCGCGGAGGTAACGGCCTGGCGATAGACATGGTCCGCCACGTCGCCGGCGGCGAATACACCGGCGACACTCGTGGCCGTGGCGTCTCCTTCCAGCCCGCCCCGCACCTGCAGATAGCCTGCGCGCATCGCGAGCTGGCCCTCGAAGAGCTGCGTGTTGGGCGTATGCCCGATGGCGATGAACACGCCGCTGACGCCGATGTCCTGGCTGGCATCCGTCAATGTGCTGCGCACGCGCAGACTGTGAACCCCGGCATCATCGCCGAGCACTTCCTCGACGCGGTGATGCCAGAGCAGGGCGACCTTGCCTTCGCGCTCGCGCTCATGCAGCCGATCCTGCAGGATCTTCTCGGCGCGCAGCCGCTCGCGCCGATGCACCAGCGTCACGTGCGCGACGAGGTGCGACAGGTACAGCGCCTCTTCCACCGCGGTGTTGCCGCCGCCGACGACCGCCACGCGCTGACCCTTGAAGAAAAAACCGTCACAGGTCGCGCACGCCGACACGCCGCGGCCGCGGAAGCGCTCCTCGGAGGGCAGTCCGAGATAGCGCGCCGAGGCGCCGGTGGCGATGATCAGCGCATCGCAGGTGTATCGCTCCCCCGCGTCGCCTTCGAGCAGAAACGGACGGCGCGAGAGGTCCACGCGCTTGATGTGGTCCGCGACGATCTCGGTGCCGAAGCGCTCGGCGTGTGCGCGCATGCGCTGCATGAGCGCCGGGCCGAGCAGTCCTTCGGCATCGCCAGGCCAGTTGTCCACCTCGGTCGTCGTCATGAGCTGCCCGCCCTGATGAAGGCCGGTGATGAGCATGGGCTTGCGATTGGCACGCGCGGCATACACTGCGGCGGTGTAGCCAGCGGGACCGGAGCCGAGGATGACCAGCCGACGATGCTTGGAAGGAGTCATGTACAATTCCGGGGTGCGAGCCGCGCTCGCAGCATTGAAATCGCATGGTAAGTAAGCACGACGAGAAGGCCAAGTCATATATTGAGTCCCCGGTGACATATGCCAGCCAGTGAGTCCGCCGCGAGCGCACGTGCACCGTGGCGCGTCTCGGCCGCTCTGGCGCGCGGGCTGCGCGAGAGCGGTGCCATCGCACTGGCAGTCGTGGCACTCGTGCTGTGCGTCGCGCTGGCCACGTTCGACCCGCGTGATCCGGGCTTCTCTTTTACGGGGGCAGGCGCCGGTGTTCACAACCGGGTCGGACCCGTGGGCGCCTGGTTCGCCGATGCGCTGTTCTGGATCTTCGGCCGTCCTGCCTACATCCTGCCCGTCATGCTCGGCTTTGCCGGCTGGCGCCTGATGCGCCGCCGTAACGAGCGCGATCCACCCGCTTCACACCTCACCACGGCGCTGCGCATTACCGGCTTTGCGGCGCTGATGGTCGCCAGCTGTGCGCTGGCCACGCTGCACTGGAGCCCTGGCACGCTGCGCGAGGGAGCGGGCGGCATTCTCGGTGCGGCGACGGGCGATGCGCTGGCCTCAGGGCTCGATCTGCTCGGCGCAACGCTGCTGCTGCTGGCAGTGTGGATGGCCGGCGCAGCGCTGGCCTTCGGCGTCTCCTGGTTTGCCGTCATGGACCGGCTGGGACATGGGGTCTGGGCGGTGGCGCGCTGGGGCCGCGAGCGCGTGCTCTCTGCGCGCGCGCGCGATGCCGGCCGCGCGGTCAAGGCCGAGCGTGCCGTCGTCGTACAGGCCTCGCGCGCGCGCAGCGCTGCGCGCCCCGCACCGCGCATCGAGGCGCCTGCGCCTGCGCCGGCGAAGGGGCAGCGCGCCGAGCGCGAGCGCCAGGTGCCCCTGTTCGACTCCACGGCCGGCCAGGCGCTGCCGCCGCTGACCCTGCTGGATGATCCACCCAATCGCGAGGCTTCCTATTCGCCCGAGGCGCTCGAGGCGATCTCGCGCCTGGTGGAGCTGAAGCTGCGTGACTTCGGCGTCGAGGTCGAGGTCGTCGCGGTGCATCCGGGTCCGGTGGTCACGCGCTTCGAGATGCGACCCGCCCCGGGCGTGAAGGCGAGCCAGATCACCGCGCTGTCGAAGGATCTGGCGCGCGCGCTCTCCACCATCAGCGTGCGCGTGGTCGAGGTCATTCCCGGCAAGTCCGTCATGGGGCTGGAGATTCCCAACGAGAAGCGCGAGCTGGTGACGCTCGGAGAGATCATCAAGTCCAAGGCGTACGAGGATGTGGACTCGCCGCTGGCGCTCGCGCTCGGCAAGGACATCGGCGGGGTGCCGATGGTCGCCGATCTGCAGCGCATGCCGCATCTGCTGATCGCGGGCACCACCGGGTCGGGCAAGTCGGTGGGGATCAATGCCATGATCCTGAGCCTGGTCTACAAGGCCAGCGCCGAGCACGTGCGGCTCATCATGATCGACCCGAAGATGCTCGAGCTGTCGGTCTACGAGGGCATCCCGCACCTGCTGGCCCCGGTGGTCACCGACATGAAGCAGGCGGCCAACGCGCTGCGCTGGTGTGTGGTGGAGATGGACCGGCGCTACCAGCTCATGGCAGCGCTTGGCGTGCGCAACATCGGCGGCTACAACAAGCGCGTCATCGAGGCCAATGCGGCCGGCAAGCCCATTCTGGACCCGGTGCTGCTGCAGCGTGCCGCCAACGATCCGGGCATCGATCAGCGCGCCATACCCAATCTCGAGCCGCTGCCCTTCGTGGTGGTGGTCATCGACGAGCTCGCCGATCTGATGATGATCGTCGGCAAGAAAGTCGAGGAGCTGATTGCCCGGCTCGCGCAGAAGGCGCGTGCCTCGGGCATCCACCTGATTCTTGCCACGCAGCGTCCTTCGGTCGATGTCATCACCGGCCTCATCAAGGCCAACATCCCCTCGCGTATCGCCTTTCAGGTGTCGGCCAAGGTCGACTCGCGCACCATCCTGGACCAGATGGGCGCCGAGTCACTGCTCGGGCATGGCGACATGCTGTACCTGCCGCCCGGTACCTCGATGCCCACGCGCATCCATGGTGCCTTCGTGTCCGACCAGGAAGTGCACCGTGTCGTCAATGCCCTGAAGCAGATCCGCGCGCCGAGCTACCTCGAGGAGGTGCTCAAGGGGCCCTCGACACCGATCGCGGGCCTCTCGGGTGAGGATGAGGAGGGCGGCGAGGGCGGCGAGGATCCCGAGCAGGATCCGCTCTACGACGAGGCCGTGGCGGTGGTCACGCGGGACCGCAAGCCTTCGATCTCCTACGTGCAGCGACGGCTGAAGATCGGCTACAACCGTGCCGCGCGCATGCTCGAGGCCATGGAGAGCGCCGGCATCGTCGGCCCACTGCAGTCCAACGGCTCGCGTGAGGTCCTGAGCGCTCCGCCGGCGGGAGATTGACGAGTGAGCGCACGTCCGCGCACCTGGGGGATGTGTGTCGGGGTGGTGGCGCTCATCGCCGTCGCCAGCCCATCGAAGGCGCCCGCGCGTGACGCATCCGCTCTGAAGGCAGCCGCCCCGGCCGCTGCCCAGACAGTTGCCCAGACCGCCTCTGCACAGGCGGATACGCCACTGGATCACTACCTGGATGGCCTCACCAGCCTGCGCACGGACTTCAGCCAGAGCATCACCGATGCCTCCGGCAAGCCTGCCGCCGGCGGCAGTGGCAGCCTCATCGTTGAGCGCCCCAATCGCTTTCGCTGGGACTATCGGCCGGCGGACGAGACGGGCGCTGGCGGCGCAGGCCAGGACGGACAGGGCCAGGGGGGGCAGGGCCAGGCGGAACCGCACGGACAGCTGCTGGTCGCGGACGGCAGGAACCTCTGGTTCTACGATCGCGAGCTGGCGCAGGTCACGGTAAAGCCGATCGACACCGCCCTGTCGTCCACGCCGATCATGCTGCTGTCCGGCTCCTCCCAGGCGCTGCGCGCGCAGTTTGATATCTCGACGCAGCCATCCGGGCAGGGACTGCAGTGGGTGCAGGTGCGCCCGCGCGGCCCGCAGGCCGATTTCAGCGACGCACGCCTGGGTTTTCGGGGCAATGAGCTCGAGCGCATGATCGTGCACAACATGCTCGGCCAGACGGTGCAGCTGGATTTCACGCACAGCCGGCGCAACGCGCCGGTGGACGCATCGCTGTTCACCTTCACCGTGCCCCAGGGCGTGGATGTGATCGGCACACCGGTACCCGCGGGCGCCTCCGCTTCCCCGGGGCGCTGACGCCGCGCGGCCGTGACGGCGCGAGTCGGCGTGGTATCTTGACTTCGTGGCACGTCGCAGCTCGATGCAGCGTTCCCTGGGGCTCGAGGCCAGCCGGGATTGGCAGCCTCTGGCCGATCGCATGCGGCCGCGTACGCTCGAGGAGTTCGTCGGGCAATCGCACCTGCTAGCCCCCGGCAAGCCGCTGTATGAGGCCATCGTCGCCGGCCAGCCGCATTCGCTGATTCTGTGGGGGCCGCCGGGCACGGGAAAGACGACGCTCGCGCGCCTGATTGCAGCGCGCTCGCAATCGCAGTTCATTGCGCTCTCGGCTGTGCAGGCCGGTATCAAGGACATCCGCGAGGCCGTCTCGCAGGCCCAGCAGGCCGCCGCAGAGGGGCATCCGACGGTGCTGTTCCTCGATGAGGTCCACCGCTTCAACAAGGCCCAGCAGGATGCGTTCCTGCCGCATGTCGAGGATGGCACGCTGACGTTCATTGGCGCGACCACGGAGAATCCGTCCTTTGAGATCATCGGCGCGCTGCTCTCGCGCGCGCGCGTCTATGTGCTCAAGGCGCTCTCGGCCGAAGAGCTCGCGCGACTTGCCGCCCGGGCGCTGGCCGATTCCGAGCGCGGGCTGGGCCGCTCCGGACTGACCATCGACGATGATGCGCTTGCCCTGCTGGCGCAGGCGGCGGACGGCGATGCGCGCCGTGCGCTCGGCATGCTCGAGCTGGCCGCCGGACTGGCAGGCGCGGGCGGCGGCGGTGTCATCAGCGTGGCGCACGCGCACGAGGTGGCCAGCGGGGGGCGGCGACGTTTCGACAAGGGCGGCGAGCAGTTCTACGATCAGATCTCGGCTCTTCACAAGGCGGTGCGCGGCTCCGATCCCGATGCGGCCATCTACTGGCTGGCGCGCATGCTCGACGGTGGCTGCGATCCGCATTACCTCGCCCGGCGCATCACGCGCATGGCCATCGAGGATGTCGGCCTCGCCGACCCACGCGCGCTGCAATTGGCGCTCGAGGCCTGGCAGAGCTTCGATCGGCTGGGGACGCCCGAAGGGGATCTCGCGCTGGCCCAGGCGGTGATCTACCTGGCCGTGGCGGCCAAGAGCAACGCGGCCTACGTCGCCTTTGCTGAGGCGCAGGCGGACATCGAGCGCTACGGTTCGCTCGAGGTGCCGCTGCGATTTCGCAATGCGCCGACCGCTCTCATGAAGCAGCTGGGCTACGGCAGCGGCTATCGCTATGCGCACGACGAGCCTGACGCCTACGCGGCCGGGGAACGCTATCTCCCCGACGAGCTGCCCGACCGGCGTTACTACCGGCCGACCTCGCGCGGCCTCGAGCAGCGCATCGGCGAGCGACTCGAGCAGCTGCGTGCCGCAAATACCAACGCCAAGGCCCATCCGGCGTCCGGCGCTGCGCAGGAGCCGGCGAGCGCCCCGGAAGAACCCCGGGGCGATCGGCCCCCCAGCGCATCCGACTGATCTCAGCGAAAATTCGGGTCGCTCGCGCCGCTGGCCGGAGGCTGCCATTCAGCGGCGCGCAAGCGACTGGATACCAGGTAGGCAAGGCCGATTCCGAAGGGCAACAGCCCCCACCAGGCAGCCTTATTCCCCGTCTGCCACAACGCCACACCGATCCCGATGCCGATGAACATCAGGATCAAGCCTCTCTCCAGGGTGCGTGCGGGACTGCGGCTGCCACCGCGATTCCGAGACTGGAAGATCTCAGGTGGCAGTGGAGGCAATTCAATGCCCTTTTCAATCGCCGCCATGCGCTCGCGATGCACGGCGTTGAGGATTTCGCGTTTGCGCAGGTAATCCACATAGATGCTGAGCATCACCAGGCCGATGCCCATGACGATGGCAACGATGGGGATCATCAGCGAGAGCAGATCGGGCGTGATGAATGGTTCGGAGGTCATGGCTCGCTTCTCCCTGTGCAAAGTGAGTATTTTGGGGGCGGTACGTGCTTGATACCCCCGGGATGCCGGCTCGGTTTCATCGCCCAAGGCGAAATCTGTGAATCCGCAGGCTTGAAACCGTCGCGTGGCGACGCGGGTATAAATCCCGGAAGGGGTACTGCATGCAGACAGCGGACGCCGGTGCCGCGAGCGATGATCAGGAGGTGCTGGAGCTGCTGCGCTCGGGTGACGCCGCGCGTGCCTTTGCGCTCCTGCTGCCCCGCTACGAGTCGAAAATCTATCGGCTCTGCCATGCGCTGCTGCGCGAGCGGACCCAGGCGCAGGACGCCGCGCAGGAGAGTCTGGTGCGCATCTGGAGGAGCTTGCACCGCTATGATGGACGTGCCGCCCTGTCGACCTGGATCTACGCCATCACGCGTAACCGCTGCTTCAGCGCCCTCGAGCGACGGCGCAGGCTCGATGCCGCGTTCCCCGACGCGTCCGATGCGGGCCAAGAATGGGCGCAATTGCCGGCGCAGACGTCGGCTCCTGATGCCCCAGAATTGTCCTCGCAGCAGCGCGATGCGCAGCTGCGCGCTCTGGTCGATACGTTGCCCGAGCGGCTGCGACGTGTGCTGGTGCTGTACTATTTCGAGGAGCGCTCTGTCGATGAGGTTGCAAGCATGCTCAGTTGCCCCGCAGGGACCGTCAAGACTCACCTGTTTCGCGCACGCGCAGCGCTTGCCGAACGGCTTCGCGGGCTTGGCCTGCACGATCCGTGCGCATGGCTCGGAGGTGAAGCATGACGCATGAACCAGCGGATGCCGCGCTGGACCGGGCGCTCGATGCGGCGCTGACTCATGCATTGGTCGCGCCGCAGCTGCCGGCAGAATTTCGCGCCCGCTTGCAGCTGGCACTGGCGCGCGCCGCTGCCGAAGAGGCCGACGGGAGCCATCTCACTCGATTGCGCCAACGCCTCGAGCGCGAACAAGGCCAGCAGCTCACGGAATTGCAGCAGAGCTATGTGAGGCTGCGCCGGCGCACGCTGGCAGCCCTCGTCAGCGGCGCATTTGCTGTCGGAGCAGCCGCGGTCCTCGCGCTGCCCTGGCTCGCCAGCCACGTCGGCCCCCTGGCACCCCTGGTCATGTCGGCCACCGGAGCATTGGTTGGTCTGGCCGTCGCCTTTGGCGGCTGGTCGCTACGTCCGGGGGTTGCGCTGTCGGCATTCGCCACCGATAGGGCCCACCGTGATTGATCCGAAGCTGCTGCGCTCGGACCCCGAGGCCGTCGCTCGCAATCTCGCGCGTCGCGGCTATCGGCTGGACGTCGCGGCCATGCAGGGGCTCGAGGAGCGACGGCGGCACTGGCAAATCGAGACCGACCGGCTGCGCGCGGCGCGCAATGCGCACGCGAAGTCCGTCGGACAGGCCCGCGGGCGCGGTCAGGATATTGCACCGCTCGTAGCCGAGGGGGAGGCGCTCACGCGCGAGCTCTCCGGCGCCGATGAGCAGCTCTCGGCGGTGCAGGCGCAGCTGGATGGCTGGCAACTGGAGCTGCCCAATCTGCTGCATGAGTCGGTTCCGGAAGGGGCCGATGAGACTGCCAACGTCGAGGTCGCGCGCGTGGGCCAGCCGCCGGCCTTCGACTTCAAGCCACGCGATCACGTCGAGATCGGCGAGCGGCTTACCGGCCTGGATTTCGAGGCGGCTGGCCGCATCTCCGGTGCCCGTTTCGTCGTGATGCGCGGTGCGCTGGCACGACTGCAGCGCGCGCTGGCGCAGTACATGCTCGACCTGCACACGACGCGGCACGGTTACACGGAAATCTACCCACCTTATCTGGTCGCAGCGCACACCCTGATGGGCACCGGACAGCTGCCGAAGTTCGAGCAGGATCTCTTCGCCCTGCGGGCCGAACACCCGCTCTATCTCATCCCGACGGCCGAAGTGCCGCTGACGAACCTCGTGCGCGAACAGATCGTGGCCGCCGAAACGCTGCCGCTGAAGTTCGTGGCGCACACGCCCTGCTTTCGCTCCGAGGCCGGCGCCGCCGGCCGTGACACGCGCGGCATGATCCGTCAGCACCAGTTCGAAAAGGTCGAGCTGGTGCAGATCGTGCGCCCTGAGGACTCCTACGCTGCGCTCGAGGCGCTGCGCAGTCACGCCGAGGCGGTGCTCGCGGGACTGGGTCTCGCCTATCGGGTGGTCGCGCTTTGCGGCGGGGACGTCGGCTTTGCCAGCGCCAAGACCTATGATCTGGAAGTGTGGCTGCCCTCGCAGCAGCGCTATCGCGAGATCTCCTCGTGCAGCAACTGCGAGGCCTTCCAGGCGCGGCGCATGCAGGCGCGCTGGCGCAATCCCGACAGCGGCAAGCCCGAGCCGCTGCACACGCTCAACGGCTCAGGGGTCGCCGTGGGCCGCGCACTGGTAGCGATTTTGGAAAACTATCAGCGCCAGGACGGCAGCGTCGAGATTCCCGCAGCGCTGCGTTCCTACATGGGCGGGCTGACTTCGATCAGCTGAGGCTCACGATCAGCTGAGGCTGTCGAGCAACGCGGCCACGTGCAGCGCACGCCGAGCCGATCCGTCGGCGATCTGCTGGCGGCAGCTGGTGCCGTCGGCAACGATGATGGCATCCGGTTGCGCGCGAACGGCGGGCAGCAGCGCGAGCTCGGCCATCTTCATCGATACATCGAAGTGTCTGGCGTCATAGCCGAAGCTGCCGGCCATGCCGCAGCAGGAGGTTTCGATGAGCTGTGGGCTGGCACCGGGAATCAGCCGCAGCAGCTCCAGCAGCGGCGCAGCCGCGCCAAATGCCTTCTGATGGCAATGCCCATGCACGAGGATGGGTGCGCCCGCGGGCTTGAGCGCGGGTGCAAAACGGCCCGCCTTCGCTTCGCGGGCCAGAAACTCCTCGAACAGCAGCGCCTGCGCGGCGACCGTGTGGGCCTTCTGTCCCAGGCCCATCACCAGCGCCTCATCGCGCAGCGTGAGCAGGCAGGCGGGCTCCAGGCCGACGATGGCGACTCCGGCCTGCGCCAGCGGCAGCAGGGCGTCGATCAGCGCGGAGACTTTCGACTTCGCCCGTTCCACCATGCCGGCGGCGAGAAAGGTACGCCCGCAGCAGTGAGCACCCCGATCCTTCTGGATCAGATGCAGCGTGTAGCCCGCTCTGTTCAGTACCCGGGCAGCCGCGCGCGCATTGTCGCTCTCGAAGGTCGCATTGAAGGTGTCCACGAACAGCACCGCGGCCTTGTCCGCCTGCAGTGCGGCTTCGCGACTGGAAAAAAGCGTTGCATCGTGGCGGCGCCAGAACGTGTCGCGGCGCCAGCGCGGCAGTGCGCGCTGCGCCGTGAGACCCAGCCACCTTTCGCCCAGTGCTCGCAGGCCAGGCAGACGCCCGGGCAGATTGGCGAGCAAGGGGACGCGGCTGACGATGCCTGCATAGTCGGGCAGGTGGGCGATCAGGCGATCCTTGAGGCTGAAGCCATGACGCGCGCCGTAATGCGCCAGCACCTCGATTTTCATCTTCGCCATGTCGACGCCGGTGGGACATTCGCGCCGGCAGCCCTTGCAGGACACACACAGCTCGAGGGTGTCGTGCAGCTCCTGACCGCTCAGCGCGCGCGAGCCGAGCATGCCCGAAAGAGCGAGCCTGAGGGTGTTGGCGCGGCCGCGCGTGAGATGCCGTTCGTCGCGCGTGACCCGATAGGAAGGACACATCGTGCCGGCATCGAACTTGCGGCAGTGTCCGTTGTTGTTGCACATCTCGGCGGCCTTGGCGAAGCCGCGCGCGGGATCCCCGCCGCTGCCGGGTGGCATGATGCGCTGGGTGACGGGGTCGTTGCTCACATCCCACGCCGTCCAGTCGAGCACGGTGTCGAGCGGCTGGACCTGGTAGGGATGCGGCGCCCCGCCCGGCGCATAGCGCAGCAGCGACAGATCGTCCATGGGCGGGGGATCGACGATGCGCTGCGGGCTGAACAGGTTGATCGGGTCCAGCTCGCGTTTGATGGCCGCGAAGGCCTGGGTCAGCGCCGGCCCGAATTGCCAGGCGATCCACTCGCCGCGGCACAGGCCATCGCCGTGCTCACCGCTAAAGGCGCCGCGGTATTTGCGCACCAGCTCGGCGGTTTCCTCGGCGATGGCGCGCATCTTCGCCGCGCCGTCGCGACGCATGTCGAGAATCGGTCGCACGTGCAGCGTGCCGACCGACGCATGTGCATACCAGGTGCCATGCGTGCCGTGCCGGGCGAACACCTCGCTCAGCGCCGCGGTGTAGTCGGCAAGGTGCTCGAGCGGCACGGCACAGTCTTCGATGAAACTGACCGGCTTGCCGTCGCCTTTCAGGCTCATCATGACGTTCAGCCCGGCCTTGCGGACTTCCCAGAGATCTCTCTGCGCCTGTTCCTGCGCGATCTCGACCACGCTGCCGGGCAGGCCGAGATCTCCCATCAACTGCCCCAGCTGCTTGAGCTTGCCGAGCAGGGCGGCGCTGTCGTCGCCGGCAAATTCCACCAGCAGGATGGCATCAGGGCTGCCACGCAGCGCCGTTTCGATGGTGGCGCGAAACTGCGGATTGGACCGGGACAGGTCGATCATGATGCGATCGACGAGCTCCACCGCGCTCGGAGCGAGTGTCACGATGTGCTGGGCCGCATCCATCGCTGCATGAAAGGTCGGAAAGTTCACGACCCCCAGCACCCTGGCACGCGGAATCTCGGCAAGTCGCAGCGTCAGTTGCCGGCTGAAGCACAGGGTGCCTTCTGATCCGACCAGCAGATGGGCGAGGTTGACGCTCTGATCGGCCGTATAGGGACGTACGCTGCGCGGGTCGAAGATATCGAGGTTGTAGCCGGCGACGCGACGCAGCTCACGCGGCCACTGCGCAGTGATCTCGGCCCGGTGGCGCTGTGCCAGCTCGTGCACGAAGGAGCCGATGCGCGCGGCGCGACCGGTGAGTCCTGCCAGCGGGCCGAAGGTGAGCTGCTCGCCATCGGACATCCAGGCCGTGATGCCGAGCACGTTATGCACCATGTTGCCGTACACGATGGAGCGCGAACCGCAGCTGTTGTTGCCGGCCATGCCGCCCAGCGTCGCCTGCGCGCCGGTGGAGACGTCCACCGGGAACCAGAGCCGCTGCGGCTTGAGCGCCGCGTTCAGCTGATCGAGTACCACGCCCGGTTCCACCGTGGCCGTGCGCGCCTCGGCGTCGACCTCGAGGACCCGGCAGAGATATTTGCTGGTGTCGATGACCAGCGCTGCGCCTACGGTCTGGCCGCACTGGCTCGTGCCCGCACCACGCGGCAGCAGCGGTACCGCCAGATCGCGCGCGATGTCGATGGCGGCGCGCACGTCGCGCGCGCTGCGCGGAACGAACACGCCCACGGGCATGATCTGATAGATCGAGGCGTCGGTGGCGTAACGGCCGCGGCTGCCCGCGTCGAACAGCACCTCGCCCTGGGTCTCAGATTTGAGCCTCAGGGCGAGCGTGCGGGCGGTTTCGGTGCTCGGCGGCCCTGGCGCGGCGGAAGGTGTTGCGACCATCTGAGAGGTGGGTGGCGGGAGCGGCGTGGACCGAGCGGGCACACGGCGCGCCGGCGCACGCCGATCCGCTCTGCGCTCGGTGTGGCTGATCAGGTATTATCGCCACACGCCATTCGATTGCCAAAGCGAATGGCACCCCTTCAACCCTACCAACCTCTAGCGTCAAACCCATGCTGACCCTGGATTTTCACCCTGTCGGACGACATTTTCTGCAGGTTCCGGGACCGAGCCCGGTACCCGAGCGCATTTTGCGGGCCATGAGCCTGCCCACGATCGATCATCGGGGCCCTGAATTCGGTGCCCTGGGGCTCAAGGTCCTGAGTGAGCTTCGTGGCCTGTTCAAGACACGCCATCCGGTGATTGTCTATCCGTCCTCGGGCACGGGTGCCTGGGAGGCCGCGCTGAGCAATACGCTCAGTCCGGGCGACCATGTGCTGATGTACGAGACCGGCTATTTCGCGGTGCTGTGGGCACGCATGGCCGAGCGGCTGGGCCTGACGACGCAGATCCTGGAGTGGCGCGGCTCGGACCCGATCATGCCGGCCTCCCCAGGCTGGCGTCATGGCGTGGCGGCGGCGCTCATCGAGGAGCGGCTGGTGGCCGACAAGCAGCACCGCATCAAGGCGGTCTGCGTGGTGCACAACGAGACCTCCACCGGCGTCACCTCCGACATGGCGGCGGTACGCCGTGCCATCGATGCTGCCGGACATCCTGCGCTGCTCATGGTCGACACCGTCTCCGGTCTCGCCAGCGCCGACTATCGGCACGACGAGTGGGGCGTGGATGTCTCGGTCAGTGGCTCGCAGAAGGGCCTCATGATGCCGCCGGGCATGGCCTTCAATGCGATCTCGGCGCGCGCGCTGGAGGCATCGAAAACCGCCAGGCTGCCACGCTCGTATTGGGCCTGGGACGACATGCTGGAGTCGAATCAGACCGGCTATTTCCCCTACACGCCCAATACCAATCTGCTCTATGGTCTCGCCGAGGCGCTGCAGATGCTGCAGGACGAAGGTCTCGACACGGTGTTTGCACGTCATCGCCGCTGGGGCGAAGCGGTGCGCGGGGCGGTCAACGCCTGGGGTCTTGCGATCCAGTGTGCGGATCCGAAGCTCTATTCACCCGTCTCGACCGCCGTCATCATGCCCTCCGGGGTCAATGCCGATGCGGTACGCGCCGACATCCTCAAGCGCTTTGATATGTCGCTCGGCATGGGGCTCGGCAAAATCCGCGGGCGCGTGTTCCGCATCGGCCATCTGGGCAACAGCAACGATCTGACCGTGCTGGCCGCTCTGGCCGGCTGCGAGATGGGACTGAAGCTGGCGGGGGTGGATCTGGCAGCCAGTGGTGTCGCCTTCGCCATGGAGTACTTCGCAGCCCATCCGGCCTCGCAGGCGAGCCAGGCAAGCACGGCGGAAGTGCGCGTCGCCTGAGGCCTGAGGCTGCCGGCCGGCCGGAGGTTGGCATGCGCAAGCTGGGACATTGATGGCTCGCGACGCGCAGAGCACGCGCGCTCGCCAGGGCGTGCGACGAACGACAGCGCGTGCACGCCAGGCGGCAGCGATCAGGCTGCGCGATGCGGGGCTGGGGCTGCAGACCTTGCGCGCCGTTCTGCAGCGGCCCTGCAAGCTGCAA
>DATBPG010000005.1:0-5431 GCA_036561485.1 Steroidobacteraceae bacterium | reverse complement strand
CGACGCCACGGCACCTTCAGTGGCCACTGGTATCGCCGTGCCTGATGGCCTCGAACCGAAACCAGGCAGCGCAGGCGCTCTAGCCATGCGCGCGCCCGGCGGCCAGTGCGCGGATGTGCCCCCCAGCCTTTCGATTGCGCGTGCCGACCGAGCATTCAGGGGATGGCCGAAATTCAGCCGCACGAATTGGCGGTAGCCGCGCTGCGCAGAGAACAGCGGTCCAGGTGCGAGGCTGATGTGCTCCTGTTGCGCCAGTGCGTGCAGCTTCAGCGCATCGACTGCCGCGGGCAGCTGAACCCAAAGCAGGTAGCCGCCCTGCGGGCGCGTGATCCGACACTCGGACGGGAAGGCCGCCTCCATCGAACGGATGAGCGTCTGCAGCTGCCAGGGGAGCTTGGCACGCAGTGCGCGCAGGTGGCGGTCGAACGAGTGGTCGCGCAGATAATTCACCAGGGTCGCCTGCGTCAGCGAGGGGGTGGCGATGGAGCTCATGACCTTCAGCTGCTGGACGCGTCCGCGGAAGCGACCCGGTGCGCACCAGCCCACGCGTAATCCCGGAGCCAGGCACTTGGCAAAAGATCCGCAGTGCAGGACCTGCCCGTCAAGGTCATAGGCCTTGACCGGTCGCGGTCGCTCGGTGCCGTGTGGCCGGCGGGCTGGTGGTCCTCATGGCATTCATGATGGCAATCGTCGGCGCCGGGGTGGCCGGTGTCGTGCGTGTCGTGCGTGCCGAGGAGGCCAGTGCCCGTGCCGCGGCCGACAACGCACGCAGCCCCCGCGCCGCCATCGCATCCAGGAATTCAGCAGCATCCGCGGTATGCAGATCCTCGTGACCATACTGCTCGTGGCCATCGTTGGCAGTCTTGCCAAGGCCATGTTCCACATGGGCCAGGCCGATCGGGGCAGCGGCATGGTGCGAGCACTCACCGCGCGCATCGTGCTGTCGCTGGCCCTGTTCGGCTTCCTGTTCCTCAGCTGGCACTTCGGCTGGATCCAGCCGCAGGGCATGCATTAGCCAGCTCAGTGCACGCCATGCATCAGGCGGCGTATCCACGGCGCCGCCAGCAGGTACGCCAGCCCGACGGCGAGACACATCAGAAATAGCTCTCCATACACCTCTGCATAGGCGGCGATCCCCGCTGCGTGTGCGCCGCTGCCCGTGGCCACCGTGCGTGTGGCGATCCAGCCGGCGAGCTCGTAGGCGAGCGCTATGCCGAAGAACCACCCGCCCATCGCCAGCGAGGTTTCCTCCGGAGCGGCCAGCAGGCCTACCAGCGAATAACCGATGGGGGAGAGGGAGAGCTCGCCCAGCGTCTGCAACAGATAGCAGCCTGCCAGGATCAGCCAGGATACCTTGCCGTGGGTGCCGAGACCGTAGCGGATCCCCGCTACGACCAGTCCATAACTGAGCGCGACCAGCAACAGCCCGATGCCGAACTTCCGCGGGCTCGAGGGATCCTGGCCGCGGCGGCCGAGCCAGGGCCAGAGCATCGCCAGAATGGGCGCGAGCAGCAGGATGTACAGTGGGTTGGCCGACTGGAAGAGGCTGTAATCGAACGGCGCGCGCACATAATCGCGTGCGAAGAAATTCAGCGACGTCACGCCCTGAAGACTCAGGGCCCAGAACAGCACCAGCGCCACGAAGAGCAGCAGCAGTGCCAGGTAGCGGTGCGTCTGTACCCGGTCGCGGCGGCGAATGCAGCCGACGATGAAATACCCCACCAGAAGAGCCATCAGCGCGTACATCGCGATGCTGAGCACCTGCGGCCGCGACAGCAGCAGCGCCAGCGGATAGCCCAGAATGGCGATTGCCGCAACGATGGCCGCCACCACCCAACGGCTGCCTGCAGGGCTTGGCTGCGGCAGCACTGCAGCGAGCGTGTGCTGGCGCCATTGGAACAGGACGGCGGCGAGCCCGTTGCCGCCCGCCGCGGCAAGAAAGCCCCAGCGATAGCCGAAGTGTCTTCCGACCAGGTCGGCACAGACCAGCGGTGCGATAAAGGCGCCGATGTTGATGGCGAGGTAGAACAGCGTGTACGCGCCGTCCCGCCGTGGATCAGTCGTCGCGTAATTGCGGCCGATCAATACCGTGAGCGTGATGTTGAGTCCCGCCGACAGGGCGTAGCAGGCCATGCCGACCTCGAACCCCTGCAGCGACGGGGAAGCCATGAGCACCAGCGCTGCGCTCGTAAGCCACAGAGACAACGCCAGCGCGCGTGCCTCGCCGAGCAGCTTGTCCGCGATATAGCCGCCGATGATCGGCGTGGCGTACATCAGCGCAAGAAATCCGCTGGAGAGCAGGTCTGCCTGCCGCTGCGCCGCCGCTGCACCGAGCGGGCTGAAAAAGCCCGCCAGGTAGGGCGCGAGATAGGCGCGAAAGCCGTAGAAGGAGAAATCCAGCCCGACCGTGACGGCGAGCAACATCCAGAGCTGGCGCGGATGCCCCCAGATCTGCGGTTGTCGCTCTGGCTCGCTCGCTGTGCTGGCTGCCTCTGGGATGCTCGGTACCATCCGGGCCGTTCCGCCTGACTGACCTCTCTGCCCTCATCGTAGCAGCTTGCCGGCCCTGGCCGGTCGCAGCGCACGCGTCGATGATCCGGCGCGCTTGGATATGCGAGGTGCGCGCTTTGCGGCATAGTGCATCGACCAGCACCGAATCCATCAGGCCCGATGCAAGATCCCGACGATCTCCTGGAAGAACCCAAATCTTCAACGCCAACCGTGTGGTCACGGCTGCACCTGCTGATCGTCGTGGCGCTCGGCGTGGCGCTGATCGGCTATCTGCTGAGCCACATCGGCCTGCGCGCCGTGCTGGCCACGGCCGGCTCGATCGGCTTCGGCGGCTTTGGGCTGCTGTGCGTAATGGCTTTCGTGGTATTCGCGCTGGTCGGGCCGGCCTGGTATGTGCTCCTGCCGCCAACGACGCATCCATCGCTGCCGCTCATGATCTGGGCGCGCATGGTGCGCGATGCGGTGTCCGAGTCGCTGCCGTTTTCGCCGGTTGGCGGGATGATCCTCGGTGTACGCGCGGCGGCTCTGTTCGGCATGTCCTCGCGCCTGGCGGTGGCCTCGCTGATCGTCGATGTCACCGCCGAGCTCATCGCGCAAGTATTGTATGTGGGGGTCGGCCTGTCGCTGCTGCTCACGCGCGGCACGCACAGCGCCGCAACGGCGAGCCTGGAGCGCAGCATACTCATCGGCATCGGGGTGCTATCGCTCTGTGGCGTCGGCTTGCTGGCGGTGCAAAGGCGGGGCATCGGCTGGCTCTCCGGCAAGCTTGCGGCACGTGTCTTTCCCGCCTCCGGCATCCATATGTCCGGCGTCGCGGCAGACCTGCAGGAAATCCATCGCTCTCCACTGCGACTGGTTGTCTCGACGCTCATCCACCTGTGTGGCTGGATCGCGGCCGCACTCTCGACCTGGGTCGCGTTCCGATTGATCGGCGAGCGCGTGGACATCAGCGCGGTGATTGCGCTCGAGAGCCTGGTCTATGCAGCGCGCAGTCTCGCCTTTTTCGTGCCGAACGCACTGGGCGTGCAGGAAGCTGCCTATACGGTGCTCGCACCGCTGGTCGGCATCGGCAAGGAATTTGCGCTGGCCGTCTCGTTGCTGCGGCGCGCGCGGGATATTGCCGTCGGCATACCGATTCTGTTGGCCTATCAGCTGCTCGAGGGTCGTCGCGCGCTGGCGCGGCGCGTGCAGACCTGATGCTACGTCGTCGATCAGCTGCCAGCGCGCGAAGCGCTCGTGCAGACGATCAGCGTCGCCAGTGCCCGCCGACGAAGCGCCAGCCCCGCGAACCGCGTGCCCAGTGCGCATTGGCCCAGCGGTAGCCGGGCCGCGGAGCGATCCAGCGACCGGGATTCCAGATGTATCGGCCGCCGAGCCAACCCCAGTAGCCCGCCGTCCACAGGTAGCCGGGTGCCGGCGCGACGCCTACCACGACGTCCGCGGCCGGCGGCGGCGGTCCATAACCGGGGCCCACGTACACCCCGGCACCGACGTCACCGACCGGTGTTACCACGCAGCCGGCCAGGCTTGCGGCAGCTACGAGGCCAATGAGCGTCGCTTTGATCCTGATCACACTCGATCTGTTCAGCACGCAGGCTCTCCCATCCGCACGGCAACGCTTCGCGCGTCGATATCCTCATCTAACGCATCAATGCCGTCAGGGATGACGTCGTGGGGTGCGCGCAGGGGACAGGGCATTATGTCAGGTGCGGCGGCGCGCCACTTACCGTCCCGCCAGCGCCTCGGCCACCTGCAGGCGCAGCACCCGCCATGCCGGCAGACCGGCGCTGGCCAGCGCAAGCACGACTGCGAGTACGAGCCCGACGCCCAATACCGTGGATGGCATGCCCAGACGAAGGCCGACATACCGGTGCGCCCAGAGCATCAGTCTGGAGGCCAGGAGCAGCCCGACAAGCGCCGCGGCGAGCGACAACGTGATGGATTCGAGCAGCAGCAGAACGAAGACCCTGCGGTCGGAAAAGCCCATGGTCTTGAGGACCGCCAGCTCCTTGGCGCGTTCGCGCACTGACTGCATGGTGAGTGCGGCAGTCGCGATCAGCAACGCGAACAGAGCTGCGCCGACGATCGAATGCACGACGAAATCGAGGTCCCCCAGGCTTTGAAAGTTCGACTGGTTGAGGGCGCGGATGGATTCCGTGCGCGTGGGGGAGGGTGAATTGGCGAACAGCGCGTCGATGCGGCGGGCAGTTTTCTCCCCCTGCGCGGCATCGGTGACGTCGATGAAATAGCGGCTCACGGTGCCGTGTCCGCTCTGACGAGCCTCGTCGAAATAGTCGTAGCGTGCGACGATGAAATTATCCAGCCCGCCATTGTCCGGTGGCACGAACGTGCCCACGTCCTCGAAGGTCCAGCTCCTGCTGCCATCCTTTCGCGCCATTGGCACGGATAATGGAATCTGGTCGCCTACCTTCCAGTGGTACTGGGCCTGAAGAACCGTGCTGACAAGTGCTCCGGTGCGGGTGCGCGCGAGCGCAGCGATCGCCTCGGGGCTGGCTCCCACGCCGAGATTGGCGGCCGGTCCGGCGCCGAAATTGGTAGCCAGGATGGCGAGCTGCTGTGTGGGGCGCTGATAGGTGGCACCGACAAAGTCACACGGATTGATGTCCTTGACCCCTGGCACTGCCGCAAGGCGTTGCTCCAGGCCCAAGGGCAGGGTCCCGCCTGCGTCGGCTGAGATCACCCAATAGATGTCCGCCCGAATCGCTGCGATGGACTGATCGACTCCGGACTTGACCCCCTGCAGGACGCCGAACAGCACGAAAGCCACCACGATCTGCAGCAGCATCAGCAGGGTGCGGCCGGGCTTGCGCCAGATGCCCGACCAGATGAGGGGCCAGTACTTCATACGGCGCCGATGCTTCTCAGCTGGCGCCCAGACCCGCGGTGACCGAGGCGCGGG
>DATBPG010000004.1:0-5253 GCA_036561485.1 Steroidobacteraceae bacterium | reverse complement strand
TGACTGTACACCAAAGCAGGCGCGCGGGTGGAGACGCAGGTCAAAGCTCGAGCTGTTGACCGTTCTCCAGGGCGGCTTCGACACGCTCGCGCAGATGGCGCAGGCGGTGCGTGGTCTCCTGCTCGCTGTCGCTGTCGCTATCCCGCGCGCGCAGCCTGATGACCTCGTGGGCCAGATTGAGCGCTGCCATGACTGCAATGCGGTCCAGTCCGACGATCTTGCCGCTGTCGCGGATCTCCTTCATGCGCCCATTGAGCAGCTCGGCGCTGTCGAGCAGCGCGGCGCGCTCCTCGGGGGGGCATGCGACAAAATATTCCTTCTCCAGGATGCGCACGCTCAGGGGGCGGCTCGAATCGCGTTCGTTCATGCGCTGTGCTCCATTGCCTTGAGGCGGCCGATCATCGCTTCGACCCGCGTGCGGGCCTGCTCATTTCGCTGCAGGAGGGAGGTGCGCTCTGCGGTCAGAATATCCTGCCGCTGCCGCAGTGCACGATTTTCTTCCTTCAGCTGATCGATTGCCTTGATGAGCTCCTCGATGCGTTTGTCGAGTCGACGGAGCTCTGAATCGATCGGCGAAGTGCGTGTGGATTCGACCATGTAAAACTATAGTTCCGCGCCGTTCGGCAGGTCAATGTCGGATGTTCAAACCGCCGGGGTGCGCATGCGCTCACGTACGCGGCAGGGGCGGGTTGCGGGTACCCCGGCGGGTGAATACTATCGATGCGTGCCCACGCCCCACGATTATGCCGAGATCCAGCGAACGCTCAGTGCCTCGCATGCGCTGGCAGATCCTGCCGAAGCGCACGGCACGCTGGCTGGCGCCCTGTGCGCGCTCGGCCCTTACCGCCTGGAGGACTGGCTGGCGGAAATATTGCCGGACGGCGCCGGCGCCGGTCCGACGGATCCGGTGCTCGCGACACTGTACGCGGCCACGGTCTCCTCCCTCAGCGGCGCCGACATGGACTTCGATCTGCTGATCCCCGACGAGGAGCAGCCGATCGAGGAGCGTACCCGCGCACTGACCTCCTGGTGCACAGGGTTCCTTTATGGCCTCGGCATCAATGGCGCTGCCGATCCGCAGCGTCTGCCGGGGGAACTTGGCGAGATCCTGCGCGACATGACCGAGATCACCCGTGCCGGGGTCGATGCCACCGACAGTCTCGAGGCGAACGAATCGGCGCTGGCCGAGCTGGTGGAATTCGTGCGGGTCGGTGTGCAGCTGGTGTTCGATGAGCTGCAGCCGCTGCGCGACCGGGAGCCTCCGCCACGGCCGGTGCTGCACTAGAGCCCATGGGTGCCTGCAGCCGCTCGCGCGCAGCGGACTGCATTAGACTAGTGCCGCAGTCACGATAGGCAAGACACTCATGGCCGAGCCACCCCGCGGGGAATTCACGCGCCGTCGTGCCCAGCTCATGCGCCTCATGGGCGCCGATTCCATTGCCATCGTGCCGGCAGCTCCCGTGCGCCAGCGCAACAGCGACGTCGAGTACGACTATCGCCCGGACAGCGACTTCTACTACCTCACCGGCTTCGCGGAACCCGAATCGGTCGCCGTGCTGATGCCCGGACGCGACCCGGCACAATATGTCCTGTTCACGCGCGAGCGCGACCCGCAACGTGAGATCTGGGACGGCAGGCGCGCGGGCACCGATGGCGCCACGGCGCACTACGGTGCCGACGATGCATTCCCCATCGGCGATATCGATGAGATCCTGCCGGGGCTGCTGGAGGGGCGCGAGCGGGTTTTCTATACGATGGGCCTGAGCAGCGAGTTCGATCAGCGCGTCATCGGCTGGGTCAACCGTCTGCGCGTTCAGGCGCGCAGCGGGCTGCATGCGCCGCAGGAGTTCGTCGCGCTCAATCACCTGTTGCACGACATGCGCCTCTTCAAGAGTCGCGGCGAGGTGGCGCTGATGCGCCGTTCCGGGGCGATCGCCGCCGGCGCTCACGTGCGTGCCATGCGCTTCTGTCGTCCCGGACGCATGGAGTTCGAGATCATGGCCGAACTGCTGCACGAGTTTCATCGCCATGGCGCCGACATCTCCTACCACCCCATCGTCGGCGGCGGCGCCAATTCCTGTGTGCTGCATTACCGCGCCAACAACGCGCGGCTGAATGCCGGGGAGCTGCTGCTCGTGGACGCCGGCTGCGAGGTCGGCTACTACGCCTCGGACATCACCCGAACCTACCCCGTAGACGGCCGCTTCAGCGCCGAGCAGCGCGCCATCTACGAGATCGTTCTGGACGCGCAGCTCGCGGCCATCGAGCGCGTCAGGCCCGGTAACCACTGGAACGAGCCGCACGATGCAGCCGTGCGTGCCGTCACGGCCGGACTGAAGCGCGTGGGCATCCTCAAGGGCTCGCTCCCTGCGCTCATCAAGAGCGGCGCCTATCGAAGGTACTTCATGCACCGGACCGGTCATTGGCTCGGCCTGGATGTGCACGACGTCGGTGACTATCGGATCGACAACGAGTGGCGCGTGTTCGAGCCCGGCATGGCGCTCACCGTGGAGCCGGGCGTCTATATTCCGGCCGGCACGGCGGGCGTCGCGCGGCGTTTCTGGAACATCGGCGTGCGCATCGAGGATGACCTGCTGGTCACACGCAGCGGCTGCGAGGTGCTCACTGCCGAGGTGCCGAAGGAAGCGGATCAGATCGAGGCGCTGATGGCGGCGGCCTGAGCCTGCCGCCGGCGTTGCGCCGTGAACGATCAACCTTCCCTGACCTGTGATGTGGCCATCGTCGGCGGCGGCATGGTGGGGGCGAGCCTCGCCCTGGCGCTCGCTGCCACGCCGCTGTCGGTGGTGATGATCGAGGCGGTGCCGCCCGATCCGCCAGCGATCGCACCCGGCACTGAGGGCAATGCGGCCGTCAGCTTCGATGATCGCACCACCGCGCTGGGCAACGGTGCGCGGCGCATCTTTGAGACACTCGGGGTGTGGGAGCAGATCGCGACGCAGGCGGCGAGCATCCGTCAGATTCACGTCTCCGATGCGGGTCGCTTCGGCTTTGCGCGCCTGCGTGCCGAGGAGCATGGGCTTGCGGCCTTCGGCTACACCGTGGCCAACCGCCATCTCGGGCAGGTGATCTGGGCTGCGCTCACCCAGTCTCGCGTGCAGCTGCTCGCGCCAGCGCGCGTGCGCGGGGCGCAATTGTCCGAGGCGCAGGCGCTCCTGACGATCGATCGTCAGCAGGGGCGGATGACACTGCGCGCCCGTCTCGTCGTCGCGGCCGACGGCGCGCATTCACTGGTCAAGCAGGCCGCGGGCATCGCCTCGCGCAGCAGCGATTACCGCCAGGTCGCCGTGGTGAGCGTGGTGCGCACCGATTGCCCGGCGAGCGGCGTCGCCTTCGAGCGCTTCACGGACAGTGGGCCGCTGGCGCTGCTGCCGCGCTTCGACCGCAGCTTCGGAGTCATCTGGACGCTGCCGCCCGAGGCGGCCGCCGAGCAGCTCACCTGCACGCCGGCTGAGTTCTGTCGCCGCCTGCAGCAGCGCTTTGGCTGGCGCGCCGGACGCATCGTCTCGGCGGGCACGCGCGCAAGCTATCCGCTGGCGCTGGTGCACGCCGGCTCGAGCATCGGTGAGCGGGTGGCGCTGATCGGCAATGCCGCGCAGGCGCTGCATCCCATCGCCGCCCAGGGCTTCAATCTCGGACTGCGTGATGCCGCAGTGCTGGCCGAGCTGATCGGCCCGGCCGCTGATCCCGGGGCCGCGAGCGTGCTCGAGGACTATGCGTCGCGTCGCGCCGCGGACCGCCGCGGCATGATCCGCTTCACCGACCAGCTGGTGCGCGTGTTCGGTGAGCGCAGTGCGCTCATCGGTGCCGCGCGCGATCTGGCGCTGCTGCTGTTCGATGTGTCGCCGCCCGCCAAGCAGGCGCTCTCGCGACTGAGCTGGGGCTTCGGTGCACTGCCACGCCTGTCGCGCGGCCTGCCGCTGATGGGGCGTCGCGCAGAGGAGCAGGGCTGAATGGATCACGACGTCGCCATCGTCGGTGCAGGACTTGCCGGTGCATGCACCGCGGCGCTGCTGGCGCGCACTGCCGGGATTGCCGCCGAGCGCATCGTGCTGGTGGCTGCGGATCTGCGCGAGGCATACAGCGAGCCCGCGGGAGCGGGCGCCCCCCCGCAGCTGCGGGTGGTGGCAGTGTCGCGTGCCAGCGAGCGCATTCTTGGCGCCGCCGGTGCCTGGCAGCGATTGCCGCCGGCGCGTGTGTGCGCCTACGAGCGCATGTGCGTGTGGGAACACGGCATCGATGCCGCGGGGGCGCTGCGCTTCGATGCCGCTGACATCGGCGAGCCCAATCTCGGCTACATCATCGAGAATGCATGGCTGCAGTGGGCATGCCTCACGGGCTTCCGCGACAGCGGCGGACGACTGCTGGCCGGAGCGCTGCAGGGGCTGGCGGTCGATGAGGATGCGGTGCGCCTGACGCTGGCCGACGGCACGAGCGTGACGGCCCGTCTGGTGATCGGCGCCGATGGTGCGCAGTCTGCGGTGCGCAGGCTCCTGTGCATTCCGGCGCAGCGGCGCTCCTTCGGACAGCTGGGCGTGGTCGCAAACGTCAACGGCAGCCGCGGGCATCAGCACACCGCGTGGCAGCGCTTTTTGCCGCGGGGGCCGCTGGCACTGCTGCCGCTGTTCGATGGCAGCTGCTCGATGGTGTGGTCGCTCGAGCAGTCGCGCGCACACACACTGCTGCACACCGGTGTTGCCGAGTTCAACGCGGAGCTCGAGGCCGCGACCGAAGGCGTACTGGGAACCCTGTCGCTGGTCGGCGAGCGCCACGGCTTTTTGCTGCAGCGGCTGACGGCGAGGGATTTCATCACCCCGCGCGCCGCGCTCGTGGGCGATGCGGCGCATGTCATCCATCCGCTGGCCGGGCAGGGCGCCAATCTCGGCCTGCTCGACGCCGATGCGCTCTGCACGGCGGTGGCCGGGGCACTCGCAGTAGGAGAGGATCCTGGCGCCCTGCGGGCGCTGCGCCCCTACGAGCAGCAGCGGCGCACGCACAACCGGTTGATGGATGCGGCCACACGTGCGTTGCATCACGGCTTTGCACTCACGGGGCCGGCGGGATGGCTGCGGCGGCGCGCGCTCGCGCGGGTCGATCACAGCCTGCTGCTCAAGCGCCAGTTCGCGCGCGAGGCGCTCGGTGTGGGACTGTTTGGGCCGCGGCAGGGCGCGGCGCTGCAAGGCGCGGCGGGCTCAAACGCCGCAGGCTCAGGGGTGGACGGGCAGGATCAGCGCG
>DATBPG010000003.1:0-3524 GCA_036561485.1 Steroidobacteraceae bacterium | reverse complement strand
CGGGTGCCGGATGATCTGGAACCTGCCCAACCTGCTGACCTGGCTGCGCATCCTCGCGATTCCGCTGGTGGTGATGCTGTTCCTGATCGGCGCGCAGCACCCCCGCAGCGTGGCCTACCCGCTGGGCGGGGTGTTGTTCGCGCTCGCGGCAATCACCGACTCGCTCGACGGCTATCTTGCCCGCCGGCTCGGACAGATCACGCGCCTGGGCGCCTTTCTCGACCCGGTGGCCGACAAGCTCATCGTCGCCGTGGCGCTGGTGCTGATCGTCAGCCGCGATCCGCGTGCGCTGATGGTGCTGACCGCGGCAGTCATCATCGGCCGCGAGATCGCGATCTCGGCGCTGCGTGAGTGGATGGCCGGCATCGGCCAGCGCACCGCGGTGGCCGTGTCGACCATCGGCAAGTTCAAGACCATCCTGCAGATGGTGGGATTGACGCTGCTCCTGTTTCGCCACGACCTGGGGCCGCTGCCGATCTACCTGATCGGCCAATGGCTCACGGTCGTTGCGGCGCTTCTGACACTGATCTCGATGGCGCTGTATCTGCGCTCGGCGTGGCCGTATCTGCGCGCCTCCAGCTGAGCTGCCGGCACCGGCGGGTCCCTTTCTGTGAAGCGCGTCGCGCGCTGCGCGCCAGGCTGACGCGGTTGCGCGACATCAGGCGCGAATGCCGGTATATAACCGCCACGATACTTTGCATGAGGAACGACTCTGGCGGCCCCCATGAGCGCGCAGCAGAATCTAAACTTCCTGGTGGTGGACGATTTTTCCACCATGCGGCGCATCGTCAAGAATCTGCTCAACGATCTCGGCTACGCCAACGTCACCGAGGCCGATGACGGCGTCACCGCTCTGCCGCTTTTGAAGGCCGGTCAGTTCGACTTTCTCATCACCGACTGGAACATGCCCGGCATGCCGGGCCTCGAGCTGCTCAAGCAGGTTCGCGCCGATGAGCGGCTCGCAAAGATGCCCGTGCTGATGCTGACGGCCGAGGCCAAGCGCGAGCAGATCGTCGAGGCCGCCCAGGCAGGGGTCAACGGCTATGTCATCAAGCCCTTCACGGCCGCGACGCTCAAGGAAAAGATCGACAAGATTCTCTGCGCCCAGGCGGCGGCGTGAGGGCCGATGAGCGAGCTGCTGCATATCGACGCTTACGCCGATGCCGTGGCCGCGCTCTCCGGGGCGCTGGCGAGCCGTGATCAGCAGGCCTTTCGCACGGCGCTGTCCGCTTTCGACAGTGTGCGCGATGGCGAGGTGCTCACCGGGGTGCGCAAGGTCACGGTCGAGCTGCAGAGCGCTCTGCAACGCTTCGAGGTCGATTCGCGTCTGATCGGGCTCGCGCAGCACCAGGTACCCGACGCGCGGCGGCGTCTGGCGCATGTCATGAAGCTCACGAGCGAGGCGGCCCATCAGACCATGGACCTCGCCGAGCAGTGCGCGCCGCTGGTCGAGAATATCGCGGGCGATGCAGCCAAGATGCTCGAGTCGCCCGCCTCGCGCGTCGCGGCCGATGCGGACGTGGTGTCGTTTCTGCAGCGGGTGGTGGAGGGCATGGGCCTGCTGCGCGATCGTCTGACGGAAGTGCGTCTGGCGCAGGGTTTTCAGGACCTCACCGGCCAGATCGTCGGCAGCGTGCTGGGCCTCGTCGATGAGCTCGAGCGTGCCCTGGGTGAGCTGGCGCGCATCACCGACGCTGCCGGGGGCATGGCCGCCAAGGAGCAGACGATCTCACGTGGGCTGGGTCCCACGGTGCCGGGCGTGAGTAAAGGAGAGGCCCTCGCGGGCCAGCAGGACGTGGACGCGCTGCTGCAGGCATTGGGCATGTAGGAGCCGGCGGGCCATGTCCATCGACCTGACACAGTTTCACGCCACCTTTTACGAGGAGAGCTTCGAGGCCGTCGGTGCGATGGAGGCCGCGCTGCTGAGCCTCGATGACGGCACGGTCGATGCCGAGGCGATCAACACCATTTTCCGGGTAGCGCATTCCATCAAGGGCGGCGCGGCGACATTCGGCTTCGGCCAGATCGCCTCATTCACGCACTCGCTGGAGAACCTGCTCGATCAGCTGCGCGCTGAGCGCATGAGCGTCACCAGCTCGCTTTCGGACCTGCTGCTGCGCTCGGTGGACATCCTGCGCGACATGCTGCGCGCGCAGCAGACACAGCAGCCCATGGACGCGCAGCGCGTTGCCGATCTGCAGTTCGATCTCGAGCTCGCGGTCGCGCAGAATGGCGTGGCGGCGGAGAGCGCGGCCGGCGCCCTGCTGGCGCGAGCCGTCATCGCGCCGGCCGTGCCGCTGCATCCCTGGAACATCCGCTTCCGCCCGCTCGAGCACATGCTCGTGCGCGGTAATGATCCGCTGCGCATGTTCCGCGAGCTGCGCGCGCTGGGCGAGCTGCGCGCGCAAGTGGATCTCTCCTACCTGCCACGGCTCAGTGAAATCGATCCAGAGCGTTGTCATCTGGCCTGGACGCTGCAGCTGAATACCAATGCCACGCGGGCATCGATTCTGGAGGTATTCGACTGGGCCGAAGGCGATTGTCTGCTCGAGATCCAGGGGCCGGGCGATGACGCTGCCGCCGCAGTGCCCGCCGCGCCAGAGGCTGCCGGCGGCGCCGCAGAATCCGCAACCACGCAGCCCGCCAGCGAAGAGTGCGCCAGCGCAGCCGGCGCCGAGCCGACCAGCGCCGATGCAAAGATGGCCGCGACAGCTGCGACAGCGCCGACACCTGCCGCGCCCGCAGCGCCGGTAGTGCCCGCTGTGCTGGCCGCGCCCACGGCGCCGGCGGCACCCGTGACGCCCGTGACGCCCGAGATCGCCAGCGGTACGGATGCGGGCTCGCTGCGCGTCAGCGTCGAGAAGATCGATGAGCTCATGAACAGCGTCAGTGAGCTGGTGATCACGCAGTCGATGCTGCGCCAGTTCTCGGGCATGCTGCACGGGGCGGCGGGTGAGCGCCTGCGCGCCGGACTTGCGCAGCTCGAGCGCAACGTGCGCGAGCTGCAGGAGAGCGTCATGCGCGTGCGCATGGTGCCGATCACGTTCGTCTTCAGCCGCTTTCCACGCATGGTCCGCGATCTGAGCCTGCGGCTCGGCAAACTCGTCGACCTGCGCCTCTCGGGCGGGGAGACCGAGCTCGACAAGACGGTGCTGGAAAAGATCGGCGATCCGCTGGTGCATCTGGTCCGCAACAGCATCGATCACGGCATTGAAACCCCGGCGCAGCGTCGTGCGGCGGGCAAGGACGAGCGTGGCCAGCTGCAGATGCATGCCTACCATCGCGGCAGCAACATCATGGTAGAGCTCATCGACGACGGCGCCGGCCTCAATCGGGAGCGCATCCTCGCCAAGGCGCGTGAGCGCGGCCTGATCGGCACACAAGTGCAGCCCGGCGCACAGCAGATCGATGAGCTGATCTTCCTGCCAGGCTTCACCACGCTCGATCAGGTCACCGACGTCTCGGGTCGGGGGGTCGGCATGGATGTCGTCCGCCGCAACGTCGAGTCCCTGGGCGGCAGTATC
>DATBPG010000002.1:0-5039 GCA_036561485.1 Steroidobacteraceae bacterium | reverse complement strand
CATTGCCGCTGCCAATGGCGCGCGCGATCTCAAAGCGTCGCGTCATCTGTCCCGGACTGCTCCACGCCGCATCGACCAGCGCATAGCCGTCGGGAGTCGCGTGCGCGAAGGGCGCCTCGCCGAGTGCATTGAGCCATCCGAGCATTGGCTGCGCGATCGGGGCCGGGCGTGAATCATAGGCCAGGCGCACCGCGGAGACGACGTAGCGCACGGGGTCCTTGAGCTTCTCGCCCAGCGAACTTGCGTAATCGGGCGACAGAAACATCGTGCGCAGCACCGCGGCGATGTCGCCATCGGTGCGCTGGAAGGTTCGCGCCATCGCATCGACCAGGCGTGGCGGCGGCGTATCGGCAACGAAGTAGGTTGCCAGCTCGCGCGAGATGAACTGTGCACAGGCCGGCTCTCGCACGATCAGTGTCACGGCTTGCTGCACTTCCGCAAAGCCCCGCCCGGTTAGCCGATGGCCGAGCACTGTCTGCGGCGAGAAATCGTGGCGTGCGGGATTGAATTCGAAGGCGCCGCGGCGCAGGTACAGGTCGCGCCACTGTGGCGCCAGCCGCGGTGGCGGACGGATGCTGACGCCAACGCCCGTGAGCACGTGGGCCATCGCCTGTACGTCCTGCTGCGTGTAACCGCTGCCCACCCCCAGGGTATGCAGCTCTAGCAGCTCGCGCGCATAGTTCTCATTGAGATGGCCGGCGACGTTGTGGTCATTGTCCAGGTACTCGAGCATTGCCGGATGCTCGAGGGTCGCGAGCACGAGGTCGCGGAAGTGGCCGAGGGCATAAGGCCGGATCGCATTCTCCTCATAATCTCCGACCAGCCAGCGCACTTCGGCCTTGCTCTGGCTCACGCTGAAGTGATTCAACCAGAACCACACCATCTGCTCGCGCAGCTGCGCCTGGGAGTAGACCGCGCGCAGCAGCTCGCGCCGCGCAGCCTCGTTGGCCAGCGCATTTCCCTGCTGATTGAGACTGCGGCGGGCCTGCTGGCGCTGCTGCAGATCGCCCACCGCAGACTGCAGCAGCGCGCGGCGCTCGGCGCGCTCACTCGAGAGCAGCGCGAGTACATCGCTGTGCGATATCTGCAGGGCGCCGATGCGATCGGCGATGGCCGGCGGCAGCGCATCGTCGCGCGCGGAGAGCTGCTGCTCGAGATAGGCACGCGGACCCAAGCGCCGATAGGCCGCAAGGCTCGCGGAGTCGCTGCCGAAGTCGACGCGATCGAGCCAGAGTAGCTTCGCGCGGGGGAGCGCAGGCGCTGCGAGGGGCTGCGCCGCAGATGCGTTGGCCGCACGCGGCGTCGACTCCGCACACGACGTCAGCAGCACAAGCGCGCCGAGCAGTGCGCCCCCGAGGGCGCTGAATCGCAGTGCGGGACGTCGAACCGGATTTAACACTGTCACCGCCGTGTCGATGCGCTGGGCAACGACGACTAAACGGCAGTCGCTGCCAGGCGTTGACAGCGAAGCCTGTGTTGGCTTGCGTCAGGGCAGGGGCGGACCCTCGCGGGCAGTGGTGTGGTAGCGAGGCAGGCCATCGTGCAATTGCAGCCACGGTAGCTGCTCACCTGCATGCACGTGCGCGCGAGGGGCAAAGCTGGTCGGCTCTTCGAAGCTGACGACAAACAAATGCACCTCGCCAGCCCAGCGCTCGCCGCTAAAGCTCACCGGAGTTCCGCAGCGGGGACAGAATCCGCGCTGCACGCCGGGAGAGGAGATATAGGTCGCACGCGGGGTCCCCGCCCAGGTGACCTGTGAGGTCTCATACCCGGCGTACGTGGTCATCGGAGAGCTCGTCGTGCGCCGACAGCTGTCACAGTGACAATGGGCGACCCAGCGCGGTTCGCCCACCGCGATGAACTGCACCGCGCCGCAGAGACAGTGCCCGCGACGCTCGCGAGGTTGGCCGGGGCTTGTCAGGAGTTCGTTCACTGGACCGCAGGCTGCGCGCGCCGTCTTGAGACAGTCTCGCGGTTTTGGTGCCTGCGGGGAAGTGCTGAGAGAAGTACCTCCCATAGCAAACCGTCGACTGTGTTTCATTAAAGAAACAATAATGGCGCGCTGCGGCGAAAATGATAGCTTTACGTAACAAACCCTGCAGCCATGTCGCCACCTACGGGTCGAGCCCGTCACGCGCTGCGCTCTGCGATATTCTCCCGCGCATGGACCCGAAGCTGCTCGGCCCGCTGCTGCTCGGCGCGGTCGCCCTCCTGCTCATGTATCGACGGGTGCGTCGGAGCTTCGGGCGCCAATCGGTGAACACGGCCCGTCTCTCGATTCGCGCCACGGTGCTGGGTCTGCTCGGTGTGCTGCTGGCCACGGCCGTCTGGCGCGACTATCACCTGGTGACGGCTCTGGCCCTCGGCATCGTCGCCGGCGCGATTCTTGCGCTGGTCGGCCTGCGGCACACACGCTTCGAGACGACCGGGCAGGATCGTTTCTACACCCCGCACACCTACATCGGCGTGCTCGTGCTGGCGCTGTTCGTCGGGCGACTGGTCTATCGGCTGGCCGTGAACTCCACCGCAGCTCCGGCGCTGCATGGCGCCGCGGGCGGTGCCCCCAATCCACTGGCGATGTATGGGCACAATCCGCTGACGCTCACCATCATCGGCCTGCCGATCGGCTACTACGTGCTCTACAACCTCGGCGTACTGCGAAAAAGCCGTGCGCTGGCGGAGCACCCGCCAGGCACGGCCGACCTCTAGCGCTTGCGTCAGCCGCCGCCGGCGACATGCAGGTCCGTGGTGTCCACATCGCGCACGCCCTGAACGTTCTTGGCGATGTCACGCACCTCCCGCACGTCCTGCTCGGAGGGCAGATGGCCGCGCAGCATGACCACGCCGTGAAGCGTCTTCACGTGAACATCAAACCCACGCTTGCCGGCGTCCCCGACCAGCTCCGACTTCACTTTCGTCGTGATCCAGCTGTCCGAGCCGACACGCTCTGCCTTGGCTACATCCTGGTGCGCGCGCTCGTGCGACCGCGCGTGGTCGCTATCGCCGTCGACTGAGAGCTCGTCATCGACGCTGTTCACACCGCGTACATTCTCGGCTACACGCTCGGCAGCGCGGCGCTGCTCGTCGGAGGCCACCTTGCCGCGCAGTGTCACGACGCGGGCATCGGTCTTGACGTGAATATCCGAGCCTTGCAGACGCGAATCGTCGGCGAGGGTTGCCTTGACCCTGGCGGTAAGGCTGCTGTCACTGATCCCTCGGCTCACGTCGTCAGGGGCCGCCATGGCCGAGAGCGAGAATCCAGCGCCTGCGGCCAATCCAAGGCCGATCAGGCTCCAATGCGTGAAACGCTTGCTCATTATGTCCTCCTCGTCGCCTTGGCGACCATGCCAACGCGGTTACAAGGGGAGAACACTATCAATACGCTCGCGCCGCGCCGAGAGCCGGGGGGAGCAACCCCCTGTCGGTCAGGTCCGAAGAGACACCACCTCAGGGACGGACGATGTAGTCCGTCCACTCGGCAATTTTTCCGTCCCGCACGAAAAAGACGCCCGCCACATGGAATATGCGCTCGCCCTGGGGCCCGCGGAAATGATCGTGGCGCTCGGTCAGTACGACGGGCCCGACGCTGTACTGGCGCAGGATTTCGAAACGCACCTGCTGGGCGCGCTGCAAAAATCGCTGTACCAGCGGTGTGATGGCGGCGCGCCCCACGGCCGGCGGCGTGGTCTCGGTGACGCGATAGACGGCATTATCGGCAAAGAAGTCCAGGACCTTCGCCGCGTCGAGTGTGCTCCAGGCCGCACAGAACTCCTTCACGATGCGCACACTGTCGCCAGCCGACTCCGAGGGCTGGGAGGCGACCGCGCCCTCTGCGGCCGGCACGGGCGAGGCCGCGAGTGCCCCCAGTGCAACGCCGGCGCCGACCATCCCGAGCAGTTCGCGGCGTGCCAGTGACGCCGGTGCTGTTGGTGTTGTCATACGCCGCAATCTAGGAAGCACTCGCCAGCGTGTCAATATCGCCCTCGGCGGTGTCGGGTTGCGCGCGCTGCAGCAAGCGCTGCCGCTGCGTTGCCGGCAGCTCCTCCAGCAGGCGATTCAGGGCGCTGCAGAACCCCTGCAGCGCCGAGGTCAGAAGATTTGCATGCAGGCCGACGCCGAAGCGGCTGACGGCGCATCCAGCCAGGGACAACTCGATGAACGTGGCCGCTTGTGCAGCGGCTCCCGCTCCCACGGCGTGCTCTTCATAGGAGTGCACGAGCAGCGCCAGCTGCAGCCGCGCCTGCAGCGCCTGCGCGAGTGCCTCGATGGGCCCATGGCCCTCGCCGCGTAGCCGCGTGGCATGCCCGCCCACCCGCAGCCGCACGGACAGATGCGTTTGAGCCTCGGGCGAGGAGGACTGCGCCTCGACGCGATGCTCGAGCAACTCCACGTGCGAGCGCGCCAGCAGGTATTCGGTGGCAAACAGATCCCAAAGCCGCGCTGAGCTGATCTCGCTGCCGAGTGCGTCAGCCTCGCGCTGCACGCGGCTGCTGAACTCCACCTGCAGCCGTCGCGGCAGCACCAGACCGTGATCCTGCTCGAGCAGAAAAGCGATGCCGCCCTTGCCCGACTGGCTGTTGATGCGCACGAGTGCATCGTAGCTGCGGCCGAGATGCTTCGGGTCGATCGGCAGATAGGGCACATCCCACGGCGCATCCGGCGGCTGCGCGGCCTGCAGCGCCATGCCCTTTCGTATCGCGTCCTGGTGAGACCCGGAGAAGGCCGTGAAAACCAGATCGCCCGCATACGGATGGCGCGGGTGCACGGGCAGCTGGTTACAGTGCTCGACGCTGCGGGCAATGCGATTGATATCGGAGAAATCCAGCCCCGGATCGATTCCCTGGGTAAGCAGATTGAGCGCCAGGGACACCAGATCCACGTTTCCGGTGCGCTCCCCATTGCCGAACAGACAACCCTCGACACGTTGCGCACCGGCCATCTGCGCCAGTTCCGCTGCCGCCACTGCGCAGCCGCGATCGTTGTGGGGGTGCACGCTGAGCACCACGGCGTCGCGGCGCGCCAGGTGCCGGTGCATCCAC
>DATBPG010000001.1:0-8080 GCA_036561485.1 Steroidobacteraceae bacterium | reverse complement strand
GCTTCAGTCCAGCTGCTTGCCGTCGAAATCGCTGGCCTGGTGCCGCTCGGGCAATTGACCGGCGGGCTCGCCGCTGGTGCGGTTGACGATGCGACCTCGCCTGACAGCGGGGCGCTGGAAAACCTGGTCGGCCCAGCGCAGCACATGGCGGTATTCCTGCACGCCCAGAAACTCGGCTGCGCCGTAGATCCAGCCCTTCACCAGGCCGCCATACCAGGGAAAGATGGCGATATCGGCGATCGTATAGGTGTGTCCGGCGATGTAGGCGCTGTCGGCGAGGCGTCGATTCAGTACATCCAGCTGGCGCTTGACCTCCATGGTGTAGCGGTCTATGGCGTATTCGATTTTCGTTGGCGCGTAAGCGTAGAAATGCCCAAAGCCACCGCCGAGGTAGGGCGCACTGCCCATCTGCCAGAACAACCACGAGAGGCACTCGGCGCGTAACGCGGCTTCGTGCGGCAGCAGCGCACCGAACTTCTCGGCCAGATAGAGCAGAATCGCTCCGGATTCGAACACGCGAACCGGCGTCGCAGCGCTGCGGTCCAGGAGCGCGGGAATCTTTGAGTTCGGGTTGACGGCGACGAAGCCACTGCCGAATTGCTCTCCTTCCCCGATGTTGATGGGCCATGCGTCGTATTCGGCGCCGCTGTGACCGAGCGACAGCAGCTCCTCGAGCATCATCGTGACCTTCTGCCCATTCGGCGTCGCCAGCGAATACAGCTGCAGCGGATGGCTGCCCACCGGCAGATCCCTCTCATGTGTTGCACCCGCGACCGGTCGGTTGATGCTGGCAAAGCGCCCGCCGCTTGCCTTGGTCCATGTCCACACCCGCGGCGGCACATATTCGGATGATTCGCTCACTGCTGGCTCCTCAAGCGTGGTGGTGCGGGCAGCAAAGCATGCGGGGGGGACGCTGTCCATCCGCCGCCCCTGGCCGGCGTGCACCGAGCTCAGCGTGATGCTGGCGAACGGTTCTGACGCACCGGCAGCGGCACGCTGCAGACATCGATCCGGCCCGCGGGACGCTTGACTGATCTGGCGCGCAAAACCGCGCCTCAACCCGAGCAGGCCAGCCGCTGCATCAGCGCCTGAGCTGCCGCTGGATTGGCGACTTTGAACCCATTGATGAAATAGAGAAAGACGTCGCGGCGCCCGGCTGACACTCCTCCGGCGAGCGGGGGCGGCAGATCCCTGGGAGCCCCACCGTCGGCCCAGCAGCGCACCCGCTGGGCCCAGCGGTCGATCTGCTCCGCCGGATAGCCGAGCGGCTGCGCTGAACGTGTGCCCATCAGCCGCACATAGACAAACGAGGCGGTCACGTCACTGAACCAGGGATGCACACTGTCGCCGGCGAGCACCAGCGCGACCCCGTAGTGGCGCGCCAGCTCGACGCAGGCGGCCGACCGGAAGCTGGCATGACGCACCTCCACCGCGTGACGTATGGTCCGGGACGCCAGCCGCGGCGGCAGCAGCTTCAGAAAAGCTTCGAAGTCGATCGGATCGAAGCTCATCTGCGGCGGCAGCTGCCAATTGATGGGCCCGAGCTTGTGCTGCAGCTCGAGCACGCCGCCGCCGAGGAATCGCTCGATGGTCGCGCCCGCGGTGGCCAGGGCGCGCCGGTGCGTGGCATAGCGCGGCGCCTTCAGAGAAAAGACAAAGTCCGCGGGAGTCTCCTCGCGCCACCGCAGAAAGACCTCGGGCTTCTGTGCGGCATAAAAGGTGCCGTTGATCTCGATGGAGCTGAGCTTGCCGGCGGCAAATTCGAGTTCGCGCCGATGCACCAGATCGGGTGGGTAAAAGACGCCTCGCCAGGGCGCATAGGTCCAGCCGCCGATTCCGACTCTGATCATGCGCCCATTCTAAGCATGCGTTAGGCTCGCGCCATGAGCGAGGCGGCGTTGCTCGCAATTGACCAGGGAACCAGCTCCTCGAGGGCCATGGCCTTCTCGGACAGCGGCGAGCTGCTTGGCATCGAGCAGCAGAGCTTCGAGTCGCTCTATCCCGCGCCCGGTTGGGTCGAACACGATCCGGAGGTGCTGTGGGCTACCGTCCTGTCCACATCGCGCACGCTGCTGCGCCGCGTGCGAGCGGCAGGTTATGAGGTCGTTGCGCTCGGCCTGACCAATCAGCGCGAGACCAGCATCGTTTGGAATCGGCGCACGGGCGCTCCTATCCACAATGCCATCGTCTGGCAGGATCGGCGCACGGCTCAGCGCTGCCGGGAGCTCGTACGTGCCGGGCATGAGTCGCTGGTCATCGACAGGACGGGGCTGCGGCTGGACCCTTACTTCTCCGCAACCAAGCTCGCCTGGATTCTCGATGCGGTGGCCGGGGCACGCAGCGCCGCCCAGGCCGGCGAGCTCGCCTTCGGCACGGTCGACAGCTTCCTGCTCTGGCGGCTGACGGGCGGCAAGTCGCATCTCACGGATGCCAGCAACGCAAGCCGCACCGCACTCTATGACATCCGCCGGGGCTGCTGGGACACGGCTCTGTGCGAGCTGTTCGGCGTGCCGCCGCGAGGGCTGCCGGAGGTCCGCGACAGCGCGGGGGACTTCGGCACCACCGATCCGGAGCTGTACGGCGAGGCCCTGCCCATTCGCGGCGTGGCAGGCGATCAGCAGGCCGCGCTGCTGGGTCAGGGATGCGTGCAGGCCGGTGACGCCAAGTGCACCTACGGGACGGGCGCCTTCCTGGTCGCCAACACCGGCGAACGGCTGATCAGCTCCAGCCGCAAGCTCATCAGCACCATCGCCTGGCGCATCGGCGGGCGCGTCACCTTCGCCATTGAAGGCTCGATTCTCTCGGCGGGTTCCATCGTGCAATGGCTGCGCGATGCGCTGGGTCTGTTCACGCGCAGCGAGCAGATCGAGGCGCTCGCCGGCTCGGCAGCGGGCAGCGGCGGTGTCCATCTCATTCCGGCCTTCACCGGTCTCGGTGCCCCCTACTGGGACCCGGATGCGCGCGCGGCGATCCTGGGGCTGACGCCGCAGAGCGGCCGGGCTGAGATCGCACGTGCGGCGCTCGAGAGCGTTGTGTACCAGACCTGCGATCTGATCGAGGCACTGGCGCACGATGGGGTGGCCCCGGCGCTCCTCAAAGTCGATGGAGGAATGACGCGCAACGCATTGTTCTGTCAGCTTCTGACGGACATGCTGGAGGTGCCGGTGCTGTGCCCGCGCATGCAGGAGGCGACGGCCTTCGGGGCCGCCTGTCTGGCGGGTCTGGGCCAGGGTCTCTACGGCTCACTCGAGCAGGTTGCAAACCTCTGGCAGCCCAGCCGGCGCTACGTGCCGGCCATGGACGCCAGTCGTCGCGCCACCGCGTTGGCGGCCTGGCGCGACGCGCTCCAGCGCGTACGCACCACGTAGGTGAGCAGGCTCTTGCAGTACTATCAGCGGGCGTGTCGGCCGCAGACACGCTGCACTGTAACTGCTCCAATCATCTTCGGGGGGTCTCATGAAATCGAAATGGCTCATTCTCGGCGCGGTGGGCGCCGGCATGCTTTCCACCTATGCGCTGGCGGCGCTGCAGCCGGGATCGAGCGCGCCGGCGTTCACGGCGCCTGCCTCGAAGAATGGCAAGTCCTTCAACTACTCGCTGAGCAGCGCTCTGCGACAGGGCCCCGTAGTGGTGTACTTCTATCCGTCCGCCTATACGCGTGGCTGCGACATCGAAGCGCATACCTTCTCGACCGAGATCGCCAAATTCAAGGCGGCGGGCGCAAGCGTCGTGGGCGTCTCGCTCGATAGCATTTCGCGTCTGAATGACTTCTCCAAAGACCCGAACTTCTGCGCGGGCAATTTCCCGGTGGCCTCCGATCCCGACGGCCACATTGCTCAATCGTATGAATTGATGGTCTCGGCGGCGCGTGCCGGCATGCAGGATGTGCGTGGCCAGCAAATCGGACACGGCTTCGCCGAGCGCACGACTTTCATCGTTGAGCGCAGTGGCACCATCAAGGCCACGATCGGCGGCGTAGCGCCCGCCGACAATGTGCAGAAGGCCCTGGCAGCAGTCCAGTCGCTGTCGGCAGACAAATAGCGCCTGCGGTTCCCAGCGCATCCTGCCTGGCGGACGGCGTCAGGCAGGGGCCTGCGCCGCGCAGACCTGCCCTCGCCGAGAACTCCTTCGCGCACGCAGCAGCGTCGTTACGGAGTCTGGTTTCCCTTCGTCGCCTCGATGGCGATGGGTCCGAACAGTGTGTTGCCGCCCGCCGCGCGCGCGGCGGGCGCAGCTGAACCTGCACCCGCGGCAGGCCGAGGACCCCGATCCGGCACATTCAAGATGCGCATCTCGTTATCGGCGACGTGCGCGGTGATCTGGTTGTGAAAGGGGATGAACCCGGGCCGGCCCCAGTCCTCGTGCAGGATGTTGAAGCGCAGCGTATCGCCTTCGATCTGAAAGTCCCCCAGGGCTGCCATCGTATAGGGATTGTCGCAGGGACCGCAGGCCATGCCGCGCAGCTGCTGCCCCACGCGGCGGATGATGAAGAATTGCTTGCCCGGTCCGTCGCGCAGTCCCACCCACACACCGACGATGCGGTCCGCGAACAGCCGCTCCGCCGGGCCCGGGGGTACGTAGGGACAGGTCCGCGGCTCCAGGTACTGACAGATCCGATGCGACCAGAGGCCCGGGGCGATCGCGGGTGCCGGAGCGGCGGGGATATGCACGGGCGCCACCACCGGGCCAGGCGGCAAGCGTCCCACAGGACCGCCCGGCAGCGGCGCCGGACCGCGCGGGTCCTTTCGCATGAGGTAGTGAAAGCGCCCCTCGCCGGCAAGACCGCTGATGCCATCGACGATGAGCTGGCCATGGTCCAGTCGCGCCGTCGCATGATCGAGAGCGCTCGTGCTGCCATCGTCGTTGACGTGGGTCACCACGAAGGTCAATCCACTGGGCGTCAGGGTGCCATCGACGAACGCCAGCGTGGTCGCGTCACTGCAGCGCGTGCAGTAGATGCCCCTGACCTGGTCGTCTCGGATCGAGAACTCGTAGATGTGCTCGCCTTGCTGGCCGAAGGTCTCCCAGCCTCCCCGATAATCGTTTTCGGGCAATGCGCTCGCCGCTGACCCCAGGCGCAGGAACACCAGCGCGGCCACCAAACTCAAGAGTTTCTTCATGCCTGCCCCTTGTCCTTCTGCCAATGCCCTTCAGCGGCGCGGCTGATCTTACCGCCGCCGCGGCCGCGCATCAGCCTTCGCCTCCACCGCCAGGATATGGCAGAGTCCTGCTGATGACGGCCGACCCCGGCAAGGGTCAATGACCGGTGACACACCGGGGCCTCGAACACGAGGGGGATCATTCAGATGAGAACACACCACTGGGCAGTGCTCGCCGGCCTGGCACTGGCGGTAAGCCAGGCAGTCCATGCACAGGACGCGACGATCATCAATGCACGCATCGCCGTGGGGGACGGGCCGGTCATTGCCAATGGCTACATCCTGGTGCAGAGCGGTCACATCGTCACCGTCGCGCCCGGTCGCCCTGCTCAAACGGTCGGCACCGTCATCGATGCGGCCGGTCTGACCGCAGTGCCCGGCTTCATCGACGGACACAAACACATCAACACCGGCCCGCTCGAAAAGCAGCAGATGGCCGACCTCATCGAGCATGGCTTCACGACGGTGCTCTCCGGCGGCGGTCCCGCGGACGGCAACCTGATCCTCGCGAAACATATCGATTCCGGCATGATCAATGGCCCACACGTGCTCGCATCGGGTCGCTTCAACCTGCACGGCACGCCCGAGCAGGCGCGCGAGGCCATCCGTGCCATGGCCGCGCAGGGCATCAAGTACACCGGCGAGGTGGCCGTCACACCGGTTCCCACCGCCACGCCGCAGGAGCTCGCAGTGCTGCGCGCCGCGGTGGATGAAGGCGCGAAGGACGGCGTGCAGGTGCAGGTGCACGCGGTATCCACTCCGGCGATGGTTGCCGCCACGCAGGCGGGCGTGCGCCACCAGGTACATCTGCCCAACAAGGACTTCATGAGCTACGACGATGCCGCGCTCATCGCCGACAGCGGCACCCACGTGCTCGACTTGATCAGTTTTGGTGATCCGCTCATCGATGTGTTTCAGAACGACGATACGCCACGCTTTCGCACCGGGCTTGCCTGGCCCGAGTCGATCGCCGGCGCCAACCGCGACGACAAGGGACGCGCCACCGGCACCGAGGGGGCCTTCACCCTGATCAATGCACGGCGCATCTGGGACGCCACCGGTGGCAAGGGCCTCGGCTATGGCAGCGACCAGAGCTATCCCGTGCGCGATGTGCTCGAGCACGAGCTCAAGTCGCTCATGGTGATGTTCTCGATGCAGGACGTGATCCGCATCCTGACGATCAATACCGCCTCATTTCTCGGGCTGCAGAACGACATCGGCACCCTCGAGCCGCTCAAGCGTGCCGACATCGTGCTGGTACGGGGCAATCCATTCGAGGACTTCCACGATCTGCTGCACACGGTGCTGGTGCTCAAGGACGGCAAGGTGGTGGTCGATCAGCGTGATCGCGCAGTTCCCGCCGATCTCGGCGCGGCCGGCGCTGCAGCCGGCAATGCAACGCTGGTCGGTACGCTGAGCGCCGCGGTTGCCCGCCCTGATCAGACACCGGTCCTCTCCTGTGAGCAGCTGGGCCGTATGCACCTGGCACAGACGCGCGCGCTCAGTGCCAGGGACGTTGCGGCCGGCTCCTTTGATGTGCCCGCTTCCCCGGCGGGCGACCGGCTGGCCGGAACGCTGCAACTGCCGGCGCTTTGTGCAGTCACTGCGCAGCTTCGCCCTGGCCGCGGTCTCAATCTGCAACTGCAGGTGTCTCTGCCCAGCAGCGGCTGGAACGGCAGCCTGCTGGTGCTGGGCGATGGCGCAGCCGTCGCGCCCCAGGCGCTCAACGAGCCTCTGCATCATGGCTATGCGGTGGCGACGATGGACTCCGGGCATGCAGGTGCGCGCGGCAGGAAGGCTCGCGGCACGCAGGCGCGAGAGGGCGCTTCGGATGGGGCGCTGCACGCAGGGGTCGAACAGGCCAAGGCACTGGTCAAAGACTTTTACGGGGCAACGGCGCGCTACGTGTACTGGATCGGTGCTGACCCGGAGCAGCTGAGCGCCCTGCAGGCCCATGCGGAAGATTATGATGGCGTGGTCGTCCGCGACTCCGACGCCCAGGCGGCAACGGGCGCGGCGCCGGATCTCACCGGATATGCTGCCCGAGGCGGCAAGGTCATCGAGTATCGGGGCGGCAGCGAGGCCCCCGCATCCTCCAACGCCAGCGTCGCTGCTTACGAGAGCCTGATCGCCAGAAGCGGCGGGCTGAGCCAGGCGCAGCGTTTCTATCGGCTGTTCATCCTGCCGATCCCGCGTAACGCAGATCGCTATCGCGCCGACTGGCTCACCGCCATCGATGAGTGGGTGCAGCGTGATGCGGCGCCCGACGTCGTACTGGCCGCTCATCTGCCGGCACCCGATGCACCGAAGCACCCGCCACAAGGGCTGGTATTCGAGCCGCAGTTCGGCGTACACACTGTCTGCGCCTATCCCGATGTCGCGCGGCTGCAGAATGGAGCCGGTGAGACGCCGGTCGATTGGATGTGCCTGCCGGGCCCGCGTGCTTCGCAAACAGCTGCTGCGCAGAGCCCTTAGCGGGCAGTGCCGGCCGCTGCAGTGCTGCGTGATGCGTCCGCGGCAGCCCTGAGCTTACGGCTTCTCGATGAGCTCGATACGATTGCCAAAAGGGTCGTTGACGAAGGCACGCTGATACCCCGGCAGCGACGTCTCATCGATGCCTTGGCAGCCCTGAGCGCGGCAGCGCTCCAGGATCAACCGCAGGTCGCTGACCAGCAGGCCCGGATGGGCTTTGGTCGCGGCGTGAAAATTCTTATCCACACCAAGATGAATCTTCACGCTGTCAGATTCGAACCAGCAGCCGCCGCGCCCGGCCATATCAGGAGGCTTGGGCTTCTCGGGCAGGCCCAGCGCCTGACCATAGAAACGCCGCGCCAGCTCTTCCTGTCCGGCCGGCATGGCGAGCTGCACGTGATCGATACCAAGGACGGTCATGCCCCTCTCCAGCCTGGAGCGAGTGTTCC